>CAZBAK010000109.1:0-2500 GCA_964489715.1 uncultured Tissierella sp. | reverse complement strand
GCTATTATCCTTCCTTTGATATCACACCAGCCAAGCTGGTAAGTGGTGTAGTGACAGATAAGGGGATTTATTCTCCCTATGATCTTAAGAGATATTTTCAGACAGAGGTAAAAGATTTTTATTAAAGGAGGACCTAGAGTGGAGAAATATGGGGAGTATTTTATGTTTGATAGGGAGACCATCCTAGATTATGTGAGATGGAAGTTGGACTATTTTTCTGAAGATGAAGATTTGCAAGTGGAAGAAATAGGTGATGGAAATATAAACTATGTCTATAGGATTAGGAGTAAATCTAGAGATAGGTCACTTATAGTCAAGCAGGCAGATAAGTTACTTAGATCATCACAAAGACCCCTGGATGTGAAAAGAAACTTTATAGAGGCAGAAGTCTTAGAGATTCAATATCAGTTAACAGGAGGCATGACCCCCAAGGTCTATTCCTATGATGAGAAGATGAATGCCATCCTTATGGAGGATATAGGAGATTACAAAAATCTAAGACTAGAACTCCTAGATGGAAAAGTCTATAGTAATTTGGCCGAGGATATCTCTTCATTTTTAGTAGATAGTCTGCTACCAGGAACAGACATAGTTCTAGATCCCTATAAGAAGAAGGATAGACTAGCTAGATATATAAATAAGGACATGTGTGATATATCAGAAGATCTAGTCTTTACAGAACCTTTTAATGACTATAAAGGAAGAAACATTATCCTGGATGAAAATTTAGACTTTGTAAAGGAACATATATATGGAGATGCAGATCTTCATCTAGAGGCAGCCAGATTAAAGAATAGATTTAAAAACTATTCCCAAGCTCTAATCCATGGGGACCTGCATTCAGGATCTATCTTTATAAATGAAAGAGGAATCAAGGTCATAGATCCAGAGTTTGCCTTCTATGGTCCCATAGGCTACGATCTGGGAAATGTCTTGGGAAATCTGACCTTTCCCCTAGTTAGGAGCTATCTAAGTAAAGACAGGACCTATCCACATGTGGATAAGTTTCAAGACTATCTAGAAGGGAGTTTAATAGATATTTTTGATCTCTTCCAGGAAAAGTTCCAGAAAAAAATTAGAAAAGAAGTTCAAGATCCAATATCTAAGAGTGAAAGCTTTCTAGACTGGTATTTAAGAGATATCCTAGAAGATGGTCTGGCCATGGCTGGCTTAGAGATTTTAAGAAGAACTATAGGAGATTCCAAGGTAGAGGATATAACTTCTATAGAGGATAGGGATGAAAGAATCCTAGTTGAGAGGGCACTTATCCTCTTATCTAAGGATTTAATAAAATCTAGCCAGGAGATAAGGACTGGAAGGGATTATCTAGATTTAATCTTAAGCCATATAAAATAAAGACTAAAAAGAGGCCGGAGGGTCTCTTTTTTTCTTGCTTAAGGGAAAGTGGAACAATTCTAAACCGAGGACTTATAAAAGGTAGAATTATCTAACAAGGGCTAGAGATAGGGATTATAGAGAATATAAAAATTCATTTGTATTATATTTAACCCTATGCTATTATATATGTGTAATGATTATATAGGTAGTTTATGAAATTGGAATAAAAACATTCCAAGAGAAGGGTGGTTTATCAAACAGTGGATAAGAAAATAAAGATAATTACTGATATAGATAGACCACACTTGACATATGAGATACTAACTGTCCTTAAAGATTATGATATAGGCATAAAAAATATGGAAGTGTATTCATATGTGATCTACCTGGTGATTCCTGAAATAGGACAGGAAATCTACCAGAAGATGGTCGGGGATATCTTAAAGATCAATGGGGTTAAGATTTTAGAAGAGATAGATTACCTGGCTTTTGAAGATGAGAATATAGAGATGAAGAAGATACTGGATCTAATACCCAAGGGTATAATAGTGCTAGATACTAGTGGTGGGATTAAATATTCTAATGATTATATGGCAGAGAGAATATTTAAAAGCCACACTGAAAATCTGTTTGAGAAAAATATTATGGACTTTATAGACAATAAGTCCATAGAAGATTTTTTAAGGGGCAGATGCCAGGATAACTTTATCAGAAATAGGGAGCTCCTGATAGATGGGGAAAGCTTCCTAGTAGACATGACTCCCATAAAGACAGCTTCTAGAAGCTGCTTGGGCTACATACTATCCATGAGTGAGACTGAAAGTGCAAATCTATCTAGAGACCAGAGAACCCTGGAATTAGATGGACAAGTCCAGATGGAAGAGTGGCCAGGGGAGATAGATCTAGGCGACTTATCGCTTATAGATTACATAGAAAAAATTGAAAGAAAGATAATAGTAGAGGAACTAGCCAAAAACCCTAGTATAAGGGCTACGGCTAGGAGCCTTAAAGTAACCCATACTCTTCTCTTAAATAGGATTAAAAAATATGCTATAGAAGAGCAAGAGTGGAAGTAGAGAATAGTTATAGACTTAAAGAAAACGATATTATCAAAAATATAAAGCTTTGTTTATAGAAAAAAGATGGATATAACTCTAGTATA
>CAZBAK010000108.1:0-2805 GCA_964489715.1 uncultured Tissierella sp. | reverse complement strand
TTTTGCAAGCTCCCACTTCAAGAGTCGTTAGACTCTAAGTGGTGAGTTATTGACTCTGATATTCTCACTTCAATATAGTCTTCTTATCTTAAATTATATAGAAGTTTTGGTTTTCTACAAGTTTTTCTTCGCTTTAGTGGAAGAAAGTTGGGTAAAAGACCTAGAAGAGCAACGTTTGTAGACTTAAAAATTGATGAACTAGTTTAAAACTCCAGCTAGTTGTGGTATACTAATTGAAAAGAATTAGGGGGGTAATTGATTTGAAATTTGTAGGAGAAGGTTTAACATTTGACGACGTATTACTGGTACCTTGTGCATCTGAGATATTGCCGAGGGAGACGAGCATTAAGACACGTTTAACTAAGAAGATCAATTTAAATATACCATTGCTATCAGCAGGTATGGATACTGTGACTGAGGCTAGGATGGCTATTGCCATGGCTAGAGAGGGTGGTATAGGAATTATCCACAAGAATATGTCTATAGAAGAACAAGCTTTAGAAGTAGACAAGGTGAAGAGGTCAGAACATGGAGTTATCACTAATCCTTTCTATCTGTCCAAGGAACATAAGGTAAAGGACGCTTTAGAATTAATGGAGACCTATCACATCTCGGGAGTTCCAGTTGTAGCAGAAGATATGACTCTAGAAGGAATTATCACTAATAGGGACATAAGATTTGAAGATAATATAGAGCAGAAAATAGACAATGTTATGACTAAGGAAAACTTAGTAACAGGCCATAGGGGTATATCTATGGATGCAGCTCTAGAAGAGATGAAAAAGTATAAGATAGAAAAACTTTTACTAGTAGATGATGATTACAAGCTAGAGGGACTTATCACTATAAAAGATATAGAAAAGACTATCCAGCATCCGGATTCATCCAAGGATTCTGAGGGTAGACTACTTGCAGGTGCAGCTGTAGGAGTTACTGCAGATGTTAGAGAGAGAATAGACGCTCTAGTAAAGGCTAAGGTAGATGTTATCGTAATAGATACAGCTCATGGTCATTCTAAGGGAGTAATAGACACTGTTAGAAGTATCAAAGAAGACTATCCAGATCTTCAGATAATAGCAGGAAACGTGGCTACTGAAGAAGGAACAGAAGCTCTTATCAAGGCAGGAGCAGATGCTGTTAAGGTAGGTATAGGACCAGGGTCTATTTGTACTACAAGAGTAGTAACAGGAATAGGAGTTCCACAACTTACTGCAGTTATAGAAGCAGCTAAGGCAGGAAAGAAGTATGGAGTTCCAATCATAGCAGATGGTGGAATCAAGTATTCAGGAGATATAACAAAGGCTTTAGCAGCAGGAGCAGATACTGTAATGGCAGGATCACTTTTTGCAGGAACTAAGGAAGCACCAGGTGAAGAAATACTATTCCAGGGTAAGAGATATAAGGTTTATAGAGGTATGGGTTCACTAGGCGCTATGAGTGCTGGTAGCCAGGATAGATACTTCCAGGAAGATACTAAAAAGTATGTACCAGAAGGTGTAGAGGGTAGAACTCACTATAGGGGACCTCTAAGCGACGTTATCTTCCAATTAGTTGGGGGAATAAAGTCAGGTATGGGTTATGTTGGAGCTAAAGATATACCAACACTACAGGAAAGAGCTAAGTTTATGAAGATAACTTCATCATCCCTAGTAGAAAACCATCCACACGATATCGATATAACTAAAGAAGCACCAAACTATAGTAGATAAGGTGGCTAGATATAATGAAAGAATTTTTAGATAAGAGTATAGAAGAAATTAGAGCAGAAATTGGAGATAAAAAGGCCATCTGTGGCCTATCAGGTGGGGTAGATTCATCAGTAGCAGCAGTTATGGTTCACAAGGCCATAGGAGATAATCTAATCTGTGTTTTTGTAGACCATGGACTCTTAAGAAAAGGTGAAAGAGAACAGGTAGAAAAAACCTTTAAAGATGAATTTAAGATGAACCTGATCACAGTAGATGCAGAAGATAGATTTATGGATAAGCTAGAGGGAGTAACAGATCCTGAAGAGAAGAGAAAGATAATTGGAGAAGAGTTTATCAGAGTCTTTGAAGAAGAGCAGCAAAAACTAGACGATATAGACTATCTAATCCAGGGAACTATCAAGTCAGATGTTATAGAATCAGTTCAAGAAGATGGAAAACTAGCAGTAAAATCCCATCACAATGTAGGTGGACTTCCAGAAGACGTAGACTTTAAGATAGTAGAACCTCTAAGAGAACTCTTTAAAGAAGGAGTAAGAGAAGCAGGTAGAGAGATGGGCCTATCAGACGAAGTAGTAGATAGACAGCCCTTCCCAGGACCAGGACTAGGCATTAGAATCCTAGGAGAGGTAACTAGAGAAAAAGCTGAAATCCTAAGAGAAGCAGACATGATATTTAGAGAAGAAGTAGAAAAGGCAGAATTAGATATCTGGCAATACTTCGCTGTCCTACCAGGCATACAATCAGTAGGAGTTCTAGACGGAAAAAGAACCTACCTACACACAGTAGCCCTAAGAGCAGTAACATCCAAAGACGGTATGGAAGGAAATTGGTATCCAATACCACTAGATATACTTGAAAAAATATCCAAGAGAATAACAGACGAAGTAGCAGAAGTAAATAGAGTAGTATACGACATAAGCAGTAAACCACCAGCAACGATAGAGTGGGAGTAGTTAAAAACAAATAGGAAAGCTGATAAAACTAATATTTGTAGAGGTTTAAAGTTCTCAACTGGAACGAAATTGGGTAAAAAAGTTTTAAAGAATAACAGGATAAATAGTATCAAGTGGTTTACAAATGGATAAAGAATTAGACC
>CAZBAK010000107.1:0-2858 GCA_964489715.1 uncultured Tissierella sp. | reverse complement strand
ATTTATATAACATGAGACCTACATCTACTTACTTTGTAAGTAGTGTTACAACTTCAGCCGTAGAATGTAACCAATCACTTCTCCCTAAGGTCGAGTTCTTGGACATTCTTGACATGAGACGTACATCTACTTACTTTGTAAGTAGTGTTACGACTTCAATGTGGGCTGTGTGGGGGAACATATCTACTGGTTGCACTTCTTTTAGCTTGTATCCATTTTCGGCCAAGTATTTTATGTCCCTTGCAAGTGTACTTGGATTACATGAAACGTAAACTATACTTTCAGGACTCACATCTACTATTGCTTCTAAAACTGCTTTTTCACAACCTTTTCTAGGTGGATCAAGTATTAGTTTATCTATTTTTAAGCCTTCTTCTACTAGTTTTGGAAATATTAATTCAGCCTTACCTTTTAAAAATCTTATATTATTGATATTATTTAAAGTTGAATTATATTTAGCATCATCTACTGCTTTTTTAACTGACTCTATAGCTATTACTCTTTTAGCTTTTTCTGCAACATATAGGGATATAGTACCTATCCCTGAATAAAGATCAACTATTACTTCTTCTTTTTTAGGATTTAAATATTCCATAGCCTTGTCATATAGTACTTCTACTTGTTTTCTATTTACTTGTAAAAAAGAATTTGGTGAAACTTTGAACTTGTATTTACCTATGGTTTCCATTAAATATTCATGACCATAAAGTAGTTTGTATTCCTTTCCAAAGGTAGCCGAACCTTTAGTATTATTTATATTTTGATATATACTAACTACTTGTTTTTCTTTTAGACTTTCTATTAATTCCTCAGTCTTATCAAGTTTCTTATTAGCTGTTACTAGGATAACCATTAGTTTATCATCTTTATTGATTCTTATTCCAATATGTCTAAGATTACCCTGATTAGTCTTTTTATTATAGGCTGCTATATTATATTTTTCTATCCATTCTCTTATGGCTTTGAAAGCTATATTAGCTTTTTTACTTATCAATATACTTTCTTCCATATCTACAATCTCATTTGTACCTAGTTCGTAAAATCCTACAATAGTTTTAGGACCTTTTTTTCCAACTGCAATCTGAACATTATTTCTATAGGCAAATGGTGTTTCCATACCTATGGTTTGCTTTATATCTATATTTGTAAGTCCAGCTATTTTTTCTAAATCTTTCTCTATCTTTTCTCTTTTCCACTCTAAGCCTTTATTATAGTCATAATCTATAAGTGGGACTACTCCCATGGCTTCATTTATATCCTTATTTCTTTCTACTCTGTCTTTAGAAGCTTCAATTACTTCTAACATTTCACCTTCTGCAAAGTTTTTCTTTACTTTTGTAATTTTAAAACTTATCTTATCTCCTATAACTCCACCTAAAACAAATATTATAAAACTATCTATTTTAACTACACCTTTTCCTTCATAGGTGAAATCTATAATTTCTCCTTCTAGTATGTCTCCTAACTTAAAATTCATTTACTTTCCTCCAATTTTTTACATCCATCTTATATTTTATCATATATGGAGAGAAAAAATAAGCTATAAATTTATACTTATTATTTTTCTCTATAAAAACAGAAAAAAGGCAAGGATCAGACCTTACCTTTTTCTGTTTATATTAATATCTTACTTATGATTTATTGTTGCTTGTGCTGCTGAAAGTTTGGCAATTGGAACTCTAAAAGGTGAACAAGATACATAGTCTAATCCTATCATATGACAAAATTCTACTGAACTAGGTTCTCCTCCATGCTCTCCACATATGCCAAGCTTTATATCTGGTCTAGTTTCTCTTCCAAGCTTTATACTAAGCTCCATAAGTTTTCCTACTCCATCTCTATCTATCTTTTCAAATGGTGCTTCTTCTAGTATACCCTTTTCTTCATACTCATTTAAAAAGCTTCCAGCATCATCTCTTGAAAATCCAAAAGTCATCTGAGTTAAATCGTTAGTACCAAAGCTAAAGAACTCAGCTTCTCTTGCTATTTCATCTGACGTTACAGCAGCTCTTGGAACTTCAAGCATTGTGCCTATTAAATAATCTACTTTATTATTTCTTTCATTAAATACATCTTCAATTTCTTCAATTAATTCAGTTTTAACATATTCTAATTCCTTTATGTGGCCTACCAGTGGAATCATAATTTCTGGTAGAATATTAAATCCTTCTTCTTTTATATCAATAGCAGCTTCTATAACTGCCCTAACTTGCATTCTATAAATTTCAGGATAGGTAACAGCTAGTCTACAGCCTCTATGACCTAGCATAGGATTCATTTCTTGAAGATCTTCAACTCTATTTTTTAAATCCTGGAAAGAAATATTCATAGATTCAGCTAATTCTTCTATATCTTGTTTTCTGCTAGGAATAAATTCATGTAGAGGTGGGTCTAAAAACCTTATAGTTACTGGTCTATCTCCCATAGCCTTATAGAGTTCATAAAAGTCTTTCCTTTGAACAGGAAGAAGCTCATCCAATGCACGTCTTCTTTCTTCAGGATTATTTGCCATTATCATCTTTCTTACTGAGAGTATCCTTCCCTCTCCAAAGAACATATGCTCTGTTCTACAAAGACCTATACCTTCTGCTCCAAACTTTAATCCTTGTTTAGCATCCTTAGGATTATCAGCATTTACTCTAACTCCCATTGTCTTTATCTCATCTACAAATTCCATAAACTTACCAAAGCTTCCACTTAATTCTGGAAGTACCTTATCTATCTCTCCTAGATATACTATTCCAGTATTTCCATCTAAAGATATATATTCTCCTTCTTTTACAACTATATCTCCAGCTGTCATGGTCTTATCTTCTTCATTTATTCTAACTTCACTACAGCCTGATACACAGCACTTA
>CAZBAK010000106.1:0-2891 GCA_964489715.1 uncultured Tissierella sp. | reverse complement strand
TCGGGAAGTTCGCTTGTATTCCTTCTCCTTCGACGCCGCCATATGGAGGATTCATTGCAATAATGTCTGCTTTGTCTTCATCAGATATATCACGAACATTTTTCGTTAGTGAATTATCATGGATAAGATTCGGAGCATCTATATCATGAAGTATCAAATTGGTTACACCCAGCATATAAGGCATTCCTTTTTTTTCAACACCTACGACGTTTTCATTTACTGTTTCTCGATCTGCAGGAGTTTTTTCTTGCTCACGCAAATGCTCTATCGCACTGGTTAGGAATCCACCTGTACCCACCGCATAATCCGCTACTCTTTCTCCAATTTTTGGATTTAATGCTGCAATTATAAATTCAGTTAAAACTCGAGGTGTATAGAATTCTCCTGCATTCCCAGCACTTTGTAGGCTTTGTAGGAATGATTCATATACATCATTGAAAGCATGGCGTTCGTCGTAGTCATTAAAGTCAATCTCATTTAATACATTGATAACTTGTCTGAGTAATACGCCATCTTTCATATAATTATTTGCATCTTCAAAAACAGTCTTCACTATCGCCGCACGTCTTGGAGTATATTCATCAATTTCTAAATCACTCAATGTAGGAAATAATTCATTATTGATAAATTTCAATAAAGACTCACCCGTCATTGCTTTACCATCTTTATTGTCAGTCGCCCAATTTCTCCATTTCAGTTCTTCAGGGACAATGGATTCATAGTCGTTTTCCATAAACTCCCATTCTTCTTCTTTTGAGTCGTATACTTTTAAGAATATCATCCAAACAAGTTGTGAAACACGCTGGGCATCACCATCTACTCCTGCATCTTGGCGCATAATATTCTGAATTCTTCTTACCATCGTATCTATTGTCATCATTCTTCTCCTTCAGTTACAATTACAAATTAAGCATAAAGACTTTCCTCTAATTCTTTCATCGCTTCGAGATATTCGTTTTTTCCACCAAATGATTTCGTTATCTTCATTGGATTACCCATTTGAATAAAGGGCTCTAATTTAAGTACTTGAATGTCATTAAAGTTTGCATAACCATCGTCTTGATACTTTTCAATCAATGCTTCTATCACTTCACGGGCAGAATCTGAATAGTTCTCTAACGCAATTGCTTTTTTAGCTTTCTTCGCTCTTTCAGAGCGAGTCATCATCTTTTGACCATACGCTACATGAAGTATGAGGTCAAACGGATCATATTCTTCACCAAATTCACCTTCAAGTTCTTCTAACAGGATGCCTTTATCTTTCAACTCTTCTATAATAACATCTTTTTGTTCTTCTTGAGACCATTTATTAATAAAGTCGTCCAATGTAGAGTATTCATTTAGTATCGTTTTTTTATTGTATTCTTTAATTCCTTCTGTAACTAAATTACCGTCCTTGTCATAATAAGACACAGTTTCATTCAAAACTCGTACAGGGACGTGATCTACATAGTACTTCACGTATCCTTCATCTTCTGTCTCAGTGGAAGGTGGTATATCTACGTAAGGGTCATTACAATCTCCATCTAAATCTATTAACTCCTCGTCATCATAATCCTTGTATTCCGTATCTAAATCTTCATCATCTGGCATTTCCGCTCCATCATCAATGTCAACTTCCAGTTCTGGAGGGCCATCAAATAACGGATCTGCAAAAAGACGAGTAGCATTACGGAAATCCATTATAGTAAAGTGCGTCTTTCCATCTTCTACTCTTAACCTGGTACCTCTACCAATTATTTGTTTAAATTCAGTAATAGAAGAAATATTTGAATCTAAGACAATCAATTTTACCATCTTTGCATCAACACCAGTTGTTAGGAGTTTACTCGTTGTTGCAATGACTGGATACTTACTGTCAACATCGATAAAGTTATCTAATTGTGCTTTTCCTTCATCATCGTCTCCAGTTATTTTCATAACATATCTTGAATCTTCTTTTACTAAATCTGAATTTAAGTTAACTAACTCTCTTCGCATTCTCTCTGCATGATTAATATTCTCACAAAATATAATCGTTTTGGTCATTCGGTCATTCTTCTTTAGATACTCAGTCACTTTTTCCGCTACGACTTTTGTTCGTTTTTCAAGTATCATTCTTCTGTCAAAGTCGGATCCTGTGTAGATTCGGTCTTCTATTTCTTGTCCAAACTTATCTGTCTCACCTTTAGAAGGACGATAACCTTCTATATCTCTATCGAGGCTAACCCTAACTACTTTGTATGGAGCGAGGAACCCATCATCAATACCTTGCTTCAGTGAATAGGTATAGATTGGATTTCCAAAGTATTCAAATGTATTCACATTCGCATCAGATTTTGGAGTAGCAGTCATTCCTATCTGAATTGCTGAGCCAAAATAGTCCAGAATTTTTCGCCATCGTGATTCGTCCCTTGCACTACCTCGATGAGCTTCATCTACAATAATTACGTCAAAAAAATCGGGTGAAAACTCCCTAAATGGTTCCTGACCATCTTCATCACTTAACTGGTGATAAAGAGACATATAAATTTCAAACGAACTGTCCATCTTTCTGTTTTCTATTTTGGTCATTACATCTGCCAATGGCCCAAAATCATTTGACATCGTTTGATCAATTAGAATATTTCGATCCGCTAAATAAAGGACTTTCTTGGCTTTACCAGCTTTCCATAAGCGCCAGATAATCTGGAAACTCGTATACGTCTTACCTGTTCCAGTTGCCATTACAAGTAATAATCTATCTTGTCCATCACCAATAGCTTCAATTGTTCGATTAACTGCAATTCGTTGGTAGTAACGTGGTGTTTTTTGTCCAGGCACATAATGGTATTTCTCCTGAATCAATTCTTCTTTTCGGTGATTGGTAATTAAACCTTTACCTTCACGATACCTTTGCCATATTTCTTCAG
>CAZBAK010000105.1:0-2957 GCA_964489715.1 uncultured Tissierella sp. | reverse complement strand
AGGCTCATTGGTATCTCTACAAAGTCTGCTGTCATTCCATCTTGGGAGTTTACAGCTCTTAGAGCTACTGTATGGCAGTAGGTTCTTTGACCATCTATTACTCCTACGGATTGAAGGTTTGGAAGCACTGCAAAGTATTGCCATATACTTAAGCCAGCCTTATCTATTTCATCTCTATAAATATAGTCTGCTTCTTTTAATATTTCTAGCTTTTCCTTTGTAATCTCTCCAAGACATCTTACACCAAGACCTGGTCCTGGGAAAGGTTGCCTATCTACTATATGGGCTGATATACCAAGTGCTCTTCCCAGCTCTCTTACTTCTTCCTTGTAGAGAGTCTTAAGAGGCTCTACTAGTTTAAAGCCAAGTTCTTCTGGAAGTCCTCCTACATTGTGATGGCTCTTAACTGCCACTGACCCGTCCTTGTTTACACTTTCAACTATATCTGGATATATTGTTCCCTGAACTAAAAAGTCTATACCCTCAAGTTTTTCTTTTTCTTCTTCAAATACTCTTATAAACTCTTCTCCTATTACTTTTCTCTTTTCTTCTGGATCTGTTACTCCCTTAAGCTTATTTAAGAATCTTTCCTCTGCATCTACTGTTATTAGATTCATATGGTATTCTTTTTTAAATACTTCTTCTACTTCTTCACGTTCATTTTTTCTAAGTAAACCATGGTCTACAAAGATACAAGTTAAGTTGTCTCCTATGGCCTTGTGAACAAGTACTGCTGCAACAGAAGAATCTACTCCTCCTGAAAGTCCACAGATTGCCTTTCCATCTCCTATTGTCTCTTTTATTTCTTCTATACTTTTATCTATAAAGTCTTTCACTAAGATTTCCTCCTCTTATTTATTATAGTTTGGAGCTTCGTTTGTGATTTGTATGTTATGTGGATGATTTTCTACTAGGGATGCTGAAGTTATCTTTACATATTGGGACTTTTCTTGAAGCGTTGGTATATCTTTTGCTCCTACATATCCCATACCAGACTTAAGTCCTCCTATTAATTGATAGACTACTTCTCCTAGAGCTCCTTTAAAGTGAATTCTTCCTTCTACTCCTTCAGGAACATATTTTTTAGCATCTTCTTGGAAATATCTATCCTTGCTTCCTGCATCCATAGCTCCAAGAGAACCCATTCCCCTATATTCTTTATATCTTCTTCCTTCAAATAGGACCTCTTCTCCAGGACTTTCTTGAGTTCCTGCAAAAAGTGAACCTGCCATTACAACATTTGCCCCTGCTGCTATAGCCTTAGTTATATCTCCTGAAAACTTTATTCCCCCATCTGCTATAACTGGAATATCATATTCCTTTGCTGCCTCTGCACAGTTAATTATAGCTGTTACCTGTGGCACTCCTATGCCTGTTACTACTCTTGTAGTACATATTGAACCTGGTCCAATACCTACCTTAACTGCATCTGCCCCTGCCTTGATCAAGTCTACTGTAGCTTCTGCAGTTGCTACATTTCCTGCTATTACTTGCAGACCTTTATATTCTCTTTTAATCTTTTTAACTGCTTCCATAACTCCCTTAGAATGTCCATGGGCTGTATCTAGAACTATTACATCTGCCTTTGCCTTTACTAGGGCTTCTACTCTCTCTAGCATATCTTCTGTAACTCCAACTGCTGCTCCTACAAGTAGCCTTCCTTCGCTATCCTTAGCGGAGTTAGGATATTTTATTGATTTTCCTATATCTTTTATAGTTATAAGGCCTATTAGTTTATAATCATCATCTACTAAAGGTAGTTTTTCTATTTTATAGTCTTTCATAATCTCTAGGGCATCATCCATCTCTATGCCTCTTTCACCAGTTATTAGATTTTCCTTTGTCATTACATGGTCAATTTTCTTTGAATAGTCTTTTTCAAATCTTATATCTCTATTGGTTACTATTCCAACCAATTTATGACTCTTATCTACTATGGGAACTCCTGATATGCGATATCTTTCCATAAGTTCTAAAGCATCTGATACAGTGTGTTCTTTAGATAGATAAAATGGATCTGTTATAACACCATGTTCTGATCTCTTTACTCTATCAACCTCTAGAGCCTGTTGAGCTATGGTCATATTTTTATGAATAATACCTATACCACCTTCACGAGCTATAGCTATAGCCATCTTGCTTTCTGTTACAGTGTCCATACCAGCTGTCATAAGTGGTATATTTAGTTTTATTTTTTTAGTTAATTGAGTATTTATATTTGTCTCTCTTGGAAGTATTTCAGACTTCCCTGGAACTAAAAGAATGTCATCAAAAGTTAAAGCTTCACCAACAAATTTCACTAAAATTCCTCCTTGTATAGTTTTTTAATAGTATAACATAAATAGGACATTTTTACATTGCTCTCTACAAATATTTCTTAGGAAATATAATTTGATAATAGTCTCTCTTGCCTATTTATATTTCTATAGATAAAAATTTAGGCCTTGTGGCTTTCAAAATTTTGAAAGTTACAAGGCCTAATCCTATATTTCAAATATTTATTTAACTCTAAATGTCTTTGGAGCTTTTTTATAGACTAAAATCATAGCCATACTTATATATAGTATTACCATAACTATTATATATGGAAGTAACTTTATTGCAGAAATCTCCGCATTTATAAATAAGTAAGATATAAAATATACTAGAGCATTTATAATATTGTATAGTGGACTCTTTGTTTTAAGATCTGTGGTAAAGGGCTGTAGTATATAGTATATAAATAGATAATGAACCGAAAAAAATATTCCCAAGGCTAGTGTAGACAATACTAGAGGAACAGCCTCAGCTATTCTATCTGGATTATAGCTGTATATAAGTTGGACTAGTCCCAGGCAGAGTATAATTATAGGAATCATATTGGCAAATAGGATCTTTTTAAGTCTTAAAAAGAACATCTTTAAGAGTGCATCTCCTCTTTTATAAAAACCATATCTGAGAAGACTTCTATCACAATT
>CAZBAK010000104.1:0-3207 GCA_964489715.1 uncultured Tissierella sp. | reverse complement strand
TCTTCCAATACCCTTACTTATTATATCGTATATTAAATTTAAAATTATAGTTTTTAACCAATTTTATAGCTATATAAATCTATCTTTAAGAAAAAACAAGACTGACTAATGATCTCCACTAGCCAGTCTTGTTTTTAGCTTATTTTGCTATTATTTCCTTTTTTTCTTTTTTTTCTATATTCTCCTTAGCCTTTGACAGCATAAGTTTTATTCTGTTTATTTGATTTATAACACTTGCACCTGGGTCATAGTCTATGGGAACTATATTTGCATTAGGATATATATCTCTTATACCCTTGATCATTCCCTTTCCAGTTATGTGATTTGGAAGACATCCAAAAGGTTGAACACATACTATATTTTCTACTCCTGTAGATACAAGTTCTACCATCTCACCAGTTAAGAGCCATCCTTCCCCATATTGGTTTCCTAGGGAAATCAATTCTTGGGCCCTATCTGCTATTTCATAGATAGTCTTTGGAGCTGTAAATCTTTCACTTTTAGCTAGCATCTGTCTTATAGGATCTCTATAGTACTCAATATATTTTATAGCCATATCTGCAAATAGTTTAGTACTATATTTTTTACCTAAACTTTTATTTTTAAAGTCTGCATTGTAGAGGCAGTATAGCAGGAAATCTGTCATATCTCCTAGGACCGCTTCTGCTCCTTCTGCTTCCAAGATATCTATCAAGTTGTTGTTTGCGCCAGGATGGAATTTTACTAGTATTTCACCATCTATACCAACTTTTGGCTTTTCAATATCTAGGATTTCAATTCTTTCAAAAGATTCTATTATGCTCTTTGAAAGGTTTATAAAGCTAATTCTATTTAAGTCCTTTAAGCTTTCTTCTATGATCTTCATCCATTTTTCAGCCAATATATTGGTAGAGTTTTCAATCTTCTCATAGGGCCTTATTCTTAGGGTTACTCTTGATATAAGGTCACCTAACAAGACAGACATCAAAGATCTCCTAGCCATATTTGGTGTAAATCTAAAGCCAGGATTTTTCTCTATTCCCTGAGCACTTACACTTATAACTGGTATATTTCCATAGCCTGCTTCCTTTAAAGCTTTTCTCAAATATGCTACATAGTTAGAAGCTCTACACATACCTCCAGTTTGAGAAATAACTAGGGATGTATTGTCTAGATCATATTTCCCTGACTTAAGAGCTGCTATAAACTGTCCCACCACTACTATGGATGGATAGCAGGCGTCATTGTTAACATATTTCAAACCCTCATCAACCTGATTATCATACTCTTCCATAACAACTGCATTATAGCCTGAAAGTCTTAAGGATTTTTCTATTAGCCTAAAGTGAATAGGCGACATTTGAGGAATTAACAAGGTATGATTTTTCTTGTCTTCTCTTGTAAATGCTTCTATTTCATATTCAAAAGGAAGAGGCACTATATCTCTTTCATCTTTTTCTTCTAGGGCAGCTTGTAAGGATCTTATTCTTATTCTTGCTGCTCCTAAGTTGCTTATCTCATCTATTCTAAGTTCTGTTGATATCTTGCCAGAGGAATGAAGGATCTCTTGAACCTGATCTATTGTAACAGAGTCTAGGCCACAGCCAAATGAATTCAGCTGTATCATCTCTAAATTTTTATTTTTAGTAACATATTGAGCCGCCCTATAAAGTCTAGAGTGGTATGTCCACTGGTCCAATACCCTCAATTCTTCATCTAGATCTCCTAAGTGTTCTATACTATCTTCTGTCAAAACTGCCATACCCAGAGATGTAATAAGCTCTGGAATACCGTGGTTTATACCCTTATCTAGATGATAAGGCCTTCCTGCCAGCACTATTCCCTTAATATCATTTTCTTCTATATATTCTAAAGTCTCTTGGGCTTTTTCCCTGATATCTTTTTTATAGTTTTCCATCTCTAAAAGACCTATATTTACTCCTTCAACTATTTCCTTTTTACTTATACCAAAGTCCTTTAGGCTCTTATAGAGTTCATTTTCTAAGCTTCTCTTATGATCAAAGCTTATAAATGGATTTAAAAACTTTACATCTTTTTCCTCTAATTCTACTATATTTACCTTTATAAGCTCTGGATAACCTACAACTACTGGACAGTTTAAATGGTTATCTACATTGGCATTTTCATTTTTCTCGTAAAATACTGAAGGATAAAATATAAAATCTATATCTCTTTCTATCAGATCCATTACATGTCCATGAACCATTTTAGCAGGATAGCAGGCTGTCTCACTTGGTATAGAGGTAAGACCCTTTTCATATACCTTTCTACTGGATTCACAGGAAAGTTCAACTCTAAAGCCTAAACTTCTAAAAAACTCACTCCAGAATGGGTAGTTTTCATACATATTTAAAACTCTAGGTATCCCCACTCTTCCTCTACTTGCCTCTTCCAACTCTAAAGGCTGATATTGAAATGTTCTATTATATTTATATTCAAATAAATTTGGAAGATCTGCTTCCTTATTTTTTATGCCTACACCTTTTTCACATCTATTTCCTGTTATATAGTTAGTACCATCTGAAAACTTAATTATATTAAGTTGGCAATTATTTGTACATCTTCCGCATTTACCCTCTATGGACCTATAGGATAATTCATTTATTTCATCCAACTTTAAGATCCTAGATTCTCCACCATCATATCTTTCCTTAGCTATTATAGCTGATCCTAGAGCTCCCATAAGTCCAGTTAAGTTAGGTCTTATAGCTTCTCTTTCTGAAACCAATTCAAAACATCTCAAGATTGCATCTCCATAAAAAGTTCCACCTTGAACAACTATATTTTCTCCAAGTTCTTTAGGATCTCTTATCTTTATTACCTTTTGAAGGGCATTTTTTATAACTGAATAAGAAAGTCCTGCTGCTATATCTCCAACAGTTGCCCCTTCTTTTTGAGCTTGTTTTACCATGGAATTCATAAATACAGTACATCTAGAGCCTAGATCTACTGGATTTTCAGCAAATAAGGCTGAGTCCAAAAAGTCTCCTACATCCATATTTACATTTTGAGCAAATGTTTCAATAAAAGAACCACATCCCGAAGAACATGCTTCATTTAAAAGTATATCATCTATAACACCATTATTTATCTTCATAGATTTCATATCCTGACCACCTACATCCAGTATAAAATCTACATCATCTTGAAAAAGTTTTGCTCCCTTATAGTGGGCAAGAGTTTCTACTTCTCCAACATCTACACCTA
>CAZBAK010000103.1:0-3232 GCA_964489715.1 uncultured Tissierella sp. | reverse complement strand
AGAATATTTGAGTGTGTTTTATGTCCTCTTAGGCTTATGTCTAGGAGGATTTTTTATAGGGGGGGTGCACTATTTGGCAAAACCTGAACGATTTGGCGAAAGGTGGTAGGGGTATGCTATAATAAAGGAAAGGTTTTGGATTTGTTTCTTAACCAGAAATTTTATCATAAATCAGTGAGGAGGTTTCAACTTGAATATAAATAAAATGAAAGCTTTATCATATGATGAGCTGCGTTCTTTATACAGGGAATTCTTACATAGCCAGAACATTTCAAAACGAACAATCAATACTGCTTATACAGACACTTTCTACCTTTGGAGAAAAGGGAACAAAGACCTATTCTGGAATGTAGTGGCTTCTACTGATTTTGAGAATGAAGCAAATAATTCATTAATAAAGGCTCTCTCTGAAAATTCGTCCGGTAATGTTAAATCACTTGTTAATGGTTATTTGTCTCATCTAAGAAGGTTCCATTTATTCCTAGCTTCCGATGGAACTGCTGAACCATCAACGCCTAAGCATGAGAATACTGCTAAGCGTTCAAACACTCGTAATAATAAAAAAGATGTTGATGTTCCTAGCCCATCAATTGAACAGGTTGAGTTTTATCTTATTCAGTGGGATGGCCTCGAGAACTATAACCTTCCAAAGAACTACGGAAAGAAAAAGAGAACTAAGTAAATTATGATCGGCTAGCATTATGAAGTTATATCTTCACATTAATATTCTAGCATATAACTTTATTAATGTGGGTTATTCAAAAAAATACGCTATAAGCCATCTAATCACAGTAAAAATTAGGTGGAATTCCCATGTGTACCTTTGTTCCTACTTATTCTGACAAAACTCTTTATATGCGTAATAGGTCTATTTTAGTGATTCTATTTATTTAACTTAGTTTCTATTCTAAACAAGGAACAAAGGTACAAACTACTAGAAAGCCTTATTTTAAGCCAAATAAATGTTCCTATTTAGGCTTTTAACCAGGAACAAACCAGGAACACAAGGTACAAAAGTAGGTACAAAATGCCTAATTTACAGTTTGTGGTAAAAATTATAAAATCAAAATAGGAACAAATCGGGTGAAATAGGAACAAAAAGGCCAAATAAGGAACAATGTAGGTACAAAATAACTGGAATTAATGGTAAGAAGAACCAATATTTAATTGACGAATAAAAAAGGAAGATGATCTTAATTCTGGGAGTAGCTTTATTATAATAATGACTAAAACTATTTTAAACCCAATCAAATTATAAAAAGTGTATTATAGTAAAACACATATAATATATAGAAAGAGGTAATAAATATGAGAAAAATCATAAATAAAAAATCAATAGGTGTGCTATTAGTAATAGCAATAGCCTCAATGTCAATGACGGTATTTGCAAGTCCCGTAAATACACCAATCTATATCAACGGGCTTAACAAAGCAACAGGCTTTATCGAGAAAGGTAAAACCTATATTCCCCTTCGTGATGTATCAGAGGCTCTTGGTGCTTCAGTTGGTTGGGAAAACTCTACTAAAACAGTGACCATTTCCAAACCGGGCACCATTATAACTCAAAGAATTGGTCAGTCTTCTGCTACTGTAAATGGTAGACGTGTTGACGCAGGTGCCCCGGCTCAAATTAGGTTCTCAAGAACTTATGTACCCCTAAGATTCGTTTCCGAAAACTTAGGTGCAACAGTTCATTGGAATGCTAACAAACGAGTTGTCGAAATAACGGCAGCAGGTCAACCATCAGCACCGCCAACAGGTGGGCCGAAAACAGTAGATGAATACAAAGAGCTCATTAAACAAGCCAAATTTATCGGTGATTTTGATATGAAACCATTATCCAGTTATACAACGGCTGATAAAATCCCAGATACAATGAGAGGTAAAATGTTTGGTGGTGGTATTGCCTTTGTTGATAAGAGTGTATTACCTGTAAATCTTGATGGTATGGGTCATATACTTTTCGATATTGACACTGGTATTTATAATGGGCATCCTGTGTTAGAACTAACAACACTAACCCGCAATACAAACACAGGTACTCCTGTTGTCTTTCCTTCTAAAAAAACAGGTATGATGGTAGTAAGACATTATAAAGCCGTTGATAAAAGTGAGGTGCTCCAAAATCTTGGTGATGGTAGATATGTTGTAAAAGAAAGATACTATTTACCAGTAAAAGATGTTGACGGTATTAATCCTCATGAAATCGACGGTTTTGGTACATCATATGGGCCCGATATGAATCTCAATAATCAGAAAACACTGGTTATAAAATACTAAAATGTATTAAAGGGGGTATGACGATTTGAAGAAACAATTAAATATATTTGTGGTTATGGCTTTTGCCATAACCACTATATTATTTGGAAACACTATGAAAGTTCAGGCAAATACAACAAGAGTTAAACGAACAACACTTTCCTATAGTTACTTAGACTTTTGGGAATATAATAATAACCCGGGAACATATCATGCTAGAGGGCAAAGTTTAAACGGCGCTATAAACCCAAGAGATATAAAACGGGGAGATAGTGTTGGTTATGATATACCACAAACCTATTATAGGGGGTTAGCGGCAAACGAAAGAATCGTTGATGTTAATGTTATATCTAGCTCTATTGGTAATGTTAGTCAAGATCAATACAACGCCTCAAATTATGAGGGGTGGGCTAGTGTGCCGTGGCGTGAGTTTTACGATGACCAACGATTCGCTAATACGGATAACACGGTTAACGTATATAGCAATCAACTATCAGGTACACGGGTACCAGTTACAGTTGGAACAAGGATACCATCATCTGGTAATATTCTTGGTAAACCATTAAACACAGGAGCTCCGGGTAATACATCTAATGGTGTGAGGGTATATAAAACCTTTTTGCTGGAATGGACCATTGAAATAACAAGTCCTGACGTACAGTTACAAACACAATATTATAATATCGACACAGGGCGAACGGTTAGAAGTACTGATTATGATAATGTGACAAAAGGGTCAAGCCAGTCAAGAACAGCCCCTAATATATCGGGGCGAAATATAATGTTTTAAGTTATCTGAAATTGGTATTGGTTCATAGGGCGATCGACATGTTCCCGCATACCGATAAGGCCAAAAAAACACCGTGGATATGTTTCCCAGAACGAATGGCTATCAAGACATTCATTCTGTCCTATCGGGCCACGTTGAGACGGTTGTGCGCATAGAGCGAGAATAGCGTAGATACAAAGGGTT
>CAZBAK010000102.1:0-3263 GCA_964489715.1 uncultured Tissierella sp. | reverse complement strand
TAGACAGCTATGGCTTTAAGTTTTCCAAGAGCCTGGGTCAAAATTTTCTAATAGATGGAAATATAGTTAGAAACATAGTAGAAGCAGCAGGAGTGGGGCCAGAGGACTATGTCCTAGAAATAGGACCTGGTATAGGGACTCTGACAGAAGAGTTGAGCCTAAGGGCCAAGGAGGTCGTGTCTGTAGAGATAGACAAGGGACTAATCCCTATCCTGGATGAGACTCTAGGAAAGTATGATAATATTGAGATAATAAATCAAGATATCTTAGATGTGGATATGGATGAGCTAATAGAAGACAAGCTGGGTGGAGGGCCTGTCAAGGTGGTAGCCAATCTACCCTATTATGTGACTACTCCAATTATAGCCAGGCTGATAGAGGCTGACTATAATATAGATTCTATAACAGTTATGGTGCAAAGGGAGATAGCTGAGAGGATGGTGGCGGGACCGGGCAGCAAGACCTATGGCTCTTTGTCAGTATTTATCAACTATTATACTCAGCCCCAGATAGACTTTATAGTTCCAGCTAGTGTCTTTATGCCCAGACCCAAGGTAGAGTCGGCAGTTATAACCCTAAAACTAAAGAAGGACTTAATCGACCTAGACAGGGAGAAGTTCTTTGAGATAGTCAAGGGTAGCTTTGCCACTAGGAGAAAGACCATCCTAAACTCCCTATCCAACTATGGCTACCAGGGGATGGAAAAGTCAGATATCAGAGACTGCCTGGAAAGGGCAGGAGTAGATCCAAGATCTAGGGCAGAACAATTATCTATAGATGAGTTTGCAGCAATTGCTAGAGAGTTTCCCGTTATCCAGAAGGGGTGATGAGATGACAAAAGAGAAGTTGGTTTGTGGATCACATTTTGCAGATAAGGATTTAATAGAAAAGTTAGCAAGAGAGTTAAGAGATGAAAAGGGCCTAGGAGACCTGGCCAAGCTCTACAAGGCCATGGGGGATCCGACTAGACTGAGGATAATCTATATTCTATCCAAGTCTCCCCTGTGTGTATGCGACATAGCCCTACTCCTAGATATGACCCAGTCATCTATATCCCACCACTTAAGAGTACTTAGGGATATAAATTTGGTTAAGTTTAAGAGAGAGGGCAAGCTGGTTATTTATGATCTAGACGACCACCATGTACTCAATATGTTAGACCAGGGCTTGGAACATATAGCCCATCAATAAGGGGGCATATGTTTAGAAGTGAATTTCTCGGGGTAGATAAATTATAAGAGCGGGCTTGACAATTATACCCAAGGGGGGTATGATTGGATAAGAAGAATCTTAAGACTATTTAGGGGGAAGATAAAATGGAAAAAGTATTAGTATATTCAAGTAACACATGTCCATACTGCACACTGGCTAAGGACTATTTAGCTGATAAGGGTGTAGAATTTGAAGAGAGAAATGTTCAAGAAGATGATAATGCTAGAAAAGAATTAATGGAAATGGGACATATGGGAGTTCCAGTTATCGTAATCGGAGAAGAAGAGATCGTAGGCTTTGACAAAGATAGGATAGATGAATTAGTAGGAGAGTAAATTTTAAAGAAAAGAAAAAAAGACATAGAAAAGGGAGAGTCCTAGGACTCTCCCTTTATTTTTATCTCTATATTACTTGTTTAGAGCAACCAATAGTGTTTCAACATCTAGGTTGTGCACTGCAGCTGCTTGTTCTACAGTTTCCATCTGGCTGCCTGGACATCCAACACAAGCCATACCAAAGCTCATTAATATCTCTACAGCTTCTGGCTTTTTAACTATTAACTCTCCAATTACAGTATCTTTAGTTATTTCCATGATAGGTCTAACCTCCTTATAAATTATAATTTCATAATAGCACACTTGGAAAAGAATTTCTACTTATAATCGAGATTGGTCAGGATAAGGAGCTTTTTAGAGTCTTTATGATTTAATCTTGGATATCCGGGTAATAGATGTTATAATAGGAATACCTAGATGGGGTATAATATAAAGAGGAGTGATCTTATGGAAATTAAAATATCAGACAAGGCCAAAGAACAAATGGCCAAGGATTTCAAGACAGATTCAGATGAAAACTATATTAGGATATTTGTAAAGGCCATAAATTGAGCGGGTCCTAATTTAGGATTAGCTCTGGATGAGCTAAAAGAGGAAGATGAAACTCTAGAACAAGATGGCTTTAAATTTACAGTGGCAAGTGAGATATATGATATGTTTAAAACAGTAGAAATAGACTATGCTTCAAGCTGGTTGTACAAGGACTATGTTTTAAAGTATCGCTAAAACTTAAAAATTTAGATCTGGGCCTAGGCTCAGATCTTTTTTGTTTGTCCTGTGATTATGTTATACTAAATGTATCAAGAAAGGGGGATGGATGATGACAAAAAAAGAATTATTTCGACTAATCGAAGAGAAGGATTATATGGAGATCAAGAAAAAACTGGTTACTATGAACGAGACCAATATAGCAGAAGTCTTGGAGGATTTAGATATACATACTGCCATCTTGGTCTACAGGCTCTTGGATAAGGACCAGGCTGTGGAAGTTTTTGCCGACCTATCTAATGAGAAAAAAGAGGAGATAGTGGCTTCTGTGACGGATGTGGAGTTAAAGAGCATCCTGGATGAATTATTTTTTGACGATATGGTGGATCTTATAGAGGAGATGCCAGCCAATGTGGTAAATAAGATTCTAGTTAACTCTGAATCGGACAAGAGGGAACTGGTAAATGAATTTTTAAAATATCCTAAAGAATCAGCCGGCAGCATAATGACCATAGAGTATGTGGAGCTGAGAAAAGAGATGACAGTGGCTGAATCCTTAAAGGAGATCAAGAGGATAGGACTAAAGAGGGAGACTATCTATACCTGCTATGTGACTGATGAGAATAGGGTCTTGGAGGGAATAGTATCCCTAAGAGAGCTGGTAACGGCGGATGAAGATATAAAGATCAAGGACCTTATGACAACTGACGTAGTCTATGTACATACCCATGACGACAGGGAGGCTGTGGCTGATGTCTTTGTTAGATATGGATTTATAGCCATACCTGTAGTAGACAAGGAAGATAGGCTGACTGGGATTGTGACCATAGACGATATTATGGATGTTATGGAAAGTGAAACTACAGAAGACTTCCAGAGGATGGCTGCTATGGCACCGTCTGAAGAAGCCTATTTAGATACCAGTGTCTTCAAGCTGGCCAAGCAGAGGATAACCTGGCTATTGATACTGATGATAGGGGCTACCCTAACTAGTGGGATCATAGGTAA
>CAZBAK010000101.1:0-3305 GCA_964489715.1 uncultured Tissierella sp. | reverse complement strand
ATAAATCTTACAAACATAAAGACAAATAAAGAAACTATAAGTATAGTTGGTATAACAGCTAGGGTTCTTCTTACAAAATATCTAAACATCTCAAATCCTCCTTTTTATATTTTAAATCAAGAAAATGAGTGTAAGTTTAACTACACTCATTTCTATATTAAACTAAAAAATTATATGGTTTTTAACTTTATTATTTACTTTTATTTAATTTAATTATTTTAACTTCCCATCTCTAACACTTAAAGATCCATCTGGTAGTAGGTAAATTCCCTCTATATTATTTCTAATTCCAAATGAATTTTCATCTACTGTTAAGAACACCATTGGTGCCTCTTCCCATACTATCTCCTGGGCTTTAGCATAAGCTTCGCCTCTTTTGTCTAGATCAGCAGTTTGTAGAGCGTCATAGATAGCAGTGTCATATTCTTCATTGTTAAAGTAAGATATGTTATAAGATACTGGCGGGAATGATTCACTAGCTGCTAGTGGTCTTAGACCCCAGTCTGCATCTCCTGTTGATGGAGACCATCCTATCAGATACATCTCTACTCCTACTTCTTCTCCAGGAGTTCCTTCAGGATATCCTGTTATCTTATCATCTAAGGTACCTACTTCCATATTTTCAACATTAACTGTGATTCCTACTTCAGATAACTGTTGTTGTATGAATTGAGTAGCCTTTACGTTTGTACTAGTATTACTACTCCAAAGTGTAGTTTCAAAACCGTCTTCATAGCCAGCTTCTTTTAGGAGTTCTTTTGCTTTTTCAGGATCATAGTCATATGGTTCTTGTCCACTGTGGAACTGAACATCTCCTGCTATAAGTGAATCCATAGGCCTTGTAAATCCGTTGAAAACTACTTCACCATAGGCATCCTTGTCTATGGCATAGTTAAGTGCTTGCCTTACTTTTACATCGTCAAATGGTGCCTTTGTAGTATTAAGAGTCATATATCTAACTATAATAGAATCTACTGAAATAACTTCTAAGTCATCATCAGATTCTAGTGAAGCTATCTGCTCAGTTGGTACTGGGAAGATAAAGTCTGCATCTCCAGATTTAAACATGGATACTCTAGTCCCATTTTCAGTAACTGGCTTAAATGTAATGGATGAGAATTCTGGCGCTCCACCCCAATAGTCATCATTGGCTACTACAGTTAAACTTTCTCCTGGCTTCCATTCTTTAAATATATATTGACCAGTTCCTACTGGATTTTGGGAAACCTCATTACCGTGTTCTTCTAAAGCTGCTGGACTAAGCATTAGACCTGCAGGGTGAGCTAGTGTATTTATAAATGCTCCAAAAGGTTCCTTAAGTGTGATCTTTATTTCATTATCAGCAATTACTTCAGTAGCTTCTACAACATTAAACAAGCTATTTCTCTTTAGTCCCTGTTCTTGATCAGCTAATCTATCTAAGTTAACCTTAGCTGCTTCTGCATTCCAATCTGTTCCATCAGAGAACTTAATGTCTTCTTTTAGTTGAATAGTAAATTCAGTAGCATCCTCATTAGCTTCATATCCTTCTGCTAATACAGGTATTACATTCATGTCTTGGTCAAATCCAAATAATCCTTCCATCATAGTCTTTTGTCCTGAACCTGATAGAGTATCATTGGCATCTGCTGGGTCCATGGTAATAAAGTCTACGTTTGTCGCTATAACAATATCTGTCTTAGCTTCTCCGGCTTCTCCACCATCTACTGGCTCATCTGTGTCTGAATCCCCACAAGCAACAAGACTTAAAACTAATACAATCATAAGTCCTATTAAAAAAAATTTTCTTTTCATTTTATTCCCTCCTATTAATTATAAGTACTAAGTATTTCTAATTAAGTAGGCTGAACGCCCCTTAAAAGTTATTCTCTTTATCATACTAAAGGACTAAAGTCTTGTCAAGGGGATTATTTCAAGTTTGATAAATCTGCTCCTAGCTTAGAAATCGGGGCCTTTAAGCTAAAAATAGCTAGTCAAATCTATAATGTTCTTTTTCTTAGCTATTTATTATCGAATTTTAATAATTTCTTTCATTTAATCTCATATTTATATATAATTAAGTTTGAGGTGAGGAGATGAATAAGAAAATAAGAGACTATGGTATCGAGATAGGTAGATTTCGAACTGGAAAAAATAATTCCATAACAGATGTAGAAGGAGTAAAGGTAGGACATAAGACTCTGGACTATGATGGGGTAAAAACTGGAGTGACTGTGGTAGTGCCAAAGGAAAATATGTTCAAGGAGAAACTTGTTGCTGCTTCTTATGTGATAAATGGATTTGGAAAGTCTATAGGCCTGGCTCAAATAGATGAGCTTGGAAGTCTGGAAACTCCTATAGTACTTACCAATACCCTGAGTGTAGCTGCAGCCAGTCATGGTTTAGTAGGCTATATGTTAGAGAGGAATATAGACATAGGAGATACTACAGGCACTGTAAATCCTGTGGTTTGCGAGTGCAATGATAGTAAGATAAATGACATCAGATCCCTGTCTGTAAAATCTCAAGATGTACACAGAGCCTTAGAAGAAGCAGATGTTGATTTCAAACAAGGAGATGTAGGTGCTGGAAAGGGCATGGTCTGCTATCAGTTAAAGGGAGGGATAGGCTCTGCCTCTAGGATTGTAGAGCTAGGTGGTAAGGAATATAGTATAGGAATCTTAACCCTAAGTAATTTTGGAAAGATGGATAACTTTATCCTAGATGGAAAAAGATTAGGCAAGGAGATTGCAAAAGAGGTAAAAAAGGATGAAAACTTTAAGGACGATGGATCCATAATATTTATCCTAGCTACAGATATACCCTTATCTTCCAGGCAGTTAAAGAGGTTGATAAAGAGGGTTCAACCAGGTCTAGCTAGGACAGGTAGCTTTACTAGTAATGGTAGTGGTGAATTAGTTGTAGGTTTTACTACAGCCAATACTATAGACCATTATGAAAAAGAGGATATAATTAGTCAGAATATAATAAAAGAAAGCAAACTAGACGATTTATTTGAGGCTGTAGTAGATGCGAGCGAAGAAGCCATATTAAATTCTATGGTTGCAGCTAATGGCTGTCTTGATAGAAGGGGAAGAAAGATACATTCTCTTAGGGACTTTCTAGGGGAAGAAAAAAACTTATAAAAAATGGCAAATAGCGAGATATATCTCTTGTTATTTGTCATTTTTTTAGTTATAGGATGGTTTTATTAATAACTTGACCTATTTCTGGTTGACATCCTCCCCTTATAGGTTTCTCTTTTTATTAAATTTTTCTACTGATTTACAGGTGTTGCAAGTTTGCGATGTATATTTTGGATTGAT
>CAZBAK010000100.1:0-3319 GCA_964489715.1 uncultured Tissierella sp. | reverse complement strand
ATCTCCTACAGACAATATCTTTGCATTTGTAAGTTCTACTAGGCTTTCGTCATCTTCTTTATCGAAAATACTTTTCTCATTATCATCTAATTTAGAGTTTTGCTCTTTGCCCCCATCCTTCCCCTTATTACTTATAGTTTCAATACTAGTAGTTATTAAATGTTTACCTCCCTTATATAGTAAGGGAATTAAGATCAAAATAAATACAAATAGAATTATCCTTCTTCTTCTTATTATCTTTTTTCTTCGATTTCTAGCTCTTCTACTTTGTCTACTCATTTCCTTTGCTCCTTTATTAGCTTTTCTATCTTCCTTAAAGTTGCTATAGTTTTTTATTTATATTTTCCTCTATATACTTTTTTACATCTTCACCAGTAGAAAGATTTATTATGTTAGGGATATGTGCTTCTATTTCTCCTCTACAGATATTTCTTATTTGATATCTTGCTTTTAAAATAGAGGCTGTGTTTATGCTAAATTCATCTAATCCCATGCCAAGAAGTAGAGGAATTAACTTTTCTTCTCCTGCCATTTCACCACACATAGCCACAGGTATGTTTTCCTCATGGGCTGCATCTATAGTCATTTTTATAAGTCTTAAAACCGAAGGATGATATTGACTATATAAATGTGATATATTTTGATTCCCTCTATCTACTGCCATAGTATATTGTATCAGATCATTTGTACCTATGCTAAAAAAATCTACTTCTTTTGCAAATGCCCTAGCATGTATAGCCACAGCAGGTACTTCTACCATTATACCAACTTCAACTTTATTGGAAAACCCTATATTCTGGTCTTTAAGGTCTTTTCTTACTCTTTTACTGATTTCTTTAGCAGCTCTTAGCTCTTCTATGCTAGAGATCATGGGAAACATTATCTTTATATTGCCAAAATAGCTTGCCCTATAAATAGCCCTAAGCTGGGTCTTTAAAATTTCAGGATTATCAAGACAGATCCTTATTGCTCTATAGCCTAGAAAAGGATTTGTTTCTTTAGGAAGTTGCAAGTATGATATTTCTTTGTCTCCCCCTATATCTAAAGTCCTTATAGTAAGAGCTTTATCTTTTAATTTTATGGCTAATTCCTTATATATTTGAAATTGTTCTTCTTCTGTAGGCAAGTTCTTACTATTCATATATAGATATTCACTTCTGAACAAGCCTATTCCTTCAGCATCTTTTTCCAAGGCTCTATGGAGATCAGAAAGACTGCTTATATTGGCTAGAAGTTTTACCTTATATTTATCTTTTGTTATAGTTTCTTTTCCTATCATATTTTCAAGTTTTTTCTTTAAATATTTTTGATTTTCCTGATTCTTTATATAGGACTGTAATTTCTCCTCCCCAGGATTTAATATAAGATCTCCACTATCTCCATTTATAACTATAAAATCCCCAGGATTTAAACTATCCATTATATTACTAACCCCAACTATGGCGGGTATTCCTAGGGTTCTTGCTAGAATAGAGGCATGTGAAGTTTCACCACCTAATTCTGTAACAAAGCCTTCTATCATTTCTTTATTTAAACTAGTTATATCTGCTGCTGATAGTTCCTTGGCTACTATAATAGATTTTTCATCAACGCAAAGTAGATCTATATGGTCTATATTTAAAAGAATCTTTAAAATCCTATCTGAAACTTCTTTAAAGTCTGTGGCCCTTTCTTTTAAATATTCATCTTCAATTTTTTCAAATAATTTTATAAATCTCTTAGAAATTTTTTTTACTGCCCATTCTACATTTATTTTTTCATATTTAATTTTTTCTTCAACAGCTTTTATAAATTCAGGATCTTCTAAGATCATCTTATGGGCTGAAAAAATTTCTGCTTCTTTTTTTCCTATTGTTTTTAGTGCCTTATAATATAATTTATCTATTTCAATTTTCGATCTATCTATTGCATCATAAAATCTATTTAATTCAAAATTCCAATCTTCTACTTCTCTTCTTTCTATTACAAGTTTAGATCCTTTATATAAAAGAACTCTACCCATAGCAATTCCAGAAGAAATTCCTTGGCCTTTCATCTTAACACTCCTATTTTTCCATGTTTTTTATAAGTCTTATCAAGGCATTTACTGCTATTTTTTCATCTTCCCCATCTGCCTCAATTTTTAGAATATCTCCTTTTATTATTCCCATACTTAATAAACCCATTATACTCTTTGCATCGAATCTTTGCTCGTTTTTTATTAAATTTATATCACTTTTATATTTTGAAGCTTCATTTACAAATATTGATGATGATCTTACACATAAGGCTATCTTATTTTCTAATACTAATTTTTCTATATACATTTTCATAATCTCCTATCTATAAATTTTAATATTTTAAATTTATACTGTCACATAACTTCTATGAAATTGTTTTCATAAAAAAAAGACGCTTTTCAGCGTCTTTTTTAGTATTCTATAAACATCTCACTTTTAACATTACAAATTGGGCAATTTTCTTCTTCCCCAGTTAAAGATATGTAGCCACATACTGGGCATAAAAGCATTGCTTCTGCTTCTAAATCTTTTCCACCATCCACTGCTTCCTTAGCAAGTGTAAATAGATCAGCGTGAACTTGTTCAGCTTCTACAGCATATCTCATTGCTCTTACAGCTGTTTTTTCTCCTTGCAGTTCTGCCGCCGCAATATATGTTGGATACATTTGAGTTACTTCAAATAATTCTCCATCAATAGCTCCTTGAAGATTTTCAGAAGTATCAGTTAAACCAAAACCTGCCATTGCAGTTACAGGGAAGTCTCCACCTATATCTTTTAAAGCATTGAAATGAAGTGTAGCATGAACTTGTTCAGCATCTGAAGTACACATAAATAGTCTAGATACTGTTGGAAAACCTTCTTTTTCTGCTTTCTCCCCCCAGATTCTGTATCTCATATGTGCCATACTTTCTCCACCAAAAGCAGATCTTAAATTAGCTTGTGTCATTGCATTCATTAATAAATTCCTCCTTGTTTTTAATTTAATACTAATATATCCATACTCCTTAGAAATAGAATTAAATTTATAATTAAAATTTAAATACTATTCCCACTATAGCAGCCCCAACTATATATATAATTGGATGTTTTTTATATTTTTCTATTAAATATAGAATGGCTATAAATAACATTATACCCTTAATATTAAAAAAATCCAATAGTTTCTTTGTATTAAAATATCTTTCTATATCTATTAAAGTTATTTTAATCACTTCAAATCCTGCTGCGCCTATAAGACCTGCTACAGCTGGTCTTATACCATAAAAAGCAGATTTTACTATATGCTCCTCGCTAAATTTTGAAAAATAATGGGCTATTA
>CAZBAK010000099.1:0-3478 GCA_964489715.1 uncultured Tissierella sp. | reverse complement strand
GTTATCAAAACTTAAAATAAAATTAAATAAATAAATATATATAAGAAAAAAAGGGAAAATAAATCTCTAGATCTAGAGATTTATTTTCCCTTTTTTAATCTTGACAGAATTACTAGGATATTATATACTTATAATTAGAATACACAGTTAAATGGTGGGAATTAAAAGAGGTGATAAGAATGAAATTATCTACTAAAGGAAGATATGGGCTTATGGCTATGTCTGAGTTAGCCTTAGAGTATGGGAATGGACCAATATCTTTAAAAGTAATTGCTCAGAAACAAGAACTTTCAGATAATTACCTGGAACAACTTTTTTCTGTTTTAAAAAGAGATAAATTACTAGACAGTGTTAGAGGATCTCAAGGTGGCTATATGTTGTCAAGACCACCTAAAGATATAACAGTAGGAGCTATACTTAGAAGTTTAGAAGGAAGCTTAGCCCCTGCAAGCTGTGTAGGAGATGATGACGATTGTTGTAAGGATGATGGTTGTGCTACCAAACTTGTACTTATGAAGATTAAAAATAGTATAGATGAGGTAGTAGATTCTATTACCTTGGAAGATATGATCAAAGATTTAGAATAAATTTTAGGAGGACAATTATGAGAGAATATATATATATGGATAATGCTGCTACAACACCTTTAAAAAGTGAAGTTCTAGAAGAAATGATGCCTTTTCTTAAGGAAAATTATGGTAACCCTTCTAGTGTATATAGTCTAGCACAGACTTCTAAAGTTGCTGTAGAAAAAGCTAGAGAACAAGTAGCAAAAGTAATAGGAGCAAGAAAAGATGATATATATTTTACCGCTGGAGGAACTGAGTCGGATAACTGGGCTATAAAAGGAATTGCTTATAAATATAAAGATAAGGGTAACCATATAATAACCAGTAAAATAGAACATCATGCAGTACTTCATACTTGTGAATATTTAGAGAAAAAAGGATTTGAAGTAACATATTTAGATGTGGATGAAGATGGAGTTATAGACTTAAAAGAATTAGAAGATGCAATAAAAGATACTACTATTCTTATAAGTATTATGACTGCAAACAATGAAATAGGAACCATACAACCTATAAAAGAAATAGGAGAGATTGCAAAAGCCAAGGATGTTATATTTCATACAGATGCTGTACAAGCTATGGGCAGTATAAAGATGGACGTAGAAGATATGAATATAGACCTATTATCAATGTCCTCTCATAAGATATATGGACCAAAAGGAGTAGGGGCCTTATATATTAGAAGAGGACTAAGACCAGACCCTCTAATAATAGGTGGAGGACAAGAAAGAACAAAAAGAGCTGGAACTGAAAATGTAGCAGGAATAGTAGGTTTTGGTAAGGCCATAGAACTGGCTTATGAAAATTTAGAAGAACACAATAATAGATTGATTAAACTTAGAGACAGCTTAATAAAGAAAATAGAAGAAAATATAGATGAGATAAAGTTAAATGGTCCAAGGACAAATAGATTATCAAACAATGTTAATTTTTCATTTAAATATATAGAAGGAGAGTCGCTTTTATTAAGTTTGGATATGGTTGGAATAGCAGGCTCAAGTGGGTCAGCTTGTACATCAGGATCCTTAGACCCTTCCCATGTATTGTTAGCTATAGGTCTTAGCCATGAAATAGCTCATGGGTCATTAAGACTTAGTTTAGGAGACTTTAACACGGAAGAAGAAATAGATTATGTGGTAGAAGAATTAAAGAAAATAGTACAAAGACTTAGAGAAATGTCGCCACTATATGATAAACTTGAGGGGGTAATATAATGTATTCAGAGAAAGTAATGGATCATTTTACAAATCCAAGAAATGTAGGAGAAATAGAAGATGCTGATGGTATCGGAGAAGTTGGAAATGTAAAATGTGGAGATATAATGAGAGTATATTTAAAAATAAAAGATGATGTTATAGAAGATGTTAAGTTTAAAACCTTTGGTTGTGGTTCAGCGATTGCTTCTTCAAGTATGGCTACAGAGCTAATCAAAGGGAAAACTATAAAGGAAACTATGGAAGTAACAAATAAAGCAGTAGCTAGTGCTTTAGATGGACTACCACCTATAAAGATGCACTGTTCAGTTCTTGCAGAACAAGCTATAAAATCTGCATTACTTGATTATTCTAAAAAAAGTGGAGTCCACATAGATGGATTAGAAGATGTAAACTTTGATGAGCCAGATCATCATGATATAGAAGAGTAATGAGGATTAGACAGCTTTAGCTGTCTAATTACATATTAAGAGTTTATTTAAAAAATATATAGAGGAGGTAAATATGATAGGAGATGGATCCCCAGATCTTTTTATAAAAGCTATTGGTATGTTGACCATTGTATTGACCTTTCTAGTTATCTACTATCTTATAAACATTGGGAATAGATTTGTAGACAATGAAAAAAAAATAGCAATAAAAAATAAATGGATATTAGTTACCTTCTTATTATTGATTGGATCTTATTCTCTATATGTATTTTTAGAAAGGAATCCATTTCTATACGATATCTTGACAACTGTAATAGTATCTATAGTACTTGCCTATGCTATAAATCCTTTAATAAACAAACTTGAAGAAAAAGGTATTAAGCGCTTGTATGGTGTATTGATAGTATATATATCTATATTGGCAATTTTCTTTATCCTAGCATTCTTGATAATACCAAGATCAGGAAAAGAACTTAAAAGATTGTTTACAGATATGCCACTTTATTTTAATCAATTATCTAATTTAGTTGACAATATATACAAGGAGTATTCCTCTATACTAGGGGGCCTGCCACCTATATTTAATGATATTGAAAAAGTGATTATGGAAAATTTCGCAGAAATCCAAGATTCTCTAATCGAAGGGATAAAAAGTTTTTTAGGTGCTATAGTTGGTATGACTTCTAAAATAATAAATATAATTTTAACACCTATACTGACTCTATACTTTCTAGTAGACAAGGAAGTTTTTGTAAAAAAGTTAAAAAAAGCTATTCCTAAGCGATTTAGAGAAGATACAATTTATTTAGCTAGTACAATAGACAACTCACTATCTAAATTTATAAAAGGAAGACTTTTAATGTCACTCTATGTTGGAGTTTTTACCTCAGTTATGCTGTGGATACTAGGAGTGGATTTTGCTATTGTAATAGGATTTATTACAGGTTTATTTGATATAGTTCCCTATATAGGACCATTTATTGGTTATATACCTGCATTGTTCTTTGCATTTTTAGAGAGCCCAATTAAAGCTGTATGGGTAAGTATATTGTTTGTATTTATACAATGGGCAGAAAATAATTTACTAGGACCAAAGATACTTGGTGAAAACATGGGTATACACCCATTAGTAATACTACTTTCTATTATAATAGGTGGAGGTATATTTGGTGTATTTGGTATGATAATAGCCATACCACTTGTAGCAGTATCAAAAATAATTTATGAATTCATATTATATAAGCTTCAATCCCAGGAAAACTAG
>CAZBAK010000098.1:0-3590 GCA_964489715.1 uncultured Tissierella sp. | reverse complement strand
TATGAGTAATGATTAAATAAAATACATTAGGAGGAATAGATATGTCGAAAAGAATCATTTCATTATTATTCGCTAGCAGTTTATTATTAGGAGCTTGTGCGGCTGAAGAAAATGATTTAACGATTGAAGATGTCGATGTTGAAGAAATAGAAGAAGTTGAAGAGGAACGTGAGGAAAAAGAATCTGAGTCTGTAGAAGGAAGTCGTTCTAATCCGGTGCCGATTGAAAAAAAGGTCAGTCAAGATTTTGAGTTTTTTAGTCATGATGATATTGAAAGTAATGAACAATATGCAGGAAATCGTTCAATTATCTTATCTAATTTTATTCGTGGGGAAGAGGTTTATGATTACTTGATGGAAGCCAATCAATTTAACGAAGAAGCTCCAGAAGGTATGGAGTGGGCGATGATTGATGTGGAATATACAATCAATGAAGCTGACACTGAAGATGAAGCGCAATATGTAACACCAGATTTTGTCATTATTGATTCATCAGGGAGTGAAGTAGCACAAGACAAAGTTTACGCTACCCTTGATGGCGGAGATGAATTTGGCTATGTTGAATTATATTCTGGTGGGACAGCTGAGGGGAAATATGTGTTTTACACTCCAGTTGATGATGAAATTCTCATTAAATTTGACGACTGGAGTGCAAAGCCTATTTTCTTTGATCCAAATAAATAATTAATCGGATGTAATAAAAAGGAGAGATTAAAAATGAGAAGATTAAAAAAAATATTAATTTTTAGTTCAATATTTTTCCTCGCCTCTTGTGGTAATGGGGATAATGACAATGGAGAAATAGAAGTAGACTCACAAGAACCAACTGAACAATCTGAAAATGTGGAATCAGAAGAAGTAGATTGGAAAGATGCAACAGGAGATATTGATTTCTCTGAAGATGACCTTGATGAAATCGCTTGGGAAGATATCCACTTATCAAAAGCACAATTCAAAGATTTTCTAGATGAAATGGCAGAGACTCCATTCGAAGTTGATGAAGATAGTGAAGATGAATTTGAACTCGAAGTTTTCGATGTTAATTTTGATGGTGAGATAATTGAATATACTATAACAAGTGTAGATGAAGATGATTTTATGAAGGAATTTTCTCGAGTTATGTATGTTTATATGTTAGATGGTTTTACTCGTCAATTTTATTTACAATCGGATTATTCAAATGGTAAAAATCATCCAATTGTTATTTTCTATGATGAAGACGGTTCAGTAATCACAGAGAATGATGATTTTATTGAGATGGATATAGATGAAGAATAAAAATATTATTTTTAGTATATAAAGTATTACTTTCTCATATAGTAGTAAACATTGGTTTAAAATAAGGGGGATATTATGCAGGCTGGTCCTATGAAGTTTTTACAGTTGTTAGGAGAGAATAAAGTTGTTTTTAAGGTACCTGTTTACCAACGAAATTATGAATGGAGAAAAGAACAGGTTGAACAATATTTTGCTGATATAGAAAAAATAACAGAGAGTAATTATGAAAGAACCCATTTTTTAGGAACAATTGTATTTGTATCGAAAAGTATAGAAAATTTAATGACTGAAAGAGTCTTAATTGATGGACAACAGCGTGTGACTACAACAATCTTATTATTAAAAGCGATAGTAGATATTATTGAGGAAGAAAATTTAGAAACAGCTATTAATACGGAAGAAGTAAATGCTACTTATTTAATTAATCCATTTGCTTCAGAACAATCACGGTTAAGACTTAAGCCAGTTGAGGCAGATATGGAAGCATTTAATCGATTGATGAATAATCATGAATCAAATTCAAGAATTTATGATAATTACACGTTACTGAAGCAATTAATCACAAAATCAGAATACACATTAGAAGAAATATATAAAGCTATACAATATATTGATATTGTGTATATTTCGCTAGATCAAGATGAAAACCCACAGGTTATTTTTGAGAGTTTAAATTCTACTGGATTATCATTAACGCAGGCTGACTTAATCCGAAACTTTATTCTTATGGGACTGGAGTATGAAGAGCAGACAAAACTTTATAAGAAATATTGGACAGAGATTGAGTCTTTGTTACCAAACAAAGTAATATCAGATTTTGTAAGAGACTTCTTAACAATGCAAGAGGGGAAAGTACCTAATCAAAATAAAGTCTATGAAAGTTTCAAAAGCTATTATATAGTGAATAAATATGATTCAGAATCTATCTTAAAAGAATTACTGATTTATGCACAATATTATGATTATATCCTAAGAGGTCATACAGGAATAAATCAAATTGATGATGAATTGAGAAATATCAATAATATTCGTTCTACAGTTACTTATCCCTATTTATTAGAGATATTTGATGATTATTATCGAACAAAATTAATCAGTCAAGATGTTTTAAACCAAGTTTTAGAAATTATTGTTTCTTATATTTATAGAAGAAATATAAGTGGACTTCCAACAAATGCTTTGAATAAAATATTTAGTGCGATGTCCGCAGAGACTAAAAGTAGAAGAAAGCAAGGAATGAGCTATCTAGATGCTGTAGTTGATTTTCTTATGAGCCGCTCAGGTTCAGGTATATTTCCTAGAAATGATGAATTCAAACAAAAGTTTATTCATGCAAATATGTACTCAAAATCTAGACAAATAGCCAAATTGACTTTATATCAAATAGAAAAGTCACAGCATAAAGAGGTTGTGAGCTTAGATAATTTATCAGTAGAGCATATCCTTCCTCAGACACTTAATGCAGTATGGGGATTAGAGTTGGGAGACAACGCGTATGAAATTCATCAACTCTATAAAGATACGATTGGTAATTTGGCTATGACTAATTATAATTCTGAAATGTCAAATCGTAGCTTTGATCATAAAAAAACATTCTATAAACATTCAAACATAAAGACTACAAGAGATATTTCTTCATATAATCATTGGACTGAAGAAGAGATATTAAAACGAGCTGATGAATTATACGGAGTAATTAAAGAAGTATGGAAATTACCTGAAGATAATTATCAAAGCATATCGGATAAAAGATTGATTGCAAATCAAGAATATTCTATTCGAGATAATATTAAAGTGACAGGATATAAACCACGATATATTATCATCGATGAAGAACATATTAATGTCAGTGCATGGAATGAAATGCTCCAGAAAACCGCCATTTATTTATATAACCTTGACAGCGAATTGTTCGAATCATTATTACATAAAAATGATTTTAATAATGTACTGTCTAGTGATAAAAATCATTTAAGATCAGCTATGCAAATTAATGATGATTTATATATTGAAGGTAATTACAGTGCGCAAAGTGTCGTTGGATATATTGATATATTAACGAGTGAATTTGGTATTACAGACTTAGTTTACTTTGAAATACGTTAATTAGTAAATCAACCGATCCAATCAGTGATTTTTACAAATTACCCTGAAAATAATTATAAAACATAGGCGTGTGCGTGAAAATTCAGTACGAACCATTACCAAAACCATTACTATATAGCTTATAACGTTGATGTGAAGGGGTTCAGGTGAGCCCCCTCAACTCCATAATAGCTTTACTAAGGTTTCCTAACAGCTTCTAAACGCTGG
>CAZBAK010000097.1:0-3625 GCA_964489715.1 uncultured Tissierella sp. | reverse complement strand
CAACTGTTGGTACTGCGTTCTCTTCTTCGTAGTCCTCTTTTATTGACTTGCTTATAAACTGGGATAGGTCTGTGTCCACCCCTTTCTCTGTTTCATTCATTGCCTTGTCAATAGCGTGAGCTATCTTCTCCTCTTTGAAATTCACTTTTGTGCCATCTCTTTTTACTATTATCATATATACCTCCTAATCTTTTGTTAGTATTTCTACTATGCTGCAATATATTTCATTAACCTTATCTTTGTTTATACTGTCATTTGATATAACACCCATAAGAGTAAGTTTTACCAGTATTTCATCGGCAAAGTCTTCTGCAATTTTATTTTGTATTATTGTTTTCTTATTTAACCTTTCACAATCTAGCTTTAAATTTTCTTTTTCTATCAGGCGTAAAAACTCTGCACTACTCACATAATCACTCCTTTATAATACAAGTCTAATGCCTAAAAAATCATAGTTTTGCATAATCTTGTACTGCTCATTGTTTATCGCCTTTACCATCTTCTCCCAGTATATCCTACTGTCTTCATTTGAAGTTTTACTGTAAGTGTGACATGCTGACAAGAATCTTTTGATAGCTAACTGCTCATTATGCTCATAAACTCTAAATGTATTTTCTTTTATGTGTAATAAATACTCGTTTATTCTCGCTCACCTCCCACTCTATATTTATAGTATACCATACAATAGAGACATATGTCAACTATTTTTGTATTGTTCTTTAATAAGTTCTTTTAAGAAGGTGTTTTTCTGTGAAACCCCACTGCTGTTTATGCACTCTTGTAAAGCTCCGTTTTGTGCAACTAATACACAGTACTTAATTGCTCTTGTTATCATTGTGTAAACAAGTTCTCTTGTCCTCATAAACGGTGGAGTGGAATAATCTATGTTACCTATGACTACTTCATATTGAGACCCTTGATTTTTATGGCATGTACTGGCATACCCCAACTGTAGTTCCATCAAGTCACCAGACTTTAAAACAACTCTTTCGTCTATAACAGGAAAATAAACAATAAGCCCTCTCTTTTCCTCATCCACATCTTCTACCAATCCACTCCATCCGTTGAAGATTGGAGCCTCTTTTCCCTCTGTATTTACTGTTTTATAGTTATTCTTTAAAATAAGGATTTTATCGCCAATTCTAAGGTAAAAATGCTTGTTTTCCTTCTTATTTGTCACTATTTTGAGTTCTTTTACCCCTTTTTTACGTGGATTATAGATGTTTTGTAGCTCTGTATTAAGACCTTCAACGCTACAGTCACCTCTTTCATTAACCGGAACTATAACCTGTAAGTCCATAATACTATCAACTTTAGGTAGCCACTCTTTAAAGTAGTCTATAATCAATTGTTTGTTCTGTTCTTTATCCTTCCTTACACATAACTCAAAGTCTTGTAGCTCTCCCCTTACCTCTGTTCCCTCATAGCCTCTGTCACAAAGCTGTTCGTGATGTCTTACCTTTAATGCTTCTGTTACAATGGCAGACTTTTGTGCCTGTCTGTGAGTTTTAGTTAATCTTACTAAAGGCACTTCTTCACTTTCTATAAGGTCTTTGGCTAGGTTCATACATCCTATACTCTCTAACTGTCCATCATCTCCTATTAAGATTAATTTGCTTCCAGTCTTAATGGCTTTAATAAGGTTTAAGAATATTTCTCCACCCACCAAACTAATCTCATCAAGAATAATGATGTCGTGTTTTAAAGGGTTGCCTCTGTCGTGAGCAAACCCACCTTTTTCTTTGTCAAATCCTAACAATCTATGAATAGTCAACCCATCCTTACCCGTTATTTCTTGTAGTTTAGCTGCTGCCTTTCCAGCTAATGCTGTTTGAGCGAAGGTGTACTTCCCCGAAAGAACATTTAAGGCTTCAAGCATACCAGCAACAACTGTACTTTTGCCGCTGCCGGCATTTCCTGTTATAACTGTAACTTGATTTTCAAGTACTGTTTTAATTCCATCCCACTGCTCTTTAGTGTGCTCCCAGCCTTGTCTGGCTTCAAGTTCTTTAACCTTTTGCTCCCAGTTTCCATACTCAAAGTTATTTTCACCCTTTAACAACCTTACTACTTCACCTGCTACGCTGTTTTCTAGTGCTTTATAACGATTGAGATATATCTTCTTATAGCCACTTTCGTCTTCATCAAGTCCTATTCTGCCTTCTTCTACTAGCTCATTTACAGACTCTCCTATGAGGGAGGACTCTAAAAATCCTAAAGCGTCTTCTATGAGATACATAATATCATTTGATAGCAGATAAGAGTTACCCTTTTCAGCCTCATCTTGAAGAGTGTGCAAGATAAAACCTTTAACCCTGTTTGGGCTGTCGTGAGCCATGCCACCATTTAAAGCCATTTCATCAGCCTTTAAGAATCCAATTCCTTTGACTTCAGTTGCTAATAAGTAGGGATTAGTTTTGATTTTACTTATGGCTACGTTTGGTGAGCCATAAACTCCTACAAGCTTTTGTACCATTTTATGAGTTAAACCAAACTGATCTAACTCTATGTAAGCCTCTGCAAAATCTTCATGCTTATAGTATTTCTCTATAATCCTGTTTGCTGTTGCTTCCCCTATACCTTTAACCTTTATAAGTTCATCTATCTGATTGTTTTTTATAAGGTCTATTGGCTTATCATAGACCCCAAAGAGAGCTTCTGTCTGCTTTGCTGTAAGTATCTGTTTAAGAAAGGCTCTTTGTTTTTCACTTGAAGATAAATCTATTGGAACTCCTATGTACATCAGCTCATACTGCATACCAAATTTATCGTCAGGCTGTTCTTTTGCTACTATAGTGTAGACTTCACTTCTATCTGGATTAAACATGTTACCTTTGATTGTTAAAGTTTTAAAGAAAGGGTGAACCTCTGGGTCACCGTCTATGACATCTTCAACAACCCAAGAGATTATTCCAAACCCGCCATCAGCTATAGGTTCATTGTTTTTAGGGAAAAACTGCTTGCTAAACCTTGCCTTTATTTTTATAAGTGCTTCACTCTTGTTCAACTATTAATCACAGAATTTAGCCACAGGAAGCCCACTGCTTTAGCTGTGGGAGGAATGTGGCAACTCTATTTCTCTCCTTTCTAGTATATATTTATATCCATCAGATTTTTGTACTATCTGACAGTATTTATGGTTAATTCCTTGCACTCTTCCTTTTTTTAAATTTATATTAAAACTCCCTGTACTTCTACAAGCTACACTTCCATACCATATGCCTTTGTTTTTACCTTTTGGCACAATAGCTTTAACCATATCTCCACTCATAAAACCAAAGAAATATTTTTGTCTTGGCAAATAGCTTCTAGGAAATCCATATTTATCTAGATTAGTTCTACAGTGACTGCCTCTGCCTATAGCTTTAATATATAAGACGTTATCTGTTTTAAAATGTAGATTGTCTGGTGTACTTTTACCTATACAGCAGGCATCATAGTGATGGTCTTTAGGTAGCTCTAAGTTAATTCTATTCATTTTTGTCCTAGCTCCCGTCCCACATTCTACTGGCAAACCTGTCGCTATTAAGACTTCGTATACTTTCCATCTCGTTGCATTTAATATTGCAGCATCTTTTAAAGGTTTTTTAACCTGTTTTTGAATATCTGGATAGCCAAATTCTTT
>CAZBAK010000096.1:0-3824 GCA_964489715.1 uncultured Tissierella sp. | reverse complement strand
GCTTGAAAAGGTACTTTATTTTGCATCTTATATAGTTATAGATGCAGGCGATACACCTTTGTACGAAAAACAGCTTCTTTCAGAGGTTGAATATAGAGATTATCAAGAACAGTATCCAGGTAAGTTTAAGGCTATGATGGGTGCTGAGGCTATGAAGGTTCTCTTATCTAAAATTGACTTGGAAGAAGAGTCAAAAGAACTAAAATCAGCACTTAAAGATGCTACAGGACAAAAGAGAATAAGGATTACTAGAAGACTAGAAGTTGTAGAAGGATTTAGGGACTCGGGAAATAGACCTGAGTGGATAATATTAGATGTAATACCGATTATCCCTCCTGATCTTCGTCCAATGGTTCAACTTGATGGAGGAAGATTTGCAACATCTGACTTAAACGATCTTTATAGAAGAGTTATAAACAGAAATAATAGACTTAAAAGACTTCTAGATTTAGGAGCGCCGGATATTATAGTTAGAAACGAAAAGAGAATGCTACAAGAGGCAGTAGATGCTCTTATAGATAATGGTAGACGTGGAAGACCTGTTACAGGACCTGGAAATAGGGCGTTAAAATCACTATCTGATATGCTTAAGGGTAAGCAGGGAAGATTTAGACAAAACCTTCTTGGTAAAAGGGTAGACTACTCTGGTAGATCTGTAATAGTTGTAGGACCAGAACTTAAATTTTATCAATGTGGACTTCCAAAGAAGATGGCCCTTGAGTTATTTAAGCCCTTTGTTATGAAGGAATTGGTTAAGCGAGATTTTGCTCATAATATAAAATCTGCTAAAAGAATGGTAGAGAGAGTAAAGCCAGAAGTATGGGATGTATTAGATATAATTATAAAAGATCATCCAGTTTTACTAAACAGAGCTCCAACTCTTCATAGACTTGGAATTCAAGCTTTTGAACCAGTCTTAGTAGAAGGTAAGGCTATAAAACTTCATCCCTTAGTTTGTACAGCTTATAATGCTGACTTTGATGGAGACCAAATGGCAGTACACGTTCCTCTATCAACTGAGGCACAAGCTGAAGCAAGACTTCTTATGTTGTCTACAAACAACATACTAGCTCCTAAAGATGGTAAGCCTATAACAACACCTACCCAGGATATGGTTTTAGGTAGTTATTATATGACTATGGAAAGAGCTAATGAATTAGGTGAAGGTAAGATCTTCAAGGATTATGATGAAATGTCCCTAGCCTATTACAATAAAGAAGTTGGTATTCATGCTAATGTAAAGGTAAGGATCAAATTAGATGAATCCGATAGAGGGGAATTGGTAGAAAGTACTGTAGGTAGATTTATACTAAACCAAAAGATACCTCAAGATCTAGGCTTTGTAAATAGAGAAGAAGATCCATATTCTCTAGAAGTAGACAGGGTTGTAGATAAGAACGCACTAAGTGATATAGTAGAAAGATGTTTTAGAAAGCACGGAAATACTGTTACTGCTGAAATGTTAGACTATATAAAATACACAGGTTTTAAATTTGCAACTATTGGTGCTGTAACAGTTTCAATAGGAGATATATATGTTCCCCAAGAAAAACATGAGCTTATAAGACAAGCAGAAATAGAAGTAGAGAAGTTTGAAAAATCCTATAGAAGAGGTCTTATATCTGATGAAGAGAGATATGAGAAGGTTATAGAGATTTGGAACAGAACAACAGATGAAGTAACAGATGTCTTAATGGACAATCTAGATGTAGAAAACAACATGTATGTAATGGCGGTTTCTGGAGCTAGAGGTAGTAAAAACCAAATTAGACAGCTGGCTGGTATGAGAGGGCTTATGGCCAGTGCATCTGGTAGAACTATAGAAGTACCTGTTACATCTAACTTTAGAGAAGGGCTATCAGTACTTGAGTTCTTCGTATCTACTCATGGTTCTAGAAAGGGTCTTGCTGATACAGCACTAAGAACGGCTGACTCAGGTTACTTGACTAGAAGATTGGTAGATGTAAGCCAGGATGTAATAGTAAGAGAAATAGACTGTGGAACAGATGAGTTTTTACCAGTTAAGGTTTTTGCTGATGGAAATGAAGTTATAGAAGAATTAAAAGATAGATTAGATGGAAGATATGCATTTGAAGATATAATAAATCCAGAAGATGGAACAGTTATTGTCTATAAAAATGAAATGATAACAGAAAAAGAAGCAGCTTTTATACAAAATATTGGTATAGAAGAAGTAAATGTAAGATCTGTATTAGGCTGTCATGCTAAATTTGGAGTTTGTGCCCATTGCTATGGTATAAATCTTGCTAAGGGAACACCAGTAGGTATAGGTGAATCAGTAGGAATTATAGCTGCACAATCAATAGGTGAACCTGGTACTCAACTTACAATGAGAACCTTCCATACAGGAGGAGTAGCATCAGCTTCTGATATTACTCAAGGTCTTCCAAGGGTTGAAGAGCTTTTTGAAGCTAGAAAGCCTAAAGGACTTGCTATTATTTCAGAGATATCTGGTCAAGTTAGTATACAAGAGACCAAGAAGAAAAAAGAAGTTGTTATAACTTCAGATGACGGAGAAACAGCTTCCTATAATATAGTTTATGGTTCTAGACTTAAGGTTAAGGATGGAGACTTTATAGAAGCTGGAGATGAACTTACAGGAGGATCTGTAAACCCTCATGATATATTAAAGATAAAGGGAATAAGAGGAGTTCAGAACTATATTGTAAAAGAAGTACAGAGAGTATATAGACTTCAAGGGGTAGACATAAATGATAAGCATATTGAAATAATAATTAGGCAGATGTTATCTAGAATCAAGATAGAAGATTCTGGTGATACGGATATGTTACCTGGAAGCCTAGTAAACTTCTATGAATTTGAAAATAAAAATGAAGAAGTTATCTCCCAGGGTGGAGCTCCTGCAAATGGAGAAAGAACACTATTAGGTATAACAAAGGCATCACTTGCTACAGATTCATTCCTATCAGCGGCTTCTTTCCAAGAGACAACAAAAGTTCTTACAGATGCTGCCATAAAGGGTAAGGAAGATTATTTGCTAGGACTTAAGGAAAATGTAATAATAGGTAAATTAATTCCTGCAGGTACTGGAATGAAGAGATATAGACAAGTTGAACTGATTGCTGAAGAAAATATTGAGCTTTTAGAAGAAAATAGTGTTGACATAGAAAATAACTGATGGTAAAATAAGTGAGTGTGAAAAATTCAATTTAATCTATCATCATAAAGATTATGTGGTATAATGCCACATAATCTTTAGAGTGTTTAAAAGGTGGGAGAATTATGACCGAAAGATTAAAAGGCAGCAAGAAAGTGGTAGGAATAAAGCAAGTTAAAAAAGCTATTAATTCTGCTAGGGCTAGTGAAGTATATATAGCTAAGGATGCTGAAGAAAAAATTACACAAGAAGTTTTATTACTTTGTAGAAAACGCGAAATCCCAGTTATAGATGTAGATACAATGAAGGATTTGGGAAATGCGTGTGGAATTGATATTAGTGCAGCTACGGCTGCGTTATTAATATAAAATATAAGGAGGTGCCTTAATGCCAACAATTAATCAATTGGTTAGAAATGGTAGAAGAAAGGTTGTTACTAAATCAAAGACTCCAGCTTTAGGAGTTAATTTAAATACTTTGAAGAAAAGAACAACAACTGTTAACTCACCACAAAAAAGAGGTGTATGTGTTGCTGTAAGAACAGTAACTCCTAAGAAGCCTAACTCAGCACTTAGAAAAGTTGCTAGAGTAAGACTTACAAATGGAATGGAAGTAATGGCTTACATCCCTGGAATTGGCCACAATCTACAAGAGCATAGTGTTGTTCTTATAAGAGGTGGAAGAG
>CAZBAK010000095.1:0-3829 GCA_964489715.1 uncultured Tissierella sp. | reverse complement strand
CTTTTATATAACTATATTCTTTTTATATCTTTAAAAAGTAAAAACTAGCCTAGATCTTTATAATCTAAACTAGTTTTTCTTATCTTTTAAAGCTTCTTAACTCTTTTTATTTCTTTATTTTGGTCCTTGTAATGCTAACAATATTCAATAATTATTTTATTAAATCCACCAACTTATGAGTAGCTTCTTCCGACAGGCTATAAAGAATATGTGTATCATTAGTTTTAATTAAAGAGCTTTTTTGACACTCTTTAGCTGTCCAGAAATTAAATTCTTCTTTGCTATTGTCTTGGTAAATGATTTCTATACTAAACTCTGGATCAATCATATTTACTATACCTTGTTCTTGTGTGACATCTAAAAGAATATTTTTAAATATTTCTAAAGCTTCTTTATCCTTAAGAGTTCCCTTAAAGTCTAAAATTATAGAATCAGAGTCGTTTAGTTTAGAAATAGTAACTTTTTTTATTTCTCTATCTAAGACTAAATTAATACTATTCACCTTACTTGTTTCATCTAGTTGGCTATAATCACTTTCTATATCCTTGGGCTCATTAGCTACATCATATTTATTACATCCCAATAGGGATAACAATATTACAACTAAGAAAGCTGATAAGAGAATTCTTTTTTTTCATAAGATACCTCCATAAATTTAATAATAGTAGGAGACTATATAATAATGATGCACTTTTCTAATATTACCGATTACTTGTATACTACTTCAAATTCCTCGCAGACTACTAACATATCTTCTGAGAATTCCTTTCCATAATCCTTTAATTCTCTGCTAAAAAAATCTATATGTACAGTTCTCCAGTACTCTAACGATTTATCTCCTTCTCCTTCGATTTTTGCAAATTCTTCTGTTACTTCTTTAAAAGGAACTATCCTTACTTTTTTTACTTGAATAATGCATTGTGCCACACCATACCAATCTGTAATTATACTAATATCCCCTGCTTCAGGCAATTTTTCACCTTCAACTTCATGCCAATAGTATAATCCAGTAGTTGCTCTTTTAATCCTTTGCTTGGTTAGCTCTGCTAAATTATTAGCATCCTTCTCATTATCACAAAAGTGCCATGAGCTATACTTTTCTTCAGTATTTGTAATGTTCGAATCTATAAATGCTAAATATTTTCCCCACATTTCTTTTGCTGATTTATGCTCTTCTTTCAATTTTAATCACTCCATTTTTAGTCCATACTTTTCTACTGATGTTAGTCAATTTATAATCTTGAGTTTTATTTAATTCTTATTGTAACAAGTTAAAAATAAATATGTCTCTATGATACTAGGTTTATTATAGGGCCAGCAGAGCTAGCCCTACAGATCAAGTTTATTTATCCCCTAAACTTCCCCTATATATTCATATGGAAGAGCTACAATTTCTCCTGGACTATCTATTTTTATTAGTTGCTCTAGTGCATCTTTACAGATATTATACTGCATTTCTGAATTGTTTGGCTCACCTGAATTTGCACCTATTGGGACTGATGGTGCTACTGCTCTTGGAGATCCATGCTGTTTTGCTACTGGGGGCAATGCAGCTATCATTATAGTTGCTATACCCATTTCTTCTATGACTCTCTGCACAATCACGGCAGAGCGGTGGCAAGTACCTCAGCCAGCAGTCATAAGCACAGCATCTACACCTTCTTGGAGAAGTAACTTCCCTATTTTTGGTCCTGTTTGCTTTTTTAAGATTTCCTGATCTCCACCACCACCCATAAAACTTATATGCAGAGGAGCTGAAGATTTTATAAGACCCTCTTCTTCCAATTCATGTAGTCTATCTAGAGGAAACATGGAGTTTATATCCCTGTTTACATCAGTATTATCATATCCACCATGGCTTACTGCTAAATCACTAGTTGAGCTTGTATCTTTAATTATTCTAAATGTAGAATCCCCAGCTAAATTAAATTTTTTATCTTCTTTTTCATGAATTCCTGCTCCTGTAACCAAGGCAACTACCATATCTTTCAATTCTTTTTTTACTGGAGTCCATACTGGAGCTGGTGTACTCGGGACAAATATTTCAGATTGCAATCCTTTTATCACAGTTAAAGCCATAACTATCCCTCCTTATTTGTTTTAGAATCTATATCTCCTATATATTTTTCATTTACCTTTGGTCCTTTGACTTCAATGTAGCTCATATTTAGGCCTACTTCCTGACCAATCTTTAAATCATAGTCAGTGATGACCATTCTCTTTGGCAGCTTAATAAAGCCCATTCTACCCTTGAAGTCAATACTCACTGAAGACCCATCTAAGTCCACAATAATACCTTCCATATATATTACCTTATCTATATATTTCATATTTTTTGGCCCCTAGATTCCTTCATCAATTTTAAATTATTCCATTTTATCTCTGGATTCCACTCTTTTTCAGCAGCTATTACTTTTTCTCCTGAAATAGCTGACTTTAGCATTGAAATAGCTCTAAGAGCATCATCTTTTGTCAGGGTATTGTATGATAATATTTCATTTTCTATTCCTTCTTGAGATTTGTTGTGGTCTATCATATGGGTCATATATTCATTGCCAACTACTAGGGCACCTTGAATAGCACTAAAGCTCGTGCCTACCACTGGAATATTTCTAATTCCTATTTGTTCAATGTGACTTGCAAAGTCTATATGATTGTTTCCAAATCCTTCAGTTGTAACAATGGCTCCATCTACATCCATGGCTTCAACTGTCATACCAACTCTTTCAGAAACATAGAATTTTTCTGAATTAATCTGAGGACTTCCAACTAAGATAATAGCACACAGATCTAGCTCTTTATCCTTTAAAGTTTCTATAATTAAAGGATCACGCCAGTAATGTCTAGAAGTTTCTTTGGAAGCTGGACCTATACAGGTTAATGCATGAATAGCTCCATCTAGGATCTCTAATGGTGAACATACCACTGGCACATTGCCAAGATCTATGTTTGCCTTTGCTCCTAGTATACCCACTGGTTCAAGAGGCAATATTAGATTGTCATGCATGGCACCTTGCCCCATTATTTCCTTAACTATTACTATTTTTTTCTTTCCTTCTCCCCTGATCTGTTTGAATTCTTCTCTATCCCTAGCTAGAGATTCATCCAAGAGCTTTAAAACATTTCTTATTTCTTGGCTTATATAGTCTGTAGCTTTATGTGCAGCCAAGGGTCCTGGTCTTTCCATATTCATGCCTTCTTTGATTATGATCTCAGTCTTTATAAATATATCACCCTTGTCTGGAGCACCAGGCCTTCCCCAGGCTAAATTTTCTTCTAGTATCCCTTCCGAGGATCCAAACTCTCCTATTTGTAGTCCATTTTCATCAGTTCCAGTAAGCATCATAATAACTCCATCAAGAACTCTTGTAGTTCCCCAGCCCAACTTGCTTCCAACTTCTTTTGTTGCTATGGGCTGTACATCCATAATAGTCTCTGAATAAGTATTATATTTTTCTGGCCCTATTATTTCAAGCTTTACCTCTTTAATTAGTTCACTAACATTGGCTGCATCTTGTGAAATGTTTTCCCTTATATATAAAGTATTTCCTAGTATTTTAGTTTCTTTTCCAAACTCTACCTTGTCTATTTGGAAATATTTTTTAACTAAGCTTCTAACTGTCTTATCTACACCTGCCATAAAACACCCTCCTTATAATAGGCTCTTATTTTTTCTAATTATATCATATTTACCCTATGAAATAAATCCATAGTTTAAAGGAGCTTAAACTATGGATTTAAATGATTACAAGATCCTACTTAAAGAGTTTCTTTAATGTCTTAAATATATCAAAGCTGGTCCTATTGTAGACCTTGTTGTAGGCATACT
>CAZBAK010000094.1:0-3879 GCA_964489715.1 uncultured Tissierella sp. | reverse complement strand
TTGTACTACTGACTCTCCTTCTACTTCCATTGCCATAACAGAACCACTTGAAATATAATCTATTAGGTCATCAAAAAAACTTTTACCCTTATGTTCATCATAATGCTTTTCAATCAAGCTTCTATCTGGCTTAAAAAGTCTAGCCTGTATTATTTTGAAACCCTTATCTTCTATTTTAGATATGATCTCCCCCATTATTCCTCTTTCTACACCATCAGGCTTGATCATTATAAATGTTTTCTCCATGCTTATCTCCTCCATAGTTTTATATATTTTACAATAGCATATATGTCCCTTCTATACTTATTCCCTTTATACTAGAATTCAAACTTTTAAACTCTCAAATCAGATGTCCAACAGAGGCCTTTAAATATCTTTCTTATAAGCTTGATTATATATCTCCCCATCTTTAAGACTTTCTCCTCTGTTTTCTATAAGTTCACTTACAGTGACCAATTGATAACCCATAGCTGTCAATTTTTCTACTAACACTTCTGCAGCTTCAGCTGTACTTTCGTAAATATCATGCATTAATACAATATCCCCATCTTTTATATTTTCTAACACATGGTCCGTTACCTTTTTGGCATCTCTACTTTTCCAATCAAGAGTATCTATAGACCATAATATAAGAGGCATACCTACTTTTGCTTTTAAATTCTCATCATAGGAACCATAAGTAGGCCTCATGATCTTTGGTTCAATACCAGTAGCATCTATAACTGCATTTTGTGTATCCTTAATTTGTTTTGTCAATTCTGTAGAAGATACTTTAGTCAATTGTTTATGATTATAACTATGATTTCCGATTTCACTGCCTTCTTCCAATATACGCTTTAACACATCTTTATTATCTGAAACTCTATTTCCTAATATAAAGAATGTAGCTGCACTTTCATATTCTTTTAAAACATCTAAAATAGGTAATGTAACTTTTTTATTGGGTCCATCATCAAAGGTTAAAGCTATCATAGGCTTAGTAGGATCTATATTTCTCTTTGGAATAACTATATCCACTACTTCTTTATTTTCATTTTTCACACTAGTATTTTCTAACTCAGTAAAAATAGGGAGCAGCTTAGGCTTTATATGTTCTTTTAACTCACCATAAGCTATTTCAACAGAAGTTTCTCCTAAGTCCCCACTAAATAATGTGTACTTAGGAAAGAAAAATACAATCCTATCTTCTTTTAATAGGAAATTAGAATAATTATCACTTAGTGGGGATATAGCTTCTTTAAATTGTTCTGAATCAGTTTGTTCCTTATAAGTTTTATCTTCATTAAAATATTTTTCACTTTTATGAGAAATAAACTTTAAGTATTCATCAGTCATAATATCATCTAATTTAACTTCACTATCCTTATTTAAATCATATACTTTAGTAACTATAACTTCATCAGGATGTGCAAGATAGGATGAGTTTTTTACTATAATATATTTTATACTAATTATATTATCAGGTCCACTATAGCTTTCATAATCTATACTAAGTTCATATCTATAATCTTTATCTCGAAATGAATCATTCTTTAATTCATTCTGAAATTCTTTAATATATTTATTTACTAGTTCTTTGTTTGTTTTATCAATATTTTCTTTAGAAAATAAAGGATAATGTGCTCCTATCAGTCCATTATCTCCATATTCAATAATAGATTCAATAGCACCTAGATCTTTATTTTCTTCTTTAGGAGCCACTATCTTTTCTAAAGCTTTAAGCTCCTCTTTAGATAAGTTTTTCATAGATGCTGCTTCATTTATATCTTTGTTTTTATCTATAAATTTAAAAACAAAAACACCTAAAACAACTAAAGCGATAGTTAAAGCATAAAACTTAATTCTTTTTACCCTTCTCTTTTTTTTCATTCTTCTTCTATAGGATCTTCTATTCATAAACTCAACCTTTCATAATTAAGATTTAAATCTTAATTTCATATAATATTTTATTGCCAGCATGTACTATTATAGATTATTGCTCTTGAAAATGATTTACAATATAGTAACAGAAAGGTTTAAAAATAAAGAATAAATTTAATTGAGAAAATCTAGACTCCTTCTATAGAATTTCAATCTTTTTCTTTTTAGATAGAATTTTTTCTGCATTTTCATACATTATCTTATTCCATTCTTCCTTATTTAAATTAGCATTTTCCTTAATATCAATGATAAATAATTCAAACTCTTTTTTATAAGATTTCCCAGGATATACTATTAAGGGAAAGTCTGAACCAAATAAAATTTTTTCTGCTCCTACAATATCTACTACAGATCTTATGCTTCTAGTTTCATAGACCAAGGGATTGGCTGCTAAATCATAGTAAACATTTTTAAAAGCATCTTTAATCTCTGGTATTAGTTCATAAAAAGGCAGGCCTCCACCTAAATGTGCAAGGATTAAGGTAAGATCTGGAAATTTTTTAGCAAGTTGATAAAAATCATCAATTGGAGTCTTGTCCTTACCTGGATAATATCTGCCCACTGGCTCATTACAGTGTATATTAACAGGTAACTTATAATGGCTGGCAGCTTCCATTAAAGTCAAAAAATTAAGATCTTTAAGCTTAAAATTGTTGGCTCCAGGTCCTAATTCACCTATACCAGCAAAGCCTCTATTATAATTTCTCTCTAATTCATGGATGGCTAGATCAGAAAATGTAGGATTAATTGACATATACGCTTCAAATCTTTCCGGATACTCCTTAATGACTTCGTACATATAGTCATTATGGTATTTGCAAAGTTTATGGTCATTCCAATACCAACCCTGCATAACAATCTTTTCAATCCCAGCCTTATCTGCTAATTTTATAGCTTCCTCAGCACTGGCATATTTTTGTATAGTGCTATTTCTTGGATCAGTTAATAATCTAAAGTAATAATCTCTTTCAGCATATTTATTCCAATTATTTATTACATCCTCTGGAAACATATGAGTATGCATATCTATAATCCCTAACATATTTTCCTCCTTATGAAAATTTAAAATCCATCTTTATTGTCTTTAATATAATAAAAAGGCCAGCCAAGATTTAAACTTCAAATCTCAACTGGCTTATACAAGATCTACAATTACTCTGGTAAATTTAATTGCCAGGATACTCCATATTGATCGTTTAGCCATCCATATTTTTTACTAAAACCATAGTTATTTAGTGGCATTAATTCAGTGGTAAATCCACCCTCCATCATCTTGTCATAGATGCTATCAATTTCCTCTTCGCTATCACATGTAAGATATATAGAAAAAGATGGTGTAAATGTAAATCCATGTTTAACATAACTATCCATACATATAAATTCTTGACCTTTTAAAGTAAATTCTGCTCTGGATATCTTGCCCTCTTCCCCAGGTCCATCAGCACCGTATCTAATTATACTTTTAATCTCTGAATCTTCAATGATTGATGTATAGTGTCTTATAGCGTCTTCTGCAAAGCCGCCTTGAAACATCAAAAATGGTGTTACTTTCTTCATATTCAACTTCCTCTCTTTAAATCTTTTATCTTATTTGTTCAGCTTTTATTGCTGAAAAGACTGGCAGAGCCAGTCTTTATAACTTATTCTGCTTTGAATTTCTCTTCTATACTAAAACTATTAACATCATCTTTAATACAGTTTTCTATGGCTTCATTAATAGTTTTTCCCTTTGCCATATACTCTATTTGTTGATTATATTTATCTGTGTCTAGTTTCCAAGGGATTGCTCCTAAAGAACATCTCCAATATTCATCAACTTTCATTAATGTAATCTCTCCATGGAATCTTTGGTTTGCTATTTGAGTTAACTCTTGCATTGGTGTCAAAAAAATCACCTCCTTTAAATTTATATAACATGAGACCTACATCTACTTACTTTGTAAGTAGTGTTACAACTTC
>CAZBAK010000093.1:0-3913 GCA_964489715.1 uncultured Tissierella sp. | reverse complement strand
CATATCCAATGCAGAGCTGTGCCATGCCTGCGGAAAATGTGCTAGAGTTTGTCCGTTTCAACTTACACCCTACTTAGAGTTCTCAGAAAACAATCAATTTGAAGATCCAAATTGTATTAAGTGTTCTACCTGTGTTGAAAATTGCCCAGCTGGTATCCTATCTCTTTCCAATGAAGAAAAAGCTCTTAAATTAAAAGAACTTACTTCTATTAAGGGCTATGAAAAGCGTCAAAAAATACTATCTGAAATAGTAGAGATCAAAGATCTAGGAGAGGATATTAAGGAATATAGATTTTCCTTCCTCACTCCAGAAAAAGTAGACTATAGGCCAGGTCAATTTATACTGGTAAAAATTCAAGAAGAACCTAGCTCCTATAGAGCCTATTCTATCTCTTCTTACAATAAAGATAGCAAGGAACTTAGTGTAATAATTAAAAAGGTGGATAAGGGCTATGGAACAGAAATTATCTTTAAAAATTTTAAGCTGGGAGACACTATAGAACTTCAAGGACCTATGGGAAATGAGTTGGTCCTAGATAGAGAGGCGGACAATATCTTATTTATAGCCAATGGTATAGGTATAACCCCATTTATAGGCCTATCAAAGGATGCCCTCTTAAACAATCCATCCTTAAAAGATATAAAACTCTTAGATGGTCAAAGATATAAAGATGAATTCTTATACTCAGACTACTTTCAGTCCCTAAGCAAGGACTACAAAGAATTTAACTATCTACCAGTAGCTTCTAGAGAGAGTTCAAGCTTAGTATCAAAGGGCTATGTAACTGATCTTTTAAAGGATATGGATGTAAAGGACTATAGGGTATATATGTGCGGCTCTACAAAGATGATCCAAGATAGTTATGACATACTTGTAGAAAAAGGAGTTAAGCCAGAGGATATTTTCTATGAAAGTGAAGAAAAAGTAACAGTGGGAGATACTAAGACAGCCTAGGAAACTAAAATATTATCTAGAGGTTTTTTATAGAAACATATGCTGGAGCCTGGAGCTAGACTCGATCAATTTAAATCTAACTCCAGGCCCAGTTTTTTACCCCTATTTATGTTAGAATAAATACTAGACTAGTATTTAAAATAAACATAAAATTTTATCTTGGAAGTGATCACAATTGAAAAAACAGCTTAAGTCCTATTCACTCTTTTTTATCAGCTTAGTCTTTATGTCCCTAGGAATCACCTTTATTACCAAATCTAACCTAGGAGCTTCTCCCATAACTAGCATACCCTTTGTTTTAAGTCTAGCTTTTAGACCAAGTTTTGGTTTGTTTACCTTTATTTCAAACTTAATCTTCTTTCTACTGCAGATCCTAATACTCAGGAGGGATTTCCCCAGGGTCCAATATTTACAGCTCTTAATAGGTCCTATACTAGGTGTATTTATAGATATCTGGATGGCTATCTTTTCATTTTTAAATCCTATTGACTTCCCATTTCAATTAGCTAGTTCTGTCCTAGGCTGCTTTATAATAGCTTCTAGCATAACTCTCCAGCTAAGATCAGGAGTAGTTGTAAATCCAGCAGAAGGTATAGTCAGAACCATTGCCTTTAAAGTCAAGAGAGAATTTGGAAAAACTAAGATAGTCTTTGATCTATTCCTAGTCCTTATAGCCTCCATCCTCTCTATTATATTTATGGGTAAAATAAATGGCATAGGCCTTGGCACCTTTATAACTGCAGTTCTCGTTGGCGCCCTAGTAAGATGGATCAATAAAACAATCAATAGATTTACAAAGGATCCTCTAAAAGCTAGAGATCAATAGGAGGATTAGACTTGCTTTAATCTTCCCTATATTATAGAATGTATCGGTTAAGCTAAAAAATATAAGTTCTGTTAAGCTAGCAGAGCTTATATTTTTTAGTTTAAATTAGAAATAATATAAAAATAAGGAGGAATTATTTGAATTATTTAACAGATAGGATTCAAAGAAATAAAAAGTTTTTCAAAGGAGATATTCTAGCAGGTATAACAGTAGCCCTAGCACTGATACCTGAATCCATAGCATTTGCCTTTGTAGCTGGAGTTAGTCCCATAAGAAGCTTACAGACAGCAGTTATTATAGGCCTTATAGCAGCCACATTTACAGGACGCCCTGGTATGATAAGTTCATCCACAGCTGCTATTTCAGTAGTCTTCGCCTCTCTAATAGCTGACCATGGCCTGGACTATCTTTTTGTAACCGTAATACTCATGGGACTTATACAGATGTCCATAGGCTTCTTTAAACTAGGTAAGTATGCCAGGATAATCCCCTATCCAGTTATGCTGGGTTTTCTTAACGGCTTATCCATAGTTATATTCTTGGCCCAATGGTCCCAGTTTAAAGTAGATAAGACAGTTATGGTAAATGGGGTTGAAACAGTTCAAAAAGCTTGGTTGCCTACAGGAGATCTGCTTATAATGCTCTTATTTGTAGCCTTTACCATGCTAATTATACACTTTCTACCTAAACTTACAAAGGCAGTACCATCAAGCCTAGTAGCTATAATCATAATGACTATAATAGCTGTTATCCTAGATAGAAATGGCTACCACTTAAGAAATGTACAAGACTTTGCAGGCATGAGAATAAAAGGTGGCCTACCTAAGTTTTACATACCCCAGGTTAAATTGAGTATAGATATGCTAAAGATCATAACTCCCTATGCTTTTGTTGCAGCCCTAGTAGGACTTACAGAAGCAGTCCTTACCCTAAGAGTTATTGATGAGATGACAGACACTAGGGGAGATTCCAATAAGGAATGTATAGCCCAAGGTCTAGCCAATACAGTTAATGGATTCTTTGGTGGTATGGGTGGAGACGCCATGATAGGCCAGTCCATTATAAATATAAAGTCCGGTGGAAGAACTAGACTGTCTGGCTTGGTTGCAGCATCTTCTCTCTTGATGTTTATAATGTTTGGCTCCAGCTTAATAAATGTAATTCCACTGGCAGCACTGGTAGGAGTAATGTTTATGGTTGTAGTAGGAACATTTGAATGGCAGAGTTTAAGATATCGTAACAAGGTTCCAGCACAAGATATCCTAGTTATTATTGTAGTTAGTTTAATTACCATATTTGCAGACCTGGCAACAGCAGTAATAGTAGGAGTAATCCTATCAGCCCTAATGTTTGCTTGGGAAAAGGGAAAAGTTATATATGTAAATATAGAAAATAACCAAGACGGATCTAAGACCTATAAGATAAATGGTTCTATCTTCTTTGGTTCAGTACTAAACTACCAGGAGCTATTTGATATAAACAATGATCCAGACCATGTAATAGTGGACTTTAAATATGCCAGAGTAATGGACCACTCTGCAATTGAAGCTATTGACTCCATAGCAGAAAAGTACCATAGTATGGGCAAGAAGATGACCCTAATACGTCTTAGCGAAGACTGTAATAGGCTCTTTGAAAACGCAAAATCACTTACCTGTGTTGACATAGATAAATCAACTATTATCTCAGGTCAGTACAAGGGCAGTCAATAAAAAACTCTCACTTTTGTGGGAGTTTTTTCTTTTCCTAAGCTCCTATTATGATATAGTATTATTAAGTAGAAAATACAGGAGTGAATACTTATGCTTGGAAATTTTATCTTTAGTCTAAATATAGTAATACCAATCTTTTTTGTCATGTTTGTAGGTTACATCTTAAATAAAAGGAATTTTATAAATGAAGCTTTTATACAAGTTGCCAACAAACTTATCTTTTATGTAGCCCTTCCTATAAAGATCTTTAATGATGTCTTAAATACAGAGCTAGCAGAGGGAATAGATGGAAGATTCCTACTTTTTATAATCCTTGGAACCCTTTTCAGCTTTATCCTATCCATACTAGTAGGACTTATCAGCCTAAAAGAAAAATCTAAATTAGGAGCCTTTGTCCAAGGGGCCTTCCGAGGAAACTAC
>CAZBAK010000092.1:0-3921 GCA_964489715.1 uncultured Tissierella sp. | reverse complement strand
ACAGGATGTACCATAAAATAATTCACCCCTCATTAAACTAAAATATCCAAAAGCACTATATACTTTTGGTAATACAATAAACTATTTAATAACGTAACTTTTAAAATGCATTTCATATAAAAGGTCACATTACTCCTTATTATGCAATAAATCATTTTATCACACTAAGTTTTTTAAGTCAAACCATTTTTTAGAAAATATTAAAATAAAAAAGGCTTTCTTTCTGAAAGCCTTTTTTTATGTTTTAATTATTTTACTTCTACGCCTGCTCCAACTTCTTCTAATTTAGTTTTCATTTCTTCAGCTTCTTCTTTAGAAGCTCCTTCTTTAACTGGCTTTGGAGCTCCGTCTACTAATTCCTTAGCGTCTTTTAATCCAAGTCCTGTTATTTCTCTAACTGCTTTTATAACCTTGATTTTTTGATCTCCTGCTGATGTTAACACAACATCAAATTCAGTTTTTTCTGCTGCTGCTGGAGCTGCTTCTCCTGCTGCTGGAGCTGCTGCCGCTGCTGCTGGAGCTGCTGCACTAACTCCGAACTCTTCTTCTAAAGCCTTTACTAATTCTGATAATTCTAATACTGTTAAAGATTTTACTTCTTCCATTAGGTTTGTTACTTTTTCATTTGACATTTCTATAATACCTCCAATAGTTTTTTATCCATTTTTTATTTCTGCATTCTTCTATGCAGACTCTTCCTTATCTTCAGCTATAGCACTCAATACCGTAGCTAAAGATCTTATTGTACCTTGTAATACATTTGTAAATCCTTGTATAGGTGCATTGAATCCACCAAGTACTTGTGCAACAAGAACTTCTTTTGATGGTAGTTTAGCTAAATCATTAACTCCTGCTACGTCAATAATTTTACCGTCTACTATACCAGCTTTTATTTCTAGCTTTTCATTGTCCTTTATAAACTCAGAAGTAATTTTAGCAGCATTTACTGGATCATCATATCCAAAAGCTATTGCTGATGGTCCCTTTAAGTACTCATTAAACTCTTCTAATCCTGAATCTTTAAAGGCAAATCTCATCATTGTATTCTTATATACTTTATAGTCAACCCCAGCTTCTCTATACTTACCTCTTAATTCTGTAAGTTGTTCAACATTTAGTCCTCTATAATCTACCAAAACCACTGATTGAGATTTTTCAATTTTCTCCTTAATTTCTTCAACATTATCTGTTTTAGCTTTAAGTCTTTGTTCTCTCATTGCTTCACCTCCTAGATTTCTAAAAAAAATAAGGCCTCTACGCAGACACGTAAAGACCTATAATTTCAATTTAAATTATATCGCTCTTACCTCGGTAGGATATTTAAACCAGTGGTACCTACTGTCTACAGTTTCTTATTTAATTTACCTTTAAAGTATATCAAAAGTTTATTGCCTTGTCAACAAAATTAATTTTTAGTTATCCATTAATTTTTGTGCATTTATTTTAACACCAGGACCCATTGTGCTAGCAACAGTTACTGATCTTAAATATTTACCCTTAGCAGCTACAGGCTTTGCCTTAGCTAAAGCATCCATCATAGCTAAAAAGTTTTCTTTTATCTTTTCTTTTCCAAAAGAAACTTTTCCAATAGGAGCATGAACAATACTCTCTTTATCTACTCTGTACTCAACTTTTCCTGCCTTTATTTCAGTAACAGCTTTGCCTACATCAAAAGTTACAGTTCCAGATTTTGGATTTGGCATTAGTCCTTTAGGTCCAAGTACTCTACCTATTCTACCTACAACTCCCATCATATCAGGTGTTGCAACTACAACGTCAAAATCTAACCATCCTTCATTTTGGATCTTCTCTATTAATTCATCTCCACCTACAAAATCAGCTCCAGCTTCTTCCGCTTCTGCGATCTTGTCTCCCTTAGCAATAACTAGAACTCTTCTAGTTCTACCAGTTCCGTGAGGCAGTACAACTGCTCCTCTTACTTGTTGATCAGCATGCTTTGGATCTACTCCAAGTCTTACAGCCAAATCTATTGTTTCATCGAAGTTAGCTTTAGATGTTTGTAAAGCCAACTCTATACCTTCATCAATAGTATAAAGATTATGTCTATCTACTAAATCTAAAAGCTCTTCATATCTTTTACCTCTTTTTGCCATGTTTATTCCTCCTTGTGGTCTTAACGGATATTCCTCCCACCTTTTATCTTTTCTTAAGCTTCTACTTCTACTCCCATGCTTCTTGCTGTTCCTTCAACCATCTTCATAGCTGATTCAACATCTGCAGCATTTAAGTCTTCCATTTTAAGTTCTGCAATTTCTTGAACTTTTGCTTTAGAAATTTTAGCAACCTTAGTTTTATTAGGTTCAGCTGATCCTAACTCAATGTTCGTAGCTCTCTTAATTAAAATCGAAGCTGGTGGTGTCTTAGTAATAAAAGTAAAGGATCTATCTGCATATACTGTAATAACTACAGGTATAATAAGACCTGCTTGTTCAGCAGTTTTAGCATTAAATTCTTTTGTAAATTGCATAATGTTTATTCCGTGAGGCCCTAATGCAGTACCAACAGGTGGTGCAGGAGTTGCCTTTCCAGCAGGAATTTGTAACTTAATAATACCTACGACTTTTTTTGCCATAAGTCTTCTACCTCCTCATATCTTGTGGTTTAGCGGGATTAACCCTCCCACTTCTTTAACTCATCTATTTTAAAAGCGAACTTTTAAAAACTACATTTTTTCTATCTGTTCGAATTCTAACTCAACCAGAGTTTCTCTTCCAAACATAGAAACATAAACCTTAACTTTTTCCTTATCCATATTTATATTATCAACAGTACCCATAAAACTTTCAAATGGGCCTGATCTTACCTTTATAGAATCTCCAACTTTAAAGTCTATCTGAGTTAAGCTTTTCTCTTGAACTCCTAAAGCCTTTACTTCATCTGGAGACAATGGAACTGGCTTTGAATTTGGTCCTACAAATCCTGTAACACCCCTAATATTTCTAATCAAATACCAAGATTCATCAGTTATATGCATCTTTACCAATACATATCCTGGGAAAAGTTTTCTTTCCTTAACTATCTTTTTACCATTTTTAGTATCTACATACTCTTCTGTAGGCACAGTTATTTCAAAAATGACATCGTCCATTCCACGATTTTCTACCATTTTCTCCAAGTTTGCGCTAACTTTATTTTCATATCCTGAATAAGTATGAACTACATACCATTTAGCATCTTTTAGTTCCTTTTCAACTTCATTGTTTTCAGTCATATATTATAAGACCATAAAGGTCCAAACCTCCTTATTTACTTAATAAATAGCGCCAATACTCTATGTATACCAATATCTAATAGGTAAACAAGCACAGAGATGATTCCACTTATTAATATGACTACCCCTGTATAATTTAACAGTTCTTTTTTAGTTGGCCAAATTACTTTTTTCATTTCTGCTTTTACGCCTTTAAAGTAAGATGTTAATTTTCCCTTTTTAGCATCAGTTTGAGCCGCCATATTTTACACATCCTAACTTTGTATTATTTAGTTTCTCTATGAGTTGTGTGAGCATCACAAAATCTACAGTGTTTTTTAAGCTCTACTCTTTCTGTTGTATTCTTCTTATTTTTTTTAGAAACGTAGTTTCTTTGCTTACATTCAGTACATGCCAGTATAATTCTATCTCTCATTTAATACACCTCCTAAAATTAGCTATTCAATCTATATTAATTTCTATCTCTCTCCAATAATAATATCACCTATATAAACTATCACAAAATAAAATCTATGTCAATATTTTTTTCTTTAAATATTTTTACTTTTAAACAAATAATTTATTTTCTTTCCCCATAAATAAAAAGGAGGGCTACCCTCCTTTTTTATATTATCCTAATACTTTTGTTACTACCCCTGAACCTACTGTTCTTCCACCTTCACGTATTGAGAATCTTAATCCTTCTTCAA
>CAZBAK010000091.1:0-4061 GCA_964489715.1 uncultured Tissierella sp. | reverse complement strand
ATTTTTAAATTGTATTGCTAGTTTTTCTGCTGCTATGTTCCTAATGTTTTTACATTGTCTTATAGAGTAAAATCCTCGGGCTATCTTCTCCCACCTTAGATCCTCTATGTAAAATCCGTATATTACTTTTCTTTCCCTATAGGAAAGCCTTCCTATTTCCTCCATTATTTCATTGTAAAGCCTTTCTAGTAATTTGGTTTTTTCTTTATACTTTCTTATTAATCCACTTACTCCGCTGGGTATATTTAATACTGCTACCTCTACTGGGTTAGATGTTCCTCCCTTGCCTTTAGGTTGCCCATCTATAACCATTCCAGGCAAGGTATAATATTGATCCTCTAGATTCTTTATTATCTTATTGTTTAGTTTGATTTCGTTAGGAATATCTTTGCAATACTCAATTATTTGTATAACTTCTTTTTTATTCAAGATACCTTCACTCTCCTTTTTTACCCTCCTTCCCATTTCGCTTTGCCCTTGCATTTGCCCTTATTGCTTTTTAATTATTCTTCTAGTTCCTGTTTTCTTATGTCTAATTGTAAAGCTGCTTATTTCTTGCTTTATGGTAAGCCAATTATTAGGTGCTAGTCCTGCTTCTTTTATCTTCTCCTTTTCACTCCTTGTTGGGTTCCTCTTCATTGTCTACCTCCCTTAGTTTTCTTTTATCTTTGCTTTGGCTTCAAGTCCTATCTTATGAAAGACATTACCTAGTCTTCTGTTGAATTCCATTACTATTTCTTCATCTGAAAAATCTTCTATATTTACCTTGTGATATCTTTCTTGCCATTCGTCTTCGGTTAGGTTTTCGAAGTAATCAATGCTTGATACCGCTTCTCTATCCCGGTAGTGTCCTTGATGTTTTATTCTGGGCCAATCTCTTTTTAAGAAAGCTTTAGTTTCTCGTTTTCTTCCTCCATAAGTGCTTATTAGTGCTTCTATTTTAACTATCCTTTTTAATTCCGTTTCCTTGTATATCTCCAATATGTCTTCTGTATGGCTATACATTGTCTACCTCCTTTTCCGTCTCCATCTTTAGCCACCTAGTGCAAATACTTATCCTATCTTCTTCTTTGCTTCCGTTGCACTCTATGGCGAAGTCGCAAAACCTACCCCATTTTTTACACCTATTGCATATAAAAGCTGCTAACTCTTTAATCTCTTTTTCTTTAATCAATTCAAATACTGTTGGAAATGATTTTTGAGAACTGATATTCTCTTTTCTGCTTTCTTCTTTTTCTACTCCCTTTAACTCTACCTTCTTTTCCTTGACGTCGTTTATTGATAGGCTTCCTTTTTCTTCATAGTCTTTATATATTTCCTGCTGCCCTTCTTCTGGTAGTGTAGAAAGTTCATAGGCGGTAGATATGTTTATTTTTTCTTCTTTTAGTTCTTCTTTGAATTCATCTGATAGTTTTCTATCTATACTTTCCATTCTTCCGACTTGTCCAGGAGAAGTGTTTAGTGCTTGGGCTATTAATTCTCTCATTCTTCCAGGGATCTTCTCTTTCTTTTTATATCTTTCTAATATTTCTCTTAGCCTTTTTACTTCCTCCACTTTGTCATAGTCTGTCTTTTCTCTATGGGAATTAGTTAATATGATTAGTAATTCTTCTTGTATGCTTTGGATCTCTTTATCTTCTTGGGTTTCCTCCACCTTGCATGGTAGTAGTTTGTATTCTTCTTTTCCTTCTTCCGTTAGTGCTAGAGAAGCAAGGCGTCGGCGGTGCCCCGCCAATACCTTATACTTTCCATTGTCCATTGGTACTACGTTTAGGTTTTGTTTTATTCCTCCTGCAAGCTCTATGGCTGTTTTAAGTTCTTCTATCTGGTTGAGTGAATAAAAGTTGTCTTTTGACGGCACTAAATCATGTACGCTTATTAGTTTTATTTTGTAAGGTTCTTTGTCCTGCTCCTTCTCTAGTGGTTTTTCTATATCTCCCATTGAAGCTTTATTTAATAATTGATTTAGATTAAACTTTGCCATTGTTGCACCTCCAATCTTGACCGATTCGATCACTTTATATATTTAGATACTCTTCAACGAATTTAAGATAGTCTATAGCTGCCCCGCTTCTTCTTGAATAGGTTATTATAGGTTCTACTGCGAAAGTGCTTTCGTCTACCTTTTCTGACCTTCTAATATGGGTTTTAAATACTGGGTACTCCCTTTGATTCATTAGCCAATCTTTACCCTGTCTATTTACTTCATTATTTTGGTATTGAGTTATGAAGCACCCTCTAAGTTTAAGTTTAGGGTTTAGGTCCTCCCTGGTATTATCTATCTGTTCTTTTAGTTCTTTTAATCCGTCAAAGGCGAAATTATCTGTCTTGATTGGTATTAGTACCTCGTCGGAAGCTACCAAGGCATTTATGGTACTAATGTTTATATCTGGTGCATTATCAATTATGCAATAGTCGTAATCCTCTTCTATTATTTTTAGTGCTGCCTTTAATCTTGTTTGTTGTGGCCTTGTAGTATCTAGCATTACTTCTAGGTTAGCTTTTAATAATGTCATGTTGGCCGGTATTAGATCTAGGTTTGGGTAGTTCGTTTTTAAGATAATTTCCTTTATGTCTATTTTCCTGGTAGTCATTATGTCCGCTATGCTCTTTCTTTGGTAACTGTGTAGATTAAACATTTTAGAGGAATTGCCTTGCTTGTCATTGTCTACTATTAGAACTCTTTTATTGTGTACTGTGGCTAGTATGTGGCCTATGTTGGTAGATGATATGGTCTTTGCTACTCCACCTTTTAAATTTATTATTGATATTGTTTTCATTTGTCTTTGCCCCTTTCTTTATAGCTTTATTTGTTATTTATGACTTACTGTTGCTATGTCTCCCTTGAATAATGCTTTACATTCGCAGCGCCTGCCCCTTGACCCGTAGCCCCTGGCTTGTGCTTGTATCTTCCTTTTACAGAATGGACAAGTTATAATATAAAAACTTTGTCCTCCTTTAGCTGCTTTGAATTCTTTTTCTGTTATTTCTCTTGTTTCCAATACCCGCACCTCCCATCTTCTTGATATATTATTGTTTTGCCATGCTTAGTTGCGTGAATGTGTTCTTCTTCCGCGCCTATACTGCTTTGCCAATTATCAAGCATGAATACAACATCTATTTCTTCTACTATAGCTTTGCATATTTTTATATAACTTTCATATTTTAACCCTTGTGGAAGTTCGGCGGGATTGAATACCGTATATCCTTGGTTTTCTAATTCTCTCTTAGCTGCTGCAAACTTTTCTTTATATCCTTCTACTCCTGTTATTGCTCCCGCCACATAGGCGGACTTCTTTTTCATTTTGTCGTATTCTTTAATGTTTTCAATGATCTTCTCTAGTCTGCTTTCTTTTATGACTTTAGGCCTTGGTGGTAATGGTGGCTTAGGTGCGTTCTGTGTTATTGCCCCAAAATTCCTTTTGTTAATTCTATTATGTTCATTGAGTTTAAACATTCTTCGGCTTCTCTCTTTTTCTGTTTCTTCTTTTATTAGTTCCCACCCTCTGAATAGTGGTATTGTTTTTAATCTCTTTTTCCTAATCCAAAAGTATTCCAATTGCTTTCCCTCCGTTTCTTTTAATCCTCTACAGTACATTTACTACAAAGGTCATATTCTACCCAATGGCACCCACCTTCGCAAGCCCTGTAATCTGTACAACCGCATATCTTGCATACTCTGGCATGAACACCCTCTACAAGTCCTGCTAATCTTTCTAGCTTGAATTCCTTCTTTGCTTTTACTGCTGCTTCTATTTTAAATAATTCTTTCATCTGTCCCAGCATTATTTCAACGTCTGCTATTTCCTCCGTTATGTTTGTTATTACGTTTTCCCCTCGTGAATATTTGCATAGTTCTTTTTGAAGTTCTTCCATTTCTTCAAACACCATTACTATTTGTGCTCCTGGCCCCCACCTTGTTAGTGCTGACATATATATTTCTTTTTCATCTACTAGCTCCGGTTCTCGTCTTAGCCAATTGAAGCATGATTCCCTGGTGGTAAACTCTTCTACGTTGGCATGTCCATATAGGTTGTCTATTCCTACAAATATCCCCCTGT
>CAZBAK010000090.1:0-4110 GCA_964489715.1 uncultured Tissierella sp. | reverse complement strand
TATGAAAGGTGCTTTTCCTTTCATGGAAGGACGTTTTCCACGATTTATTGCATCCTTTGATATAGTTATTATATAAAGATCATACAAGATAAAACCGGGCGACCAAAGGTACGCCCCTACTTGCAAAAAATATATATTTAATTTGTCTTTGACTCCTAAAACCAATTAATCTGGACTTTGATTTGTTTTTATTTTAAAAGGTATAATATATAAGAAGGAGAGGAGAATAATGGATGTATATACTATAGGTCATTCTACACATAGCATAGATGAATTTTTATTGATATTGAAGAAATATAATATAGAAACACTAGTAGATGTAAGGTCATATCCAGGCAGTAACTATGTTCCTCAATTCAACAAAGAAAATATGGAGAAATGTTTGAAAGAAAATAATATTAAATATATCCATATGCCAGATCTAGGGGGAAGAAGAAATAAAAACAAGGGTATAGATAGTTCTTTGATTGATGGATGGGAAAAGGCTACATTTCGTAACTATGCAGCTTATTCTCTAACAGAAGAATATGAAGAAGCAATAAATAAACTTATTTCCTTAGCTGAGAAGTCTAGACTTTCTTATATGTGTTCAGAAGCTCTGCCTTGGAGATGTCATAGACTTATTATTTCAAATACACTGATTTCAAAGGGAATAAATGTTTATCATATTATGACTGAATCAAAAAAAATCCTCCATGAACTAGGTAAATATGGAGCAGAAGCAATTATAAAAGATTCAAAAGTTATTTATCCAAAGGATATAACTAAAGAAGATTAACATAAAAACATACTGATAGGAGTGATTTTATGGATATTGTAATTTTAAAAGAAGAAGATATAAAAGAAGTCTTTAAGATGAAGGATGCTATAGAATCTATTAAAACTGCCTTAGAATTATATTCTAAGGGTGAAGGTGATATTCCTCTTAGAAGCAATATTGATGTCCCAAAAGAAAAGGGGCAAAGTTTATATATGCCAGGACTTGTAGGGTCAAGGGATGCTCTTGGAGTTAAAATAGTATCAGTTTATCCAGAAAACAATAAAGTAGGCCTAGATTCTATATCTTCCTTGATGTTAGTACAAAATTCAAAAACTGGTCAGGTTTCTGCTATTATGGATGGAAACTACCTAACTAAGCTTAGAACTGGAGCTATATCTGCTGCTGCAACAGATATACTCTCTAGAAAAGATTCTAGTATATTTGCCCTTATAGGTAGTGGAGGACAAGCCAAAACACAGTTGGAAGGAGTATTAAATGTTAGAAATATAAAAGAAGTAAGGGTTTCAGCTAGGGATAAAGTTAAGGCACAGAGCTTTATAGATCAGATGAAGGAAGAACTTGGAAGAGAATTTAAATTTGATATATTTCTAGCAAAAGATGCTGATGAGGCTATCTTGGATGCTGATATAATAACAACGGTTACCACAGCAAAAAATCCTGTATTCCAGGGAGAATTAGTAAAAAAGGGAGCCCATATAAATGGAGTTGGATCCTATAAGCCAGATATGCAAGAAATCCCTCCATATATTGTGATAAATGCAGATAAGATATATCTAGATACCCTAGATGGAGTTTTAAATGAATCAGGAGATTTTATTATACCCATAAGAGAGGGTAAAATTTCCAAAGAAGATATAAGTGGAGAGTTAGGACAAGTGATTCTTAGAGAAGTTCCTTCTAGAGAAAATCAAGATGAAATAACTTTCTTTAAAACTGTTGGAAGTGGAATCTTTGATATTATTACAGGAAAGAATATCTATGATAAAGCTCTTGAAAAGGGCATTGGAGATAGGATTAAATTTTAAGAAAAAAATAGATATCTTTAAAGATATCTATTTTTCCTATTGTAAGCTTTATTTAACTATTAAAACATTGACATCCACATGATTTAAAACTTTATTTGATATACTACCTAGCATGGCTCTTGAAAATGTACCTAAGCCTCGGCTTCCCATAACAACTAAGTCATAGTCGCCTTTCTCAGCTTCTCTAATTATTTCGTCTCCAGCATCTCCTCTTATTAGTATGGTTTTTACTTCTCTAGGAAAATCAGAAAACAAGGCTAGTGAATCTTCTAAAAGATTTTCTGCCATTTTCTGAGCATCATGGAAGGCTTTTTCTGCAAAGTTTCCTTGATCTGTAGTAGATTTGGAAAATAGATTGCTGTGCTCCATAGTTCCATAAGGGTTGATAACAACTTCCTTCATTACGTGCATTATAACAACCTCTGCACCTGAATATTCAGCAAGTTGCCTTGCCTCCAATAAAGCTTTTTTAGAATGTTCTGACCCATCTGTAGTTACTAAAATCTTTTTCATAATCCTACTCCTTTCTTAAACATACTTTGCTTGAGAAAATTTTATTAAATATATACCCTAGAGTATATAAGATTAACTTTATAGGATGAAAACAGTTAGAGAGTTTAAATTTACTTTATAATCAATACATCGGTTTTGGCATGATTTAGAACCTTATTTGATATACTTCCAAGCATGGCTCTTGAAAATGTACCTAGACCTCTGCTTCCCATAATAATCAAATCATAGTCACCTAATTCAGCTTTTTCTAGTATTTTTTCACTAGGATTTCCTCTTTCTAGAAAGATATCTACTCCCCCAGGATAACCATCAAATAGAGCAAGTGCATCTTTTAAAAGAGCTTCTGCTGAGTTGACATTGTCTTTTAAAACTTCTTTTACAAATTTTTTAGATGCTTTTTCATCAGTTTTAGTAAAAAGTTTGCTGTGCTCTATTGTTCCATAGGGATTGATATTAAGATCCTTGGCAACATGCATTATAGTAATATCTGCATTTACATACTCTCCCAGTTTTTTAGCTTCTAATAAAGCCTTCTTAGAGTTTTCTGAACCGTCAGTGGTAACTAAATATTTTTTCATAATATTGCTCCTTTCTGCAACTTGTATCCTCTGCTTATAAAATCCTATGATAGCTATACTATACTTATATCATACTTATACCCTGAAGAAAATAAATAGAACTAATAATATTTATAAAAAAAGATGGCAAGGGCTTTAAGCCCTGCCATCTTTTTTTCTTTTTAATCTGGTATTACCTTTACTTCTATATGTTTTATTAAATTAAACTTATCTTCGATTATATCGTGGATATGATCTTCAATAATTTTGCCTTCACTTAAGGTTTTATTGGCATCTACAATAACTTTAAGATTTACATATATTACATTTCCAAACATTCTGGTTTTCATATCATGAATATCTATTACCTGATCTTGTTGTAAAACCAATTGCTTAATAGAGTCTTCAAATTCCTTATCACAGGATTTATCGATCATCTTATCAATGGCATCCTTGGAAATTTCTAGAGCAGCCTTCAATATAAATAAGCTTATTATAAGGCTTGTTATAGGGTCTAAAATAGGTATTCCTAATCTTGAAACAAAGATACCTATAAAGGAACCTACAGATGATAGTGCATCTGTCCTGTGGTGCCAAGCATCAGCCAAGAGGGCTCCTGAATTTACCTTCTTTGCATTTCTTTTTGCATACCTATATAAAAACTCTTGGGTGGCTATGGATATAAGGGCCGCCACCAGTGGTAAACTACTAGGAATAGGTAGAGGGCTGGTAGTTCTTAATAGTATTTTATCAATGGCAGATCTGCCTATACCTAAGGCTGTTATCATTAAAATAACCGCCAAGATTATTGCTACTACATTTTCAATTCTTTCATGGCCATAGGGATGCTCTTCATCAGCCTCTTTGCTTGCCATATTTATACCTATTATTACTCCCACAGTACTTAAAACATCTGAGGCGGAGTGGACTCCGTCAGATACCATAGCACTGGAAGAACCAATGATACCTGCAAAGAGCTTAAATATTGACAATATAAGTGTAATTATAATACTATTTTTTGAAACTTTTAGAGCTATATCTTTTGCTTCCTCACCCTTTATACTATAATCTTTCATATTCTTATCTCCTAAGCTTATATTTAATTTCTAATAGCAATAGTATATTCATTTTTAAGAGCTATGTCAAAATAATTTTAAAGGCATGAGAACTTATAGGATTGTTAGTGTAAAATTAGATTGGGGAAAATAATCAAAAATAAAATAAGAGCATTCCA
>CAZBAK010000089.1:0-4152 GCA_964489715.1 uncultured Tissierella sp. | reverse complement strand
GAAATAGAGAAGCTTATATGATCTACTTTAGTGGAAGTAACTTTTTTATGGCTCTATATTTGTCTACCATGAACGAACAAACTTTAAGTTTGATATATGACTATAGCTTAAATATAAGAGTAGCTTTGCAGACTCTAGCTATATCTTTAACAAGTCTTTGCTTGTTGAGATTTACCCATCATTTCTTTAAAAAATACAGTGATAAAAAAATAGTAGATAGTATTTCTATAATTAGTTTGATTATTTTATCCTTATCACTCTTTGTCCTAACTAATGAAGATGGAGTTTTACTAAGCAATATACAATTGATATTTACAATAATAAGCTTGATATTGTCCTATTTCTATATGTTTTATATTTTGATGAAGGCAATAATAAAGACAACAGATTCAACAGAATATATACTCATAATAATAACAACCATATCTTCTTATTGGATTATCTTATTTATAAAGACATTTTTAGAGATAGATCTAGGAAATACTCATATTTTCCTTATCTTATTAATGATGATAAGTGTAGCCGGACTTACAAGCCATAGACTGGAGTTGGACTATCAAAGACTAAAACTACTTTCCCAGAAAAATGAAAGATATGAAGATTTAAAAGATGAGTTTTTCAAAAAAGCATCTTATCAACTTAAAAACAGCCTTGAAAACATATTGCAATCCATTAAAAGTTTACTAGAAGGAAAAGATGGAGTCTTAAATAATTCTCAGCAGAGAAGTCTCTTCAAGGTAAATCAAGATAGTGAAGGCCTAAAAAGAATAGCTGATGATCTGCTGGATGTTTCTATGATAAAAGAAGGACAGGTAAATCTAAGTACAAATGCTATAGATGGTTATAAAAATGTGGAAGCAGTCTTAAAGGAAATGGAAATTTTAATTCCCTATGATAAAAGCATTACAATAAAAAACCATGTGCCAAAGGATCTGTCCCTACTAAGAGCAGATAGTAATAAATTTAGGCAAATTATATATGATCTAGTTGAAAATGCCATTAAATATACAAATACTGGACAAATAGTCATTTCTGCTCAGGAAATTCAAGGGTATGTTGAATTCAGAGTTAGAGATAGTGGTATAGGCATAGAGAAGAAATATTTAAGTGAAGTTTTCAATATGTTTTATCAAAAAAAGCACTCTCAAGAATCAGAAGAAGGTCTAGGTATAGGACTCTATATAGTGAAAAAATTAGTAGAAATCCAAGGTGGACAAATTTATGTTGAGTCAGTATATGGACAGGGATCAACATTTATATTTACCCTGCCTATTTATGAAGAAGATGAAGGAAAGGATAGATCTTCTATAGCTAGAACTTCAAGATTAGATAGAAGAGAGGATAAAAAAGAAATCAATGGATTGAAACAAGAAAAGATTCTAATAGTAGAAGATGAAGCAGTAAGTCAAAGACTATTAGATAGAGTTATAAAAGATATGGATTATAAGACCATACTAGTAAGTAGTGGTAAGGAAGCACTGGAAATATTAGAAAAAGAAAAGATTGACCTAATTATCCTAGACTTTATGCTAGGGGATATGACTAGCAATGACTTTTGCAATGAAATTCGTAAAGAATACTCTATAGGTCAACTACCAATTCTCATCTTAGCAGCATCAGGAAGAACAATAGATCTTATAAAATCCTTTAACTATGGTGTAAATGACTTTATAAGAAAGCCTATAGATCCTGAAGAATTAAAGTCTAGAGTACAGTCCCTACTTTTAATAAAGGCCTCTGCAGAAGAAGGACTAGAAAAAGAGTTTCAGTACTTTTATTCTCAAATATCTCCTCATTTTCTATATAATACTCTAAACTCTATTATAGGATTGAGTTTAAGTGATGGGGATAAGGCAAGAAAAGCCTTGAACAATCTGGCAGTTTACCTCAGAGGTAAATTAGACATTCATAGAAAAAAAGGATTTGTAAGTTTAGAATCAGAACTTGAACTGGTAAGGGCATATTTAGGAATAGAGGAATTAAGATATGGAGAAAGACTAGAAGTAGTGTATAATGTAGACGAAGAACTTTATGCTAGGATTCCTCCACTTACACTGCAACCTATAGTAGAGAATTCTGTACACCATGGTATAGCAAAAAGAAGCAGTGGAGGGAAAATAGAGATAAGTACTAAAAGAGAAGATGATAAATTTATAAGTATAACTATAGAAGACAATGGGCAAGGAATGACAGAAAGACAAAAAGATCAACTATTAAAGGGAGATAGCAAGGGAATAGGATTTAAAAATGTTATGGAAAGAATAAAGCTTTTAAATGGAGCAAGTTTAAGTCTAGAGACAGATCTAGAAAAAGGTAGCAAGGTTATCATAATAATTCCGGAGGTGCAAGACTATGAAGACCATCTTAATTGATGATGAAGCTATGGCCTTAGATGTATTAGAGAATATGCTATCTGTTTATGATGATGTAGATATAGTTGGTAGATATACTAGGCCTATGGATGCCTTAGAAAGTATTAATGAGATAGAACCAGATTTAATTTTCCTAGACATAGAAATGGGAGAGATCAAGGGATTAGAATTGGCAGAAGTTTTCCTAGGAAGGCTGGATAATGTGGAGATAATATTTGTTACGGCCTATTCCCAATATGCTGTAGAAGCTTTTGAAATCAATGCCATAGATTATCTATTGAAACCTATCCAAGAGAATCGTCTTTCAAAGTCTATTAAAAGAGTAAAGGAAAATCTAGAAAGCCATACTAGAGAGGATAAGAAGGAAGATATACTAGATAATAAATTTAGAGTATATAGTTTCAATGGCTTTCAAGTTTTAGATAATCTAGGCAATCCCTTTACTTGGAGAACACAAAAATCTAAGGAACTTTTTGCCTATCTATGGCAGAGAAAAGATAAAAAAGCTCCTAAAACATTGATCATAGAAGATGTTTTTCCAGATAGAGGTCTTGAAAAATCCACTACCCTACTTCACACCACAATCTATCAATTGAGAAAAAACTTAAAGCAATTAGGCTATCCCACTGGAATCATCTATGAAAATGAAAGCTATAGCTTAAACATAGCCATAGAAAGTGATCTTGATGAATTGGAAAGAATAATAAGGCTAAATAAATATAGTGATGAAGATATAAAAGAAATCTTAAAAATCTATAAGGGAGATTATCTACAAGAAGGCTATCATTGGGCAATGGATAGGCAAGAACAATATAGAAGTATAGTGCTTAAAATACTAGAAGACTATGCCAGAGAGAGTTTAGAAAAGGATAAAACAAGTCTTTTCTTAAAAATATGCCTAGACAAGGCCTACCAGATGGATCCTTTCAATGAAAAAATAGCAGAAATGATGATTCGATATTATGGAAAAGAGAAAAACAGATCCAGGTTGGAAGATTTTTTTAAGAACTATAAAGATCAACTTTGGGAAGAGATGGAATTAATGCCAATGAAGACTACAATAAAGACATATAAAATATATATGGAAATGATTTAAAACTATAGAATTTAATAAAATAAAGAAATTAAAGCCTCTGTTCAGAAATTGTTCAGAGGCTTTAGTTATAATTAAATCTAATAATAGAACAAAATAGATTTAAAAATATTACTTGGGTCTAGAAAGCTAAGGAGTTGTCATATATGAATGATTTTAGGGTTAAAGATTTATTTGGCTATTTAAATGGACTAGATAATATTTTTGATGTTGTTAGAGTAGTGGATCCTAAAATAAAAGAAATAGTTTATCAAAATGGTGAATCAGACAATATTATCCATGGAGTCAACTGTTATGAATATTGGGAAAAAGGCCAAGCCTGTGACAACTGTATATCTGAAAAAGCCATGAAGGAAAAGAGAACTATCAGCAAAATAGAGTACAAGGTAGATAGTGTTTACCTTGTAATGTCAACTCCTATAATATCAGGAGATGAACTATATATTGTAGAGATGATCAAGGAGATCACTCAAGCAATCCTATTAGCAGATGAAGAGTATAAGAAGAAAAAAGGAAAAGTGAACAAAAAAAGATAAGGGGGAAGAAAAGTGAAAATATTTCATAATAAGGGAAAATACGGCATAGTTATGATGGTAGTTATAGCTCTAGTGCTACAAATAGCAGGACCTATAGTATCGGAATATGTTTATGCTACTGAGGATGGAGAAGCTTTAAAAACAGAAGAAA
>CAZBAK010000088.1:0-4287 GCA_964489715.1 uncultured Tissierella sp. | reverse complement strand
TAATTTTCGAAGTTGGTGCATCAACTGGCATAACAATCGTTGCCTCCACACCATAAGTGGATGCGGCTAAAGCGACACCTTGTGCATGGTTGCCGGCGGATGATGCAATCACACCTTTTTGTTTTTCTTCGTCGGTTAAATGGTACAGCTTATTAAAAGCACCCCGCACCTTAAAAGAACCCGTTTTTTGCATGTTTTCAGGTTTTAAAAACACTTGGTTATTTCGTTCGTTAATTAAACTTTTGCTTGGTAGCAAAGGCGTTCGATAGATGTCATTCTGAATCGTCTTGCTTGCTTTTTTGATGTCTTCTAATGTAACTTGCAAAAGATAGCCTCCTTGTATATTCTAATTTACAGTTTGCTTTCGTACTAGTCTTCATAGTTCATTGAATCAACAGAATTAATTTTTAATTTAAAAGAGTCTCAAGAAGAACTCCCCTAACAAACTGGAAACCAGAAATGTTCCTGCCACAACAAAGATTGAAACAACAATCCCTTTCAAACCAATTTCTACGAAAGCACCCCAGTCTTTAGCAATTATTACTCCTGAATAGCCTAATATAGGGGTAACAACTGACATAAGATGCACTTGGCCAACATAGTGAAGGACGGAATCTGCGACTGGAGAGATAGGACTAGCAATTAAAATTGCAATCAGTGAAATCCAAAGTACAGCCGACATAGCCCGAATTGGAATAATATAACTTAGTGCGTATCCTAATAGGGCGATCCCTGTCAAAATTAACAGTCCGGGTAGAGATTCCATTAGGCTATAGCCATAACCTACTCTGTTTGCAATGATGGACAATATAAATGCAATAAAAAACGTCGCAAGCATTGTCGAAAGATTTTCTTTTAATTTTACCATTACACTTCACCCTTTACTTTCTTTTTGTTCCTTACCTGATCAAGTTTTCCGTAAAGCCATTCGGTAATGGGTAAACCAATGAATATACCAAGCGGCAATGCTATAATACTCGAAATTAAGTTACTTAATCCGGCATAAGCTGTCATTGTCTCTTCTAAATGAGGGTAGGTTTCAATTAGGGAAGCTAATCCTGCCGTCATCATTGAAGCACTCCCAGCTCCGACCCCCATTGATGCAGCTAATGGAGAAATAATACCCATGGAAATAATTAAAGAAGCAAGTACACTCATCAAAACGGGACCAAAGACAGTTCCAACGATATAAGTCGTCATAACTCCTCTAAATTCTTTTGAGTCAGCATCATATTCATCCTGAATTAATCCGACATTGGCTTCTCGACTCAACGCATGTGTCATACCGATCGATTCTCGACCGAGCCCTAACACGATAGCGATAGGTAGTGCTAAGAAAATCGTTCCTATGTTTCCAAAGTTTTGTAATATTAAAGCAAATCCGGCTTCTCTTATTTCTTCTAAAGCCCCACCACTGGTGACGCCTAATTTTGCCATGAGTAAGGCTAAAGCAGCACCCATCATAGCGTTCGCATGTTTTGGTGCTTTTTCGTCTAAAAGTTTTAAAGGCTTAATCATATAAATACCAAAAGCAATTAACATAGACCAAATGAGCGGGGACAACACGATAGTGATATCGCCGATTGGAATATTGACAGCCCCAATAAGCTCAGCGACAATAACAGCAAATAACATAATGAGATGCATTTTATAATTTTTAAAGATTTCTTTACCCAATTTTCTTCCTCCTCATTTTCCTTTAAGTGAATTATTTACTTAAGAGGTCTAATGCAATTCTTACAAAGCCAGCTGTTCCCATAAAAAATTTACTCTCATCTACATCAAATTTTTCATGATGGTGTCCGTGGAATTTACCGTCAATTTTACCTGGATTATTCAAGAAGAAGAAGGTACCTGGTACTTGTTCTAAATAGAATGCGAAGTCTTCTCCACCCATTAAAGGCTCTTCCGACTCAACCATCGTTCCTTCAGGGAAAATTTCATTAAATGAATTGATGACATTTTCTGTAAAAGCTGGATCGTTAAGCACTGGAGGATATTTATAGTCATAAATAACTTCGGCCTCAACACCTAGAGCTGTACCTACACCCGTAGCAATTTGTTCCAATTTATTGTGAACAAACTCACGAAGTTCATTATCAAAAGTCCTTACAGTTCCTTCTAATTCCACATTGTCTGGAATGATATTTTGGTTATACCCGCCTTCGACTCGTGTAATCGAGACAACAACAGGTTCTGTAGCTTTAATGTTGCGCCCTTTAATTGTTTGAATCGCCGTAATAATTTGGCCTGCCGCTGCAATCGGATCTCTTGAATCTTCTGGATAAGCACCGTGTGAACCATTTCCTTTGATATTAATTTGGAAACGATCCATTGACGCCATTAATTCATTTTTACGTGTACCGATTGTTCCCACAGGTAGCGTCGCATCAAGATACCCTGCATGCAATCCAATAACGTGATCTACACTTGGATTTTCAAAAGCACCCTCATCCAGCATTGGTTTAGCCCCACCTGGGAATTCTTCAGCAGGTTGGAAAATTAGTTTTACTGCTCCATTTAAGTCTTCTTTAATTTCATTTAAAATTTTGGCTGCTCCAAGTAACATAGCCGTGTGCGCATCATGTCCACAAGCATGCATGTTGCCATTCGTTGATGCAAACTCTAATCCGGTATTTTCAGCAATCGGTAAACCATCCATGTCTGCTCGGATTGCTAAGACAGGGCCTTCTCCGCTTCCTTCAATTAGTCCAACAACCGCATTCCCATCAACTAATGTCTTAAATGGAATACCCATTTCAGTTAATCGACTTTGAACATATTGACTGGTTTGTGGTAACTCTAATCCTAATTCAGGAAATTGATGAAGCTCTCTTCGCCAATTAATCATTTCTTCCTCAATATTTTTAGCTAATTGAACCGGATCATAATTAGATGTGTTTTTCATTTTTTTACTCCCTTTCTAAACCATATTTAAAACGCTTTCAACTTAAAGTATATTATTTTTTTCCTTTTTGTAGTACTCCCCTCTTTTTATAAGTGATGGTTCTTATACAAATATCTTACGCCTATAACATAGCACTAAAAGAAAACGCTGTCAATAATTTATTTTAATAGTAAGAAATTATTATCAATGTGCTAATTTTGTTTCTTTGTTAAAGTATGTTAAAATGGGAATATATGAATTAAGGCGCTTTATTCAATCCCACTTATGATATAGGGGAGATTATGTAGGGGGGGAAACATCATGATGAATCTGGAAAAAAAACAACAATATAAAGCTTTTATTAACTTTCTAAAAATTGCACTGGGTAAAAATTACGAGATTGTTTTCCATGTTAAAGAAGGAAATCAATTTTATATTGAGGAAATTGTCAATGGCCATGTGAGTAATCGCGATGAGCAGGCACCAATTACAAACCTCGCCTTAAATTTTTACCGAGATGAAGTTTATTTAGAAGAGGACTTTGTAACAAATTATGACGTACAAACACGTGACGGAAAGCCTATTCAAGGGTCTACTTTCTTTTTGAAAGATGAATTAAATGAACTAGAAGGTATGATTTGTATTAACCATGATCTTACTGCTCTAAAAGATATATCTGAAGCACTAACTCAATTAATGCCTTTTACAAATTTAGAAGAGTCACTGGAATTTTCTTCGCAAGAAGGACCTGTTACAAATAAGAATGGCCCAACTATCGAGGGCGAACGTGCGGTAGAAGTCTTATCCAATAATATTTACGATACCATTAGTGAATTCATTAATCCCGAGTTACTCGATCAAGTCGATTTAAATATCGACACAAAAATTAATATCGTAAAAGAGCTTAATGAACAAGGAATCTTTAATATTAAAGGGTCTGTTGCAGAAGTTGCAAAAAAATTAAACATCTCTGAATCAAGTGTCTACCGTTATATCAAAATGGTCGAACAATTTTAAATATTCGAACTTAATTTTTCAAAGCTCTTGGAGCATTCGCCATGCGAATGGGCAACCCTAATTTCGAGTTTTCGAATTAAAATAAAATGAATACTTTTACCGGTTTCATACTTAAAGTTTGCAACCGGTAGAAGCTTATTTTGGTTGCATCACTAGATTTAAAATTGTTTAATTTATAAAATCAAGTTTGAATTAGGAAGACACAGTCGGAGGCAACGGGTTAGAATCTGAACTCTTCAGTCTATTCTGATGGGACTTTTATATAGTGTCAACTGTTAAAAGGTATGTCATATTCCAATGATCAATGCGCGATATCAAAAATAAAACTTAAAATCCCTTAATATTCTAATCACTCTAGAATACTAAGGGATTTGAATCTAAAC
>CAZBAK010000087.1:0-4293 GCA_964489715.1 uncultured Tissierella sp. | reverse complement strand
AGTTTGTACGGCAAGTGTTGATGCAGATGATGCAAGAAGAGTTGCAGATGAATTAAATATTCCATTTTATACTATAAATTTTGAAAAAGAATATTGGGATACGGTTTTTACTTATTTCCTAGATGAATACAAAAAGGGTAGAACACCGAATCCAGATGTAATGTGCAATCAAGAAATAAAATTTAATGCTTTTTTAGACTATGCCCTGCAATTAGAAGCAGACTATATAGCCATGGGCCACTATGCTAGAGTCGAAAAGAGAGATGATGGTTTTTATCTTTTAAGAGGACAAGATAAAAATAAAGATCAATCTTATTTTCTATCTCGTATAGATCAAAGAGCACTTTCTAAAACTCTATTTCCTATAGGCCATCTGGAAAAAGATGAAGTTAGAAAACTAGCCCAAGAAAACAATCTATATACAGCCCAAAAGAAAGATTCTACTGGGGTTTGCTTTATAGGTGAAAGAGATTTTGATAAATTTTTAGACCAATATCTCCTAACTAAAAAAGGCGATATATTGGATTTAGATGGTAAAAAGCTTGGAACTCATACAGGACTAATTCACTATACTTTGGGACAAAGAAGAGGAATAGGTATAGGAGGAGTAGGTAGTGGCGAACCCTGGTTTGTTGTAGGTAAGGACTTAAAAAAGAACATACTTTATGTAGCTCAAGGTGATGAAAATCCCGCCTTATATTCTACTTCTTTAATAGGGGAATCTCCTAAGTGGATTTTAGGAAAAGAACCTGATATGCCTTTTAAATCTACAGCTAAATTTAGATATAGGCAAAAAGATGTTCCTGTAATAGTAGATAAAACCAGTGAGGGAGAAATAATTATTAAATTTGATAATCCAGTAAAAGCTATAACACCAGGTCAAATAGCTGTTATATACAAGGATGAGGCTTGTTTAGGTAGCTGTATTATAAAGACTATAGAACCATTAGAGGAAAAATACAGATATTTAAATAACCAAACTATATAAAAATAAACAATAAATTTATATTAAAAAACACAGGGGAAAGTTATAACTTTCCCCTGTGTTTTTTGTAATTTATATTATTTATAATTCTAAAGCCTTTTCTACTACATTTTCTACAGTGAAGCCAAACTTTTTAAATAGCTGGTCTCCTGGTCCTGATGCTCCAAAAGTTTCCATAGATATTACCTTACCATCTAAGCCTACATATTTATACCAACCTAAATCACTTGCTGCTTCTACTGCCAATCTTTTGCTAATAGATCTAGGAAGTATTGAGTCCTTATATTCTTTACTTTGCTCTTCAAACAAACTAAAACATGGCATACTTATTACTCTTGCTCCTATACCCTTATCTTCTAATAAATCTGCTGCTTCATATATAAGTTGCACTTCACTACCTGAAGCTAAAAGTAATATCTGTAATTCATTTCTTTCTTTTTTAACTATATAGCCACCCTTAAGTGCTTCTTTACCAGTACCTTCTAGTAAAGGTAAATTTTGACGAGTAAGGGCAAGTCCTGTAGGAGTCTTTTTACTATTTAGTGCACTGCTCCATGCTGCTGCTGTTTCTCTAGCATCACAAGGTCTAAACAAGTTAAAGTTTGGAATCGATCTAAGCATAGCTGCTTGTTCAATTGGCTGATGGGTAGCCCCATCTTCTCCTACTCCTATACTATCATGAGTCAATATATAAGTTACTGGTATCTCCATAATAGAAGAAAGTCTCATAGAAGGCTTCATATAGTCTGAGAAGACAAAGAAGGTTCCTGCATATGGTCTAAGTCCTCCATGAAGGTAAAGTCCATTTATAGCAGCTGCCATGGCGTGCTCACGTACTCCAAACCTTAGATTGCTTCCCTTATAATTGTCTTTGGAGAAATCCTCTCTATTTTCCATATAGGTGTTGTTTGAAGGAGCTAAGTCTGCAGAACCTCCAATTAAGTTTGGTATCTTATCTGAAAGTCTATTTATTATCATACCTGATGCTACTCTAGTGGAAACATCTTTATCAAAACTCCAAAACTCATCTGAATCTAAATAGTCCATTGGTAGATCTAAATTTAAATAACTTTCAAACTTTTTAGCTAGTTCTGGATTATTCTTTTTGTATGTTTCATAAAGCTTTTTCCAAGATTTATAGCTTTCATTTCCCTTAGCTATAACTTTCTCCATATGGTTTTTTACATCTTCAGGCACTTCAAATTCTTCTTCAGTCCAATTGAAGTATTCTTTAGTTCCCTTTAAATCATCTCCACCTAAAGGAGCTCCATGAGCAGAGTTTTTACCTTGTTTGCTTGGACTACCATAACCTATTTCTGTAGTAATTTCAATAAGTGTAGGTTGATCTAAGTTTTCTTTAGCTTTACAAATCATTTCTTCAATTTTATCTATATCATTTCCATCTTCTACTTTTAATGTTTCCCATCCCTGAGCAGAAAATCTCTTCATTACATCTTCTTTAAATGCTAAATCTGTACTTCCTTCAATAGTAATAGAGTTAGAATCGTATAAAACTATCAATTTTCCAAGACCTAAGGTTCCAGCCAATGAAGTTGCTTCATAGCCTATACCTTCCATCATATCTCCATCTCCACATATAACATAGGTATAGTGGTCTATTATTTTTTCTTCCTTTGTATTAAAAGTTGCCGCTAAATGGGCCTCAGCCATAGCCATGCCTACTGAATTTGCAAGTCCTTGTCCCAGAGGACCAGTGGTAGTTTCAACTCCTATAGTATGACCATATTCTGGATGACCTGGTGTTTTACTTCCTACTTGCCTAAAGTTTTTTAAATCTTCCTTACTAACACCATAATCAAATATATGAAGCAATGAATAAAGAAGTGCTGAACCATGACCTGCTGAAAGAATAAATCTATCTCTATTTATCCATTCTGGATTTTTAGAGTCGTGATTCATAACCTTTCCCCATAATGTATAGGCCATAGGAGCTGCTCCTAATGGTAATCCAGGATGACCTGAATTTGCTTTTTCTACTGCTTCTGCTGATAATATCCTAAGAGTATTAATAGTTAAATTATCTGTATTCATAAAGTTCATCTATCCTTTCTTTTAATAAATTTTATCCCTAATCTACTTATATAATATAACTTATTTATATCTATTACTAGATGATAGGTAAAGTTCTCTATCTATTGATCTAATCTAGATTAATAGTTGTATATCTATTTATAGCATGCATTAAAATTGGTATTAAGATAATCTGAATGATTATTCCTGGTAATCCTGTTACAACTGCTCCTTGAACAAAGAGTAATGGATCCATCTTTTGACCAAAAAATACTACAAGTATGTAAACTATTCCACCTGCGGCTATTCTACCAAATATCATAGATATTATAAGTGAAACTAAAATGTGGATTCTAAGTTTTCTATAAAGAACAGAAGCAACTAAGCCATAAACTCCTAATTCAAAAATCATTATAACTACCATTGGAAATAAAACCGGCATACCAGTTAAAAGATTATTAAGTATAGGCGTTAGTAGTCCAAGTAAAATGGCATACATGGGTGGAAGTAAAAAGCCTCCCAATAAAACAGGTATATGCATTGGTAAAAATATTCTACCATCAATACCTGTTGTATGAAATATGCTAGGTATTATAACTCCTATAGCAAGCAAGAGTCCCCCCATTACAACATTTGTAGTTTTTGTTCTATAATTCATAAAAGCACCCCTTATTTTGATTTAAAAAATCGCTCTAATTCATCTATAAAAATAATAGGATCTTTTATTCCAAGTGATAACTTTTCAATAGGACAAAGATCTGTCTTATCTCTATTTTTTATTCTCTTACAAACTTCTTCAAAACCATAGTCTATATTTGCATCTTCAAATACTTTTATTGCTTCTTGAGACATAACTTGTCCGTATACCTCTGAGATTTTTAAATAAGAAGATAATAGAGCTGCTCCCCTTCCTATTACTCGATCGGCTATAGAAGCTCCCTCTGAAATTTCCTTCATTTCCTTAACCAATATGTACATAGGTTTTATACCTCTTTCCCTGGAAGTAAATAAAACCTTTCCTTCTTTTACAAGCACCAGTGCATAATCTTCTTTTTCCAATAACTCTTTAGCTAATATTATATCTTTCATAATTTCTCCTTTATCTTTAGACTAACCTTATTATATCAGTATTAGCTAAAAAAATCATCCTATTATTCTATTTGTAGCTATAATTAAAATATTATCTTATTATTGATAACTATTATCATTTACAAGGATAGATTTTTATGTTATAATTTTTTAAGGCTTAAATTATCCGCGGCAAATAATTTAGGAGA
>CAZBAK010000086.1:2513-4541 GCA_964489715.1 uncultured Tissierella sp. | reverse complement strand
CTAAAATACATAGATGAAGAAAAAGAGGTAAATAATCTAGAAGAAGCCCTAGCAGGTGCCATGGATATAATAGCTGAAATCATAGCAGATGATCCAGAATACAGGGAAAAGATAAGAGAGAATATCTTTTCCAGGGGTAGATTAGTAGTAGAGGCAGTAGATGAGGAAGAAAAGTCTGTATATGAGATGTACTATGACTTTATAGAGCCTATAAAAGACTTGGCCAATCATAGGGTCCTAGCTATAAACAGAGGAGAAAAGGATAAATTCTTAAGAGTAAATATAGAAATTGAAGATAGCTTTACCCAGGATCTAATTATAAGAGATCTGCTAAAGGATGGTTTTACTTCAGACTATGTGAGATCTGCCATAGAAGATGGTTATAAGAGATTGCTCTATCCTTCTATAGAAAGAGAAATTAGAAATAAATTGACAGAAGGGGCAGAAGAAGATGCCATAGATGTATTTGGATTAAATCTAAGGCCGCTACTTATGCAGCCACCTATGGTAGACAGTGTAGTAATGGGAATAGACCCAGGTTTTAGGAGTGGTTGTAAGCTAGCAGTAGTAGATGAGATGGGTAGATTATTAGATTATGCTACAGTTTATCCAACAGCGCCTAGAAGTGAAACGGAAAAAACTAAAAAGATAATTCAAGATATGATCAAAAAATACCAGATAGATATAATAGCCATAGGAAATGGTACAGCCTCTAGGGAGACAGAAGTAGTAGTAGCAGAAGCCCTAGGCGAAATGAAGACAGATGCCAAATATATAATAGTATCTGAAGCTGGAGCTTCAGTGTATTCTGCATCAGAAGTTGCAGTAGAAGAATATCCAGATTTGGATGTAACTATAAGAGGGGCCATATCCATAGCTAAAAGACTGCAGGATCCGCTGGCAGAACTTGTAAAGATTCACCCTAAGCATATAGGAGTGGGTCAATACCAGCATGACTTAAATCAGGCTAAGCTAGATGATACCCTAACGGGTGTAGTAGAAGACTCTGTAAATACAGTTGGAGTAAATTTAAATACAGCCAGTGCTCCACTCTTTAGCTATGTAGCAGGAGTTTCCAAGAGAGTGGCTAAAAACTTGGTAGATCATAGAGATGAAATCGGTGGTTTTAAGTCTAGAAAGGAAATATTAGATGTCAAGGGACTAGGACCTAAGACCTTTGAACAATGTGCAGGTTTCTTGCGAATAGCAGATGCCAAAGAGATACTAGACAATACAGGAGTCCATCCTGAATCTTATGATATAGCCAAGCAGTTACTGGAAATGGGCTATAAAGATAAGGATATAGGAGAATTAGCTGAAAAATTAGAGGTAGGAGAACCTACTTTAAGAGATATAATAGAAGAATTAGAAAGACCAGGTAGAGATATCAGAGAGGACGAAGTAAAGCCTATCCTAAGAGTGGGTGTCTTAGGAGTAGATGATCTAGAAGAAGATATGGTCTTAAGAGGTACAGTGAGAAATGTAGTAGACTTTGGCGCCTTTGTAGATATAGGAGTAGATGACGATGGTCTGGTTCACATATCAGAACTATCCAATAAATTCATCAAGCATCCTAAGGATGTAGTAGAGGTGGGTGATGTGGTAGAAGTAAGGATAATAAGTATAGACAAGGACAGGGGCAGGATTTCTTTAAGTATGAAGGATTTAAACTAAAAGGAGGATATGGATGAAATTAATAAAAAATGGCTTAATTTATACTATGGCAGGTGAAGTGCTAGAAGGAGGATCCATCCTAATTGAAGATGGAAAGATAAAAAAAGTAGCCAAGGAGATAGAAGTAGGAGAGGATGTAGAGATAATAGATGCCAAGGGCAATCTCGTAACACCAGGTTTTATAGACGCCCACTCCCATCTAGGCTTATTTGAAGATGGATCAGGTTCTGTGGGAAATGATGGAAACGAGCATGTAGACCCAGTTACACCCCAGGTAAGAGGTATAGACTCTATGAACCCATTTGATGTAACTTTTGAAGAGGCCTATAGTAATGGTATTACTACAGCAGTAGC
>CAZBAK010000086.1:0-2413 GCA_964489715.1 uncultured Tissierella sp. | reverse complement strand
CATTTGATGTAACTTTTGAAGAGGCCTATAGTAATGGTATTACTACAGCAGTAGCTGGACCAGGTAGTGCCAATGTAATAGGTGGAACATTTGCAGCAATAAAGACCTACGGTAAGAGAATAGACGATATGATTTTAAAAGACCCTATAGCTATGAAGATAGCCTTTGGGGAAAATCCAAAGAGAGTTTATGGTGGCCAGAAAAAGTCGCCAGCAACTAGGATGGGAGCAGTAGCTATTCTAAGGGAAACTCTCTTTAAGACTCAGGAATATATGGCTAAAAAAGAAGCTGCAGAAACAGAGAAAGATCTACCAGCTATGGACTTTAAGTTAGAGGCCATGATTCCAGTATTAAAAGGTGAAATACCACTAAAGGCTCATGCTCATAGGGCTGATGATATTTTTACAGCTATCAGGATAGCCAAGGAATTTGATTTAAAACTTACTCTAGACCACTGTACAGAGGGTCACTTAATAGCAGAAGAATTAGCTGAAGAAGAATATCCGGCTATAGTAGGACCTAGTCTATCAAATAGGAGTAAATTTGAACTTCAGAATTTGAGCTTTGAAACTCCAAATATCTTGCATAAAGCAGGAGTAAAGATAGCCATCACAACTGATTCACCAGTTATCCCCCTAAAATACTTGAGTCTGTGTGCAGGACTAGCCCATAAAGAAGGACTAGATTTGGAGGAAGCTTTCAAGGCCATAACTATCAATGCAGCAGAGATAAGTGGTATAGCTGATAGGGTTGGAAGTATAGAAGAGGGAAAAGATGCAGACCTAGTAATCTTTAAAGGAAACCCTATAACAGACGTAAACTTTCAAACACTAGTTACCTTTATAGATGGAGAAATTGTTTATAGAAATAAGAAAAAATAGTTGACAAATATTAATCATAATATATAATATATATGAAAGTTAATACAAGATATCTTCAGGGGGAGGTGGAAATCCTCACCGGTGGTAAAGCCCGCGAGCCTTTTTAGGTTGATTTGGTTAGATTCCAAAGCCGACAGTATAGTCTGGAAGTAAGAAGATAAAAGATAGAGTTATTAGGGCAGGATATACACGCCCAATTTATCTAGAAATAAACCCCGAAGAGATTCGGGGTTTTTTATATCCCGAATTTTATAAAAATTGGAGGGATAAAGATGCAAGCAGCAAATGTAGACATGTCAAAAGAGAAGTTATTAACAACTAAGAATATGACCAGGATATCTATCCTATCGGTTATATCCATGGTATTGATGTTACTTAAGGTTCCATCATGGTTTGCTCCACCTTTTTTAAAGTTGGATCTAGCAGATGTGCCAGCACTTATAGGGGCTTTTGCTATGGGTCCTATGGCTGGAGTAGTTATACAGCTACTTAAAAATGCTTTAAATGTACTGGTGGAAGGAAGTATGACAGGTGGGGTAGGAGAATTATCAAACTTTATAGTTGGTAGTGCCTTTGTATATTCAGCAGGCCTGGTATACAAGAGAGAGAAAACTTATAGATCAGCTCTTAAGGGTCTGATTGCTGGAGTCTTACTTATGACTCTATTTGCAACATTTAGTAATTATTTTATAGTTTTCCCAATTTATTCCAAATTAATTCCATTAGATAAGATAATCCAGATGGGAAGTATGGTAAATAAATATGTAGTTGATTATAAGTCTTTGATCTTGTTTGCAGTAGTACCATTTAATCTGTTAAAGGGTTTTATGGCTTCAGCTGTGACACTCTTGGTTTATAAGAAAGTATCGGTGTTTTTAAAAGATTAATAAAATATAGAAAATATAAGAAGCTATCTTTGGAAGATAAAAGATAGCTTCTTATTTTGTCTAGAAGCCAAATGTGTTATAATAAATATCAAGTATAGAGGGAGGCAGAGGGATTTGAATATAGAATTAAAGAGCTTGGAGGAAACAGAGAAGTTTGGAAAAAAGCTGGGCAGTTTACTAGAATCAGGAGATATCCTATGCTTAAATGGAGATCTAGGAGCTGGAAAGACTACTCTGACAAAATCAATAGGGTTAGGGCTAGAAGTGGATGACTATATAACCAGTCCAACATTTTCCCTGGTTAATATATACTCAGGAAGGCTGGAAGTATATCATTTTGATGTCTATAGATTAGAAAGTATAGATGAGGTCTATGATCTGGGATTTGAAGAGTATTTCTATGGTCAAGGAGTATCTATAATAGAGTGGGCTGAAAAAATAGAATCCATCCTGCCCAAGGAAAGAGTAGATTTAAATATAAGCTATGGCGAAGATGGAACTAGTAGGCTGATTGAAATAAAAGGATCAGGCCAGGCCTATAAGAGGATAATAGAGGGGTTGAAATAAAGTGAAGGTATTAGCACTAGATACTTCTACTCTCATGGCCAGTGTGGCTGTAGTAGAAGATAATAATTTACTGGGAGA
>CAZBAK010000085.1:0-4552 GCA_964489715.1 uncultured Tissierella sp. | reverse complement strand
CTTTCCATGTAATGTTAATAGTCCAATGAAATCAAGACCCTCAACCTGAAAATATATGTATAATTTTTTTGTAGTTTCAATTGAAATAAAATTGGAAGTCATATTTTACGCCTTCTCATTATTTAACTATACATTCTATGCTTATTATATTACAATTTATTTTTCAATTAAGTATTTATATCAACTTGACCTTTCTTATTTCCTTTAAACAGTATGGATATTCCATATATTTCCCCATTTTTTTGTTTTATTCTTTATAAAAAAATATATTAATTATAATATTTTATAAAACTTTAGTTCCAATCAAAACTCCATATTGATTATAATTATCTCGATTATCAGTTTCTGGTATAGAAAATTGATGATCCCCGCATTTAATAATATCTAATGGTAGGCCTGAATGAACTGCTCCGCAACTAGGACACGTAACTCTAACTCTATCTAATATATATTCAAGATCACCAACTTTGAAGTCCCCTATCTCCTTAATATACATAGCACCATCTTCTGAGTTTAAGATTGATTCAATAGATTTTGCTGAAACACTATATTCTTTTTCAATATCTTTTAGTAAAAAGTATGAACTTATATTAATTGTTAAAAAAGGTATGTTAAAAACGAACAGCAATAAAGTAGTAGCTACCATACCAGGTATTAAATCAATATTTCGATTTATAAACATCTCTCTGAAGATTTCTATAAAACCCGGAAGTCTTATCTCATAAAATCTTAAAATAGATATAAAGTTAAAAACAACCAAACCTAAACCAATTAATTTCTTATAATTCACCTTATTTTTCATTATTTAAAACCTCCCTTACTATAATTGCATTACAGTATTGACAAGGTTTTGATTTCCCTAAATCTAATATATCTATAGCTGCACACGAAGGACACCATGTAATATAAGATTCCTGATTAATATCTCTTGACCTAAGTAGTTCGAATATATCATTTACTTTATTATCTCGCTCTATTGCTATTGTTTTTTTACTAGCCCTATAAACAGAAATTATGGAAATAAATATATTAGCTATTAAAATACCAAAAAAGATTATAGTATAAATTAAATACGATTTATATTCAAAACCTCTATATAGATGATTCATTAACATAATTCCATTCCATAAAGCAAAAGGCATCAGAAAGGGAAATAATACAAAAGCCCTTAACGAAGCATTTTTAGAGCTAAAAAACAAGCTCCAAGACTTAATTTTAAATTTTTCATTTATAGCTTTAGGTATTCTTACAAAGAAACCATTTAACACTAACAAAAACAAAATTGTTTTCCAAATACGTCCTTTATCATTACTGATAATTGATGAAAAATAAAGCATAGTGATTAAGACACCCATTAAAATCAAAATAACATAGCCTATTATTAAAAATAAATTTAAAGATGATTTTATTATCTTCTTCATTCTTTACGACCGCCTTGCTAAATTTTCTTTGTATTTATTTTCTGCGTCTGCCACTTTTTCAACCGCCAGCAATGTTGGTTTAATAATATCTTTTTTCCCTGCATAAATGTATATAAGTACATATTGAACCATAATAGATACCCAATAACCGTAATGAACAATAATATCCTTAGCATTTGAGTACATTGGTTCACGATACTGTGGATTAGTAAAGGCATATCTAAATATAATTAAAATTAAAATAGTACTGAATATAGAACTTAAAAGAAACAGCGTAATAAATCTTATTGCTTTATACACTAAAAATCACCTCTCTTGGGTGTGAATCTATCATCAATTTTTGAATATTTCTTTTTTGTAGATAATTGTTTTTTATAGTGCGAATAATTTATATTAAAAAACAGCACCATTAGTAATAAAGCTATAATCTCTAGTGATAAAATTATCTTAAGACTAAGTTTATTTGAAAATATAGTAAAACTAATCGTTGTTAAAATATACAGACCAATTATAAAAATTGACGGTAACCATATGCTAAAATTGTTTGACTTCATAATTTTTTCTACTGCAAAAAAACATAGGATAAAAGAAATAACTAAAAATGTAAATGCAATATAATATTCGATGTTATTAGTATGAGGAATAATATTATTTAATAAAAGTAGTATGACTACAATTGCGGTTGCTGACATTAAAGTTCTAAGATTTTTCATATTAACCTCCTAACCTATTTCCACAAGCTGAACAAAAGTTGTTTTTTGCATTTATTTGTTCACCACAGTTACCACAATATCTTTTAGTTGATTCTATAACTGCTTCCTGTGAACTTGTTTTGTTTATTTTTTGATTGAACATTTCACCAATAGTGTTACCCATGCCTAAGCCTGCAGATAGCCCTATCCCAGCATTCATAATACTAGAGCCAGCCCCCTCATTTTCTGCAGCTTTTTGTAAAACATCATATTTTCTCTTTTCTTGATAATTATAACCTTCTTTTTTCTGACTATATGCCCTAGCATCAGAATAGTTACGACTTGCAATCGTCCTACCAATTGAATAATCTTCTTCAGATTTTCCTTCCTCATATTTATTTTCACGTAGATTTTGTCTGTCTGAAATCTTCTTTAGTGTTTCATTATCTAAGCTTATATCGTCTATTATAAAGTCTGTTACTTCAATCCCTAGCTTATCAAAGCTTGTATTTAAAATGGGTTTTAATATAGCGGCTAGTTCATTTTTTCGGGCGGTAATTTGATCAAATGGAATTTTACCGTCAATAAACACAGAATTAATTCCATCAGTAATCGAAGCCATACATTGTTGTGAGAATCTCTTTTGTAATAATTCCATTGTTATAGTATCAGGCTGACTTACCATATAATTAATAACAAATTTTTCCAAATCAACAATTTTTAAAGTGAAATAACCCCTTGAGCCAACCAAAGCCGTCATTGTTCTGCCTTCATGTCCAGTATGAATATTTACACTTTGACGTCCGTTAGTTCCCCAGAAAATTGGTGGAATTTCATAATCATTTATAAACCATATGTAATTAGTATCCGTAGCTACACCATCTGTGAATAGTTTTTTAATAGAGTTTAAAAGCTGAACATTATTACCATCAATTCTATGTTTTCCTGGTCCATAGGTTGCAACTAATTGTCCATTAGAAAATAGCACAGCTTGTTGACCTTGAGAGACTTGCAATGTTGATGCATGTCCTAATTCTTTATTGTTCCATCTCCAAGCGAAAACTTTTCTATCTTTCTCATCATCATAACGAATCACATCAAATATTTTCATAGTTCTCTCCTTTATAATCTTTTAAAATTGGTGTAAGTAGAAATATGCTATAAATCCTTTATAATTTCATTACACGACTTAAAAATACTGATTTTATATAAAAAGATTATATCATATTTCTTTGCAGATTTGCATCTATTTCCACTGCTACAATAAACAAGTACTTTTGCATCCTTATCTGGGAGCTTACTTTCTGATAAATCTTTAAGGTCATAATTTGGAATCAGTAAAGCACCTTCTATATGTTCTTCTTCATACTCTTCTGGTGTTCTAACATCCATGATTATAACATTTTCTTTATCTATGACTTCTTTTGCTTCTTCTGCAGTAATTTTATTATATTTTATCTTATCTTCTTCCACAGTGGTAGTACATCCACCCAATACTATTATTAATAAAGCAATCAATATTTTTTTCATTATATTATCTCTCCCTATATATTTTCACATATATATTATGCCAATATAGTCCCTCCTGTGATGTTTGTACAGTACGGTAGGAACTATACTCGAGAAAATGAGGATATCCCTCTTACCATGAGAGTACAATAAAGATGTCATAGCTTGATGCTACCCCCTTGGACTATGAGGCAATGGGTAATAAGGTACAATAACACTCAGTCATTCAATGCTGAAGATAATAGGACTGAAGACGAAAAAAGAATTATAGAACTGGAGAAAAAACTAGCTCAACTTGAAATGGAGAATGATATTTTAAAGCAAGCTGCACTACTACTAGGCAAAAAGTAGACCTGATTATTTCTAATAGAGAGAAATACAGTATTAGTGCTATGTGTAAGCTTTTAAAGGTCTCAAGAAGCTTGGTATATTATCATCTAAATAATAGGGAATCTTGTTCTTCTAATAAAGATTCGGAGATAGAGAAACATATAATAAAAATTTTCCATAGAAGTAAAAATAATTACGGTACTAGGAAAATTAAAGTAGAGCTTGAAAAACTAGGTCATCAAGTTTCTCGGAGAAGGATAGCTAGAATCATGAAAGCAAATGCTCTAGTATCCAACTACACTGTAGCTCAATATAAGATTCATAGTAAAGGTTGTAATGAGTCTAAGACTTCTAATATAGTCGGTAGACAATTTGATGATAGAGATAAACTAGAGGTAGCAGTAAGCGACCTTACCTATGTTAGAGTAGGCAGTAAGTGGAACTATGTATGTACATTGGTAGATCTATCTAATAGAGAAGTAATAGGGTACTCAGCTGGTCCCAATAAGGATGCCTCTCTTATAGAAAAAGCACTTTTAAGCTGCCGTTATCCTTTAAAAGATATAAAAATATTTCATTCAGACCGTGGTAAAGAATATG
>CAZBAK010000084.1:0-4685 GCA_964489715.1 uncultured Tissierella sp. | reverse complement strand
AAACAGCCTAGGAGTTTTCCTCAACAGCCATTCTATTCCTTAGCCTCTTTTGCAAAATAGATTTCGGTAACTAGATCTTGATCTACAGGGCCCTTAGTAGAAAAAGATTGAACTTACCATCCGCCTTATTTCACTCAAGGCAGGCTACTCTGCCCCATTTTTGCAGGTTAATCACAATATTTAGGTTAATTCAATATATTGTGTCTCCACGAAAGTAGGGTCCACGCCCGCATGCCATTGCAGATCGCCCCATCCTTCTTACTCCCTGTAAAAGCCCATAACTGGGCGTCACAAGCTAATACAAGGAACTTCATCGATATGCCCTTTGACGAATTTTTAGCCTCGCCTTCTAGAATAGATGTGCTGACTAGAATACTGTACCACTCACATCTTCATTAATTATATCATATCTAAGGTTATTTTTAAATACAGTAAGCTTAATTTTTTCTATTTAAAAGCATTTTTGTTAATTCTTTCAAGAAACTCGTATCCCTATTATGGAGCTTTTCCAATTCCCTTAAAGCATTCTGAGTAAGTATTTCCAACTTATTTAGACCCTTATCATCATTGCTTAAAGATAAAAAAGTTGTCTTATCTTTATCTTCTTCCTTATCTAGAAAATCATCTTTTATTTGATAGGCAAGGCCAATATTTTTAGAGAATTTATGTATTATTTCCAATTCTCTATCTTCAGCTCCTCCCAATATAGCCCCTGCTAAAGCGCTTGCTTGAAAAAGGCCAGAAGTTTTTGCTGAATACATAAATTCTAATTTATCTATATCCATGTTTTCATTATTACCAAACAAATCTAATACTTGTCCACCAATCATTCCATTGACTCCTGAATAGTGAGATATTATTTCCATAACCTTAACATAATCTTCATAGTCTTTTAAACTCTTACAAGATTTCAGTGTTTCCTTTAGCATGATTTCAAAAGATAAATTCAAAAGTCCATCTCCACTTAAAATAGCTAGGGCTTCACCAAATACAATATGGTTTGTCAAGACTCCCCTCCTATACTTATCATCATCCATAGCGGGTAAATCATCATGTATAAGGGAATAAGTATGTATCATCTCTATGGCACATGCAAAGGGAAGTATCTTCTCAATATCCCTATTAAAAATCTCAAATGATTTTATACATATAATGGGCCTAAGTCTTTTGCCACCTGTAAATAGACTATAATTCATAGAATCATATATCTTTTGTTGATATAATCCCTTAACATCTAGATATTGATGTAATTTTTCATCAATACTTTTTATAACTTCTTGTAAATTGTTAGAAACTATCTCTCTCATCCTCCTCAAGGAAGTTGCTTTCTATAAAGGAACCATCTGAATCATTTAAGATAAGTTTAACTTCTCCTTCTGCCTTATTTAATAGATTGTTACAATATTTATATAATTCTACTCCTTTTTTAAACATTTCAACTGAATCATTTAAAGTTGAATTATCTTTTTCCAGTTTCTCAACTATATCTTCTAATTCTTTTAAAGCATCTTCATATGATATTTTTTTATCTTCCATATAAATTACTCTCCTTTTGTAATTTCTTTTACCAGTACTTTTAGATTTCCCTCTTTAAGTTTTATATCTATAAGATCTTCTAAGTTTATATCATCTATATCTTTGATAATATTACCTTCCTTATTCATAAGTATTCCATAGCCACTTTCTAAAGATAAAAGGGGATTTAAAAGTTTCAGCTTGTGATTTATATCTACAAGTTTTTTAGATTTTTTGCTTATATTATTATCAAGAAAGTTTACTAGATCTTTATAAAGCATATTTATATCTTGTCTATCATTTCTAAGTTTTAGATAAGGATTGTTATATTTAAGATCCTTTTTAAATATATCTATTTCCCTATACTTATCATCTATATGTTTATTATAGGAACTTCTTAAATCGCCATGAATTTTAATCAAATTATCTTTTAAGGTAAATATATTAGGTACAACAAGCTCTGCCGCTGCAGAAGGTGTAGGTGCTCTTAAGTCTGCTACAAAGTCTACTATTGTAAAATCTGTTTCATGTCCAACAGCTGAGATTGCTGGAGTCTTTAAATTGAATACACATCTAGCTAATTCTTCATTATTAAAAGCAAATAGATCTTCCATAGATCCTCCACCACGGCCAAATATAATAACATCGATGCTTTCATCATTATCTAGATAATTTAAAGCTTTGATGATTTCTTTATAGGCACTTTCTCCTTGGACTAATGATGGATACAAGCTTATTTTACAAGGAGGAAGTCTTCTCCTTATTATATTTATAATATCATGAACTGCAGCTCCTGTAGAAGAAGTTACTACGCCTATATTATTAGGCAAAAATGGCAATTCTTTTTTAAATTTTTCTTCAAATAAACCTTCTTTTTCTAATTTAATCTTTAGTTTTTCATAAGCTTCATAGAGGGCTCCTACTCCCTGAGCTTTAATTTTTTTAACATATAATTGATATTCACCACTTTTTTCATAAATAGATACATATCCTTCTGCGATAATTTTTTGTCCTTCTGATAAACTAGAAGGACTATGTACAGCATCTCCTCTGAACATTACACACTTAATCAATGAATTTTTATCTTTCAAGGAAAAATATAGATGTCCGCTTTTATGTCTATTAAAGTTTGAGATTTCACCTTCAATTTGTATATTAGAAAGAATCATATCTGAAGCGAAAACTCTCTTAATATAGCTATTTAATTCACTAACCTTTAAAGGTTTCACCCTATCACCCCTTATATAATATCATTAACAATCTCTATTTATTATAATTTATTTTCATCTAGACTCTTTACAAACCCACCTAGTACTCCGTTAATAAACTTAAATGAATCACTATTACTGTATTTTTTGACTATTTCTATAGCTTCATTTATAGATACTTCTACGGGAATATCTTTTCTATATAAAATTTCATAGATAGAAATTCTAAGAGCAGCTAAGTCAACTTTTGCCAGCCTATGAATAGACCAGCTATCTAAATTATCTTTAATATACTTATCAATTGTTTCTAGGTTTTCATTTATAGTGTTTATACTTTCAACTATATATCTTTCTTCATTTTCATCATAAGAAAAGTTAGCTAAATATTTTTCTAATGCTATATTTGAAAAATCATCATTTGATTCCATTTGATACAATAATTTCATTGCACCTTCTCGTGCATTTTTTCTTCCCATATTTTTTCCTCCTAATATATTATCTGATTCTCATATATAAATCATATAAAATTATTATACCTCATTATGTAAATTATTAATAATATATTTAAAATTACCCTCTGTTAACAGAGGGTAATTAGATATTTTTACTATTCAACTACTATTTCATCTTCCTTTTCTTTTTCCATATTGACACCTTGAACACTTATATTTACTTTAGGTACTAAAAGATCTGTCATAGTTTCTACTGACTTTTTTACATTCTCCTGAACTTCTTTTCCTATTTTAGTTATATCTACTCCATATTCTACTATTAAAGATATATCTATATTTGCTAGCCTATCAACTATTTCAACTTTCACGCCTTTTGTAAGATTTCTCATACCTAGCATTTCTGTTATACCACCTGTAAATCCCATACTTTTGCCAGCGACACCTTCTACCTCTGTAGCTGCAATTCCTGCAATTGTAGCAATCACATCATTAGAAATCTTAATACAACCATATTCTTTTTCATCATTTATCATGTTTTCCGTCACTATATACACCTCCAAAATTGCTTTAAGTTATAAAGTTATTATACCAAAGGAATATATTCATTACAAACATTTATCTTGATTTGTCTAAAATTAAATTCCTTATAGTAATACTTTTATTAATTTGATGTTTTTAATCTTTAAATTAAAACTAGCACAAAATCAGATAGATCTTGTGCTAGTTTTACTAAAACATTTTATTCTTCTTCGTCGCTTTCAGAGTCATCTAGATCTTCTTCAAAATCTAAGCTTCCATCTTCTATTATAAAATCTTCAAATTCATCAAAATCTTCAAATTCATCATACTCATCATAGTCATCATAAATTTCATCTTCTAGATCAGAGAGATCCTCATCTATAAAGCTTACATACTCTTCAAGGTCCATTTGATCCTCAACTACTTCTTCTAGTACATCAGTAAAGTCTCCTAATACATCAATGATTTGCAGTAATAATTTGCCCTCATTAGTCGTTTCATCTACTCCTAATCCTGCTGCTAAGCCTTCTAGATATGATACTTTCTTAAATAAATCATTCATCATTATCCCTCCATTTTTATGAAATTAAATTCTCGACATATACTCTCCTGTACGAGTATCGATTCTTATTGTATCTCCTAAATTTACAAACAAAGGAACATTTAGAGTTAGTCCTGTTTCTACTGTAGCAGGTTTAGTAGCACCACTAGATGTATCTCCCTTTAAACCAGGTTCTGTTTCCGTAACCTTTAATTCTACAAAATTTGGAGCCGTAACCTCAAAAGCCTTTCCTTCAAAAAATTTTAGTGTAGCTCTGTCATTTTCTTTTAAATACATTACAGCTTCTTCCATAGCATCTTTATCTATTGGAAGCTGATCATATGTATCTTCATCCATAAAATAATATAATTCACCATCATTATATAGATATTGCATTTCTTTAGTTTCTATATTAGCTCTTTGAAATCTTTCTGTAGGATTAAATGTATT
>CAZBAK010000083.1:0-4781 GCA_964489715.1 uncultured Tissierella sp. | reverse complement strand
ATAACATCTAGCCATCTTACATACTTTCCATCTTCATCTTCTATAAATTCCTCTACTCTCTCTATCTCTTTTCTTATAAATTCATCCTTATTGTATTTAGTATATATAAGCTTGGTAGATTCCTTTCCTATATCTATATTTTCCATATTTTCTCCTTCCCACTATATTTATTCCTAATTATACATCAAATAAGGGGCTTTGTTAATAAGAAGAGCTTTTTCCTCTTTAAAAGTTTGTGAAAATTTTTTCATTTTTTCTGTAAATTTATAGATATTATTACACTGCTTTAATGCAAGCTAAGTGGTATCTTTATATTAGAAGCTTTAAAGAGCTAGTAGAAAAAGAAAATACTATAAAGGAAGTTTTAAAATGAATAAAAAAGATGTAATAAGTTATTTAGATAGTATAAAAGACCAAGTAAATGAAGTTTCCCTTGATATCTGGAATAATCCAGAAGTCTCCAATCAAGAGAAGAGATCTTCAAAAGTATACAAGGAAGCCCTAAAGTCCCATGGCTTCAAAATCAAGGAATATGAAGGTGAGCTTGAAAACGCTTTTATAGCAGAATTTGGTCAAGGCAAACCAGTTATAGCTGTACTTGCTGAGTATGATGCACTTCCAGGCTTATCACAAAAATTAGATACAAAATATAATCCAGTTGAAGAAAATGCTCCAGGCCATGCCTGCGGGCATAATTTACTAGGATCAGCTGCCTTTGGATCTGTTATAGCCATAAAGAAGTATATGGAAGAAGAGGGTGTAAAAGGTACAGTAAGATTTTATGGCTCTCCAGAAGAAGAAACACTGGTAGGCAAGGTTAAGATGATAAAAGCTGGTATCTTCCAAGGATGTGACATAGCCCTTAGCTGGCATCCAATGAATGTAAATGCCTCTCTTAAAAAGGCCTTTCTCTCCAATAATTCAATAAAATTTAATTTCCATGGTATATCAGCTCACGCAGCCCAATCTCCAGAATCAGGAAGATCAGCCCTAGATGCTGTTGAACTAATGAATGTTGGTGCAAACTATCTAAGGGAGCATGTTATAGACTCAGCTAGAATACACTATACTATAACAGATGCAGGTGGAGCTCCAAATATTATACCTAGTGAAGCAGAATCCTGGTATTTTGTAAGAGCACCTCATAGGAGAGATGTAGAAGATATTACAGAAAGATTGATAAAGGTATCTAAGGGTGCTGCTATGATGACTGAAACCAGCAGTGATTATGAAATACTTGGGGGAGCCTATGAATATTTACCCAATACTGTATTAACTGATCTAACCTATAAGAATATGCAGGAGATTGATACTCCAACATATACTGAGGAAGAATTAGAATTTGCTCAGGCCCTACAAGAAACGCTGGATCCAAAGACAGTTAAGGCTGAAATAAATAAGTTTATAAAGGATTCCAAGTCAAAGAAAGAAACATTTATCCATCAAGGCGTAATAGATAAAAAAGATCTAGACTCAGTAATGATCTCAGGATCCTCTGACAGTGGAGATGTTTCTTGGAATATGCCTATGAATGTATTTTTAACAGCTACCTGGCCCCTTGGAGTAGCAGCCCACTCATGGCAAGCTACAGCGGCTTCTGGTTCCTCTATGGGACTTAAGGGCATGCTCTATGCTGCTAAGATATTTACAGGCATCATGTATGATCTCTTAAATGATGAAAGATTAGTCCAAGAAGCAATAGAAGAATTTAAAGAAAGAACTGAAGATGAAGAATATGTAAGTGCTTTAGATTAGTTTAAAAGAAGGAGGACTAGACAATGAAAATTGATAAGATGTTTTTTAATGGAAATATTATTACCCTAGATAATTCAAACACTATTGTGGATTCACTTGCCCTCAATTCAGGAAAGATTGTCAAGTTAGGGAAAAAAGATGATCTTATGAAATTAGTAGATGAAGATACACAGCTTATGGAGAACAATAATAAAAAAGTTCAAAAGACCAGCAAAGTTTTAACTGCTATAGAAAGAGTTGGTAATAAATTTCCACATCCTGCTGCACTTTTTCTATACTTATACCTATACTTATGGAACTAGATATTCACCCAGCCTTTGCCCAGGTAATATATCGTCTAGGAGACAGTTCTACAAATGCTGTAACTCCCCTGGTAGCATATTTTGCAATCATGCTTACAACAGTTAAGAGATATGATGAAGATGCAGGCCTAGGAACCTTGTTCTCAGGACTAGCTCCCTATACTGTTGGACTTATTATAGCCTATGCACTTGTGCTAATAGTGTGGATTACATTTGGCCTTCCAACTGGAGTTGGAGGAGCAGTATGGTTAAATTAATATTCTAAATATAAGATTCTATGGACCTAGGTGTATATAACTTTTACACTAAGGTCCATAGAATTATGTCATATTACATGTTACATCCTAATACTTATAAGGAGAATAAAAATAATGCTTAAGGATAAAAATATATTTAAAAAAAGATTCCTAATTAAGTTTCTTGTAATAATTGTAGCAAATTTCCTATGTGCCCTCGCCATTAATATATTTTTCATACCAAATAAACTTTTAAGTGGTGGTATAGGTGGGCTAGGTATAATGATTCAATATCTTACTGGCATACCTTCTGGTATAATAGTCTTTTTAATCAATATGCCTATATTTGTTTTTGCCTTTAGAAAAATAGATAAGGAATTCGCAATCTTTGGCTTGATATCAATGACCTTCTTTTCACTATTTCTTACCTTAACATATGATATAAACCAGCTTATCCAAGTTGATGATGTTATGATGGGAGCAATCTTTGGTGGAGTTATAAATGGTATAACTGAAGTAAGGGGAAGTGGATTTGGCCTATTAGATGATTGAAACTAGGAACCATAATTGATCAATTTTGATTAGTTATGGTTTTATCTATGATATAATACATAATGTAATAAATAAATATAGATAAGGGGGTGTTTTTTATGGGAATATCAATTAAGGAAATGTTGGATTCAGAATACTTTAAAGACTTTAAAGTGCTGGCAGGCCATAGTGGACTTGACAATCAAATACAGGGAATTGCTATACTTGATGCTCCAGATGGATATAAGTGGACAAAGGGACGTGAACTGGTAGTATCTTCTGGCTATATTTTTAAGGAAAATCCTGACTTATTTGAAGAATATACAGATGATGAGAATTTTAGGGAGATTTCCGGAATGGCTATTAAACTAAATAGGTATTTAAATAAAATAGATCAAAAAATATTGGATAAATTTGATCAATACAAAATACCTTTAATAGGTGTTCCTAATCAGCCCTCCTGGATGGATATAATGAATCACCTAAATGTAATAGTCATGAATAAGAATATAAAGCAATTTAAAATAGAAAGTGTCAACAAGAAGATTATATCTGATGTCTCTTATCAAAATAGAAAGATAAACAAGATCCTCTATCAGATAGAAAAAGAAATGAATTTTCCAGCCATGCTCTATGATCTTTTAAATGATAAAAGCTACTTTTCTTCTCCTATGTTTGAGGAAATATCTAGCCAGCTAGAGCTTTCAGACTTTTGGGCCCCTTCTTTCCAGCACACTACAGTAACATTGTGTGAAAATTTAAATATAACTAGATTTAGATTTATTGACGAAAAATATGAGGCTCCCTTTAGTTAGATTAGGATACCCATTGTAATTGATAGAAAGGTAAAGGCCTACTTTGTAGTCCTGGAAGCTGAAGGCATAATAGATTACTTTGATCAATTTGCACTTAGAATAGGTTTTTTGCTTATACAGTCCCTATATGAACAAATACTAGTATCTCAAAGTCTAAGGGATTCAGGCTTTAAGAACTTTATAAAAGATATAGTAAATAAAAACTTGGTCCATCATGATAACATCTTGGAAAGAGCTGAAGAGTTAAACTTAAATAGAAAGGATAGATATAACCTAGTTCTAGTCAAAAATAAAAATAAAAAGGATTTCTTGGAAAAAGAAACCATTGAAAGAAATTTTCAAATCACCTTCAGAAAAACAGCTTCCAGAATAGCATTGGCCAAGGAAGATAGCTATCTGCTTTTAATAGCTGCAGATGAAAACATATCTAAAGAAGAGAATATTAAGGCTATTAAAAACTTGATCAATAAATTTAATCTTTCCCTAAAGGCGGAACTTCCAAATATAGACTTAAACTTTGGCATAGCAGATATAGCAGCTCCCATAACTTCTACTTATAAAAGCTATAAAAGAGCTTTAAAGGCCTTGGAAATGGGCCATATTCTATATGGAGATCTCTACTATATTACCTATTCAGAATTAGGCCCTCTAGCCTGGATAGATATAAAGAGTGATGAGATAGATCTTATGAAAGATAGTATTAAGGATCTCTTAGACCAAGAAAATAGTCAGGAACTTATTGAAACTTTAGATACTTACTTAGAATCAAATATGAACTATAGTCTAAGCTCTAAGAAGCTCTTTATTCACATAAATACAGTTAGAAAAAGAATAGAATATATAAATGATCTAATAGATATGGATTTAGAGGATCCTATAAGTAGGCTTAAGCTGGAAATACTACTTAAGCTGATCTATAAGGGCAAATAATTCTTATTTAATAATAAGAAAACTTCCAAGAAAACTATCTAAGTATTAAATAGATAGTTTTCTTGGAAGTTTTTTCTTTTAATATGAATGTTTTGGTATACTCTTTGCTATCTTTTCTTTCTTTAGCTGCTTTTCTATTCTTGTATTTAGTTCTAAGCCTTCATTTCTTATAAGCATAAAGGAGGCTATACTGGCTAGAAGATCTGATATAG
>CAZBAK010000082.1:0-4860 GCA_964489715.1 uncultured Tissierella sp. | reverse complement strand
CTACTGCTACCCAATATTCAGGTGAACCTTTACCAGAACCCATACGAGTTTCTGCTGGTTTTTCAGTTACTGGTTTATCTGGGAATACCTTAATCCAGATATTACCACCTCTTTTTACATATCTTGTCATAGCACGTCTTGCTGCTTCTATTTGATTAGAAGTAATCCAAGTTGGCTCTAATGCTTGTAAACCATATTCACCATAAGTGATGGTATTACCACGATGAGCGTCTCCCTTCATTCTACCTCTATGAACTCTACGATATTTTACTCTTTTAGGCATTAACATATTAAAATTCCTCCTTCCTACAGTCTATTTAACTGTTTCTTCCTTTTTTTCGTTTTTAGTAGGAAGAACTTCTCCTTTGTATATCCAAACCTTTACTCCTAATTTTCCATAAGTAGTATCAGCTTCGGCAAATCCATAATCTATATCAGCTCTTAAAGTCTGTAATGGTATAGTACCTTCATTATATCCTTCAGTTCTAGCCATATCCGCTCCACCTAATCTACCTGAAACTTGAGTTTTTATACCCTTTCCTCCAGATCTCATAGTCCTTTGGATAACTTGCTTCATAGCTCTTCTAAAAGAAACTCTTCTTTCAAGTTGTGAAGCTATATTTTCAGCTACCAGTTGAGCATCAATTGATGGATTTTTTATTTCTTCTACATTTATAGAAACAGATCTTCCTGTCATTTTTTGTAATTCATTTCTTAGTGCCTCTACTCCAGAACCACCTCTACCTATTACCATTCCTGGTTTAGAAGTATGAACTGTAAGCTTAACTCTATTTGCTGCTCTTTCTATTTCAATTCTTGAAACTCCAGATTCATATAGCTTTTTCTTAACATATTTACGAATTTTATCATCTTCAACTAAGAATTCATCAAAATTCTTCTTATCAGCATACCACTTTGAGTTCCAATCCTTTATTATACCAACTCTTAAACCGTGTGGGTTAACTTTTTGACCCATTAATTACCCCTCCTTTTTTACTCTTTTTCTTTAACTTCTACTCCTACGTGACTGCTCCTTTTAATTATCGGATAAGCCATTCCCTTTGCTTTTGGTCTCCATCTTTTCATCTGAGGACCGTCATTTGCATAAGCTTTAGAAACATATAAGTTATCTCTATCTAAATTAAGATTATTTTCTGCATTTGCAACTGCTGAGCCCAATACTTTTTCAAGAACTCTAGCACCTTTTTTAGGTGTGAATTTTAAAATAGTTAGAGCTTCATCTACTTGTTTGCCTGTTATTTCTCTACATATAAAGTTTACTTTTAATGGAGAGATTCTAACATATTTGGCTATAGCTTTTGCTTCCACTTTAATTCCCTCCTCGCATCTATCTAACTACCGTTGTTTTTTCACTTTTACCTGTATGGCTTCTAAACGTTCTTGTAGGAACAAATTCTCCTAACTTATGACCTACCATATCTTCAGTAATATAGATAGGTACATGTTTTCTTCCATCATGAACCGCTATAGTATGGCCTACTAGTTCTGGATATATAGTAGAACGACGTGACCAAGTTTTAATAACTTTTTTTTGATTATCTTTGTTAAGCTCTTCCACTTTCTTTAGAAGATGATCGTCTATAAAAGGGCCTTTCTTTAAAGATCTACCCATTGACTATTCCTCCTTCTCTGATTAAATTTAACTTCTACTTATTTATCTCTTTCTTCCTCTTACTATATATTCGCTTGATTTCTTTGATTTCTTTCTAGTTTTGTATCCTAATGATGGCTTACCCCAAGGAGTTACTGGTGAAGGTCTACCTATTGGTGTTCTACCTTCTCCACCACCGTGTGGATGGTCTACCGGGTTCATTGCACTACCACGAACTATTGGTCTTCTACCCATATGTCTAGACTTTCCTGCCTTACCAATTGTAATAAGCTCATGGTCCTTGTTTCCAACTTGACCAATTGTAGCACGACATTCTACATTTATAAGTCTAAACTCCCCTGAAGGAAGTCTAACCTGTGCATACTTACCTTCTTTAGCCATAAGTTGTGCTCCTGATCCTGCTGATCTTGCTAACTGACCACCTTTTTCAGGTTTTAATTCTATGTTATGAATAGTTGTACCAACTGGAATAAACTTTAATTTTAAAGCATTTCCTGTCTTTATGTCTGCATTTTCTCCAGATTCTATCATATCTCCTACCTTTAATCCTCTAGGAGCTATGATGTATCTCTTTTCACCGTCTACATAATTTATAAGTGCGATATTTGCAGTTCTATTTGGATCATATTCTATACTAGCAACTCTTCCTGGTATATCTTCTTTATTTCTCTTAAAATCTATTATTCTATATTTTCTCTTGGCTCCACCACCAATATGACGCATAGTGATTACACCTCGAGTATTTCTTCCGCCTGTTCTTTTGATACTAGTAAGCAATGATTTCTCAGGTCCAACCTTTGTAATTTCTTCAAATGTTGATACTGTCATATGTCTTAAAGCAGGGGAAGTAGGTTTAAATTTTCTAATACTCATTGTTTTCCCTCCTTCTATAAAACTTTTATTCCATTCCTTCGAAGAACTCTATTGTCTTAGATCCTTCAGATAATTTTACTATAGCTTTTTTCCAGCTTGATCTTCTACCAGAAGTATAGCCTTGTTTTTTTACCTTACCAAGCATATTCATGGTATTCACCTTGTCAACTTTTACATCAAATACACTTTCTACTGCTTTTTTTATTTCCGTCTTGTTAGATTTCTTATCTACCATAAAAGTATATTTTCCCTCTGACATCTCTTCCATACTCTTCTCAGTTATTATTGGTTTAATAATAATATCGTGTGGAATACGCATTATGCATACACCTCCTCCACTTTTCTAACAGCTTCCTTCGTAATGATAAGTGAATTGTATTTTAATATCTCATATACATTTAAGTTTCCTACTACAGTAGTTTGAACATTAGGTATATTGTTAGCTGACTTTATAAGATTGCCCTCTGGATTCAAAGTTACAATCAATGCTTTTCTATCAGCAGATAGTTTATTTAATACATTTACCATATCTTTAGTCTTTGGAGCATCTAAGGATAATTCATCAACTATTATAATTTCGTTTTCTAAAACCTTTGAAGTAAGAGCTGATTTCATAGCAAGTCTCTTTATCTTCTTTGGTACCTTATAACTATAATCTCTTGGCTTAGGTGCAAATATAACTCCACCACCTGTCCAAATTGGTGATCTTGTACTTCCGGCACGAGCTCTACCTGTACCTTTTTGTCTCCAAGGTTTTCTTCCACCGCCTCTTACTTCCGCTCGAGTTTTAGTAGATTGTGTTCCCTGTCTTTTATTTGCAAGATGATTTTTAACAACTTCATAAACTACATGTTGGTTAACTTCTATACCAAATACTGATTCATCTAGTTCTATTTGTTCTACTTGCTCTCCTTGCATATTGTATACATTTACTTTAGACATATTACGTCCTCCTTTCGGCCTTATTTACGCTCTTTTAGTAGTTTGTTTTATAGTAACAAACCCTTTTTTAGGTCCTGGGATAGCACCTTTTATTAAAATTAAGTTCTTTTCTGCATCTACTTTTACTACTTCTAAGTTTTGAACAGTAACTCGTTCATTTCCCATTCTTCCAGCCATTCTATGTCCTTTCCATACCTTACCTGGTGTAGAAGCTGCGCCCATACCTCCTGGTGATCTATGGAACCTAGAACCATGTGTTTGATGTCCTGTAGCAAAGCCATGTCTCTTTACAACACCTTGAGTACCTTTACCCTTTGATGTTCCAATTATGTCTATCTTGTCTCCCGCTTCAAAAACATCTGCCTTTATCTCTTGTCCTATTTCAAAGGCCTCTGAATCTTCAACTTTTATTTCTTGTAATACCTCTTTAAGTTCTACTTCTGCTTTTGCAAAATGTCCCTTTAAAGGTTTATTAGCTTTCTTTTCTTTCATAGTGTCAAATCCTACTTGTATAGCACTGTAACCATCTTTTTCAATAGTCTTCTTTTGAACAACTATCAATGGTCCAGCTTCTACAACTGAAACTGGAACTACTTCTCCACCTTCAGTAAAGATCTGAGTCATTCCAACTTTTCTTCCTATCATGCTTTTCATCGCTTGCACCTCCTGTTATTTTACAGCGGATTACCTATGGCAATCTTATAAAAACTCTTATAACTTTATTTCAATATCTACCCCTGCAGGTAAATTTAACTTCATAAGTGAATCTACAGTAGCTTGACTTGGGTTAAGTATATCTATAAGTCTTTTATGAGTTCTTTGCTCAAATTGCTCTCTAGCATCTTTGTATTTGTGTACTGCTCTTAGTATTGTTATTATTTCTTTTTCTGTTGGCAATGGAACTGGCCCTGATACGCTAGCACCTGTTCTCTTTGCTGTTTCTACAATTCTTTGAGCTGATGAATCTATTAGTTCATGATCATAAGCTTTTAATCTAATTCTTATTTTTTGTTTACCATTGTTTGACATTTATTTCCCTCCCTCTATCGCATGTTGTTTTTTTACATGCGACTTCGATTTGCCGATACACCCACCCGGGTGTTTCTATTTTTTTGAAAATAGATAACAAATCTAGTCGCTCGATTTTAAATCGAACATACTCCACAAAAATTTCCTGTTACAATCACAGCTACCTTTTGTATCATCGCTATGCCTCCAATAAAACACTACTTCAGTGTATAATAAATCCACATAAATTACAAGTGTTTTTTTGAAATAAATAAAACTATTTTTACAATATGAAAAAAGGAAGATTTCTCCTCCCTTTTTATATTATCCTAATACTTTTGTTACTACTCCTGAACCTACTGTTCTTCCACCTTCACGTATTGAGAATCTTAATCCTTCTTCAA
>CAZBAK010000081.1:1204-4913 GCA_964489715.1 uncultured Tissierella sp. | reverse complement strand
CTCTTTTATTTTAGAACAGATCTAGCTTAACATTATATTTTATACCCAAAAAAGACATATACAACTCTATTTCCCAAATTTATTCTTTCTGACTATTTATAAACTCTTTAATATATTTATAATCCACTTTACCATCTATAACTTCATAGTAACCACTTTTCTTCCTAAATTCATCATTTTTAAAACTGATATGAAATATTCTCGGATCCTTTAAATAGAGGTCATTTATAAAAATATGTTCATAGTCTTTCTTCCCAAACTCAAAGCCACCACTGATAACTATTGGATCTACACCTTCTCTTTTTAGCCTATTGGGATTTCTAGGCCTTAATTTCAGATCTTTAAAATACTGTAAAAGCTCCCTATTCTTTTCCCTATCCTTACTGCTTCCATATTCTTCTAGCTCAGCCTCATCAGTAAAATCATAGTCGTAAAAATAAACTACTTCTAAGTTTTCTTCAGAAAATTCTCTAAAGGGATTATAGGGAATTTGATAAACTATAAAATTCATATATAGAAATACAGATAAGATAGATACCAGCAATATAATAAATAAGTATTTAAATATCTTCATATTTAATCTCCTCCTAGAAATACTTTAATTTTTAAGTATTATCCTCTTGTTTTAAGCTTTATTAACCATTATATAATAAAATTTTGTAAAAAAATAGAGATAGATTTTTCTTCTATCTCCTATCTTTTAAATATTAAATTAACCTTTTAACAGCCTATACTTACCTATTAAAGGTAATTCTTTGACTTCACCATTTATTCCAGCTACCAGACCACGAATGGCAAATATGACTATTATAAATCTAAAGGGAAGTGTCAGATATATGCCTATAACTGGAACCAATCTCATGACTAGATAGCCAACTAGGGCTGTTATAAAAAGTAATAACCCTTGATTTCCATGGAATCTGGCAAATTTAGAATTTGGTGCTGCTATTAGGGGCAGAAAAAACACAAAGTATGCCAGACCTGCTATACTGTTATTTTTTTCTATATCCTTTAGATCATATTCCTCTTGGATCTTGTCTTCAGACATCCTATCTCTCCTTAATCAATACTTTTTTCTTTAAAACTTTATACTATTTTACAGCCAAGAGTGTTCTCTATTTCCTTTAAGGCAAAATCATGAGCCTGCTCATCAAAAGAAGCCACTCCATCCCTATAGACATTTACTTGGTAGGAAATATTTCTAGCATCAGCTGAAGTGTAGAGTACACATATATTGGTACAAACTCCTACTAGGGATATCTCATCTATCTCATTTTCCCTTAGATAAAGATCCAGATCTGTTCCGTAGAAGGCACTATATCTTCTCTTTAGGATTATCTTGTCCTCATCCTTAACTTCTAGAGCCTCTATTATCTTGCTTCCCTCAGTATCTTTTACGCAATGGGGAGGAAACATCTGGAATTCCTTATCATCTATTTCATGATTGTCACATATATAGATAATAGGATAGCCTAAGTTTCTATACTCTTCTATCTTATCCTTTACAAAAGGAACTATATCTCTTCCAGCCTTACCAGTTTCAAGTGCCCCACCTTCATCTATAAAATCCTTTAACATATCTATAACAAGTAGCGCTTTCAAAAAATCCCTCCTAGTAATTTTATAATATTATTTTTATTGATCAAAATCAAATGAATCTTCCAGCTCTTCTCCTACTGATAGGATATTTGTCATAGCCACATCTAATAGCTCCTTGCTTACCTCATCAATATACCACTGATCTTCTATCTTTATAAGCTCTATATCCAAGTTCTTTTCAGTAAATGTTTCCTCTATAATATTTCTTTGTTCTTCCATAGTATCTACAAAAACTCGTCCATACTCTTCTTCTGTAATCTCTTGCTCTAAATCAGTAAATGCTATAGCGAACATCTCTTTCATATATTCAGCAAAGGTAGCCTTGAAAAGAGGAGCTCCATCTACATATTTAAAGTCTACATTTACACTTGCCTTATCACCATCTATTTCACTATCATTTATCTCGTATTTGATTTTTTTCGCATTGCTTTCAATATAGTCTAAAAAATACTTTTCCATAGAGTCCTCTTCATTGTAAAGTTCATTGAACTCATTAAGGTCTGCTCTTTTCTTTGGATTGACCTTAGAAGCCATCCCATCTACATCAAAATCTTTCATAGCCTCTATATATTCAGCCACAGTAGCCTCAGGCTTATCTCCTGAACATCCTACAGCCAAAACTAAGACAAGCATACTAAGTAAAACAATACTAATTTTCTTTTTCATTTATTTTCTCCTTTTTTATGTATTTATTTTATTATACCTTACAAGCTTAACTTTTAACAGGACCTGTCCAAATCTCTAATAGAGTAAACATAGCTGTATTTCTATTTTTCATCGAAAATACTAACTACCTTCATACATTCACTACAATAATATCCTTCAGCTTTATGCTTTAGATTGACCCAATTTCTTTTTATCTTCTTATGGATCTCTTCCTGAGGATACCAGGTAACATTGCTTAGTATATTAAAAGTTGTATCTACAACTTTTACCTCTCCCTTTTCCATTTCCTTAGAACAATATGGGCATTTCATAATTTTCCCCTCCTAGAAAATATATTCTAATATAATTAATTTTTCTTCTTCAATTCTAAAAAAACAGTTGATAAGTTCAAGAGAATAGAAATTGTTACCAAAATCCATAAGGCTATATTCATTGTGGGTACTACATCTGCTAGAGCAGTCCAATCTTCTTCATTTACCCAACTAGAAACCATAGTGTATTGTGCAAGTAGAGCTAGGGCTGTAAAGGATAAGGCAACTGCCATTGCTAAATTATGTTCTTTTCTTCTTGTATAAAGATATAAATTTAAAAAGCTTGCTGCAAATGCTATAAGACCAAATATTATCCACATTATTATTCCTCCTAAAGCTTCTATAGTTCACCAATCACATAAGGCCTTATAAGAAAAAGTATATTTAATATTTTCATCTTAATATCTAGTGACTGGTTTAATAAAAGCTTGCCTTAAATATCTCTGGATCTTTTAAAGGATCCGACTCCAATTATTAATATACCCAATATCATAATAGGAATAGCTACAATGTCAGGAATTCTGATAATAAATCTATCCACAAATGAATAGAGTATATAAATCAGTATCCCAACTCTTGTTAATATATTCATTTTTCCTTTCATTTAGCACCTCCACAAAATATTATATCAATATTTTAAAAATATTCCTAGAAGATTGAAGTTGATTGCTGTCATATTTTCCAGAATGGATATTTCTCAAAAAGATCTAGTATATCCATAGGTTTGATGAATATAGCCAAAACCCCTACTATAATCATTAAAATACTTTTATTTCTTTCTTTTCTATCCATAGCTAGCTTTTCTTTTTTAAATTTATTAAAGGCACTTCCTACAGGTAGATTTATTTAACTTGATTTACTTGAGATTTTCCTTACTAATAAAAACAAGAGTCCAATAGGAGCAACAAATACACTGCTCTGAAATATTTATAATACTACGATAGATAACAATTTATTTTTATATGCCATTTTCTCCTTGAGAATACACTTAAATAAATATACTTAAAAAAAGCCACTAATATTTATTATCAGTGGGAATGTCCAACAATTATTTAGCTGAGTATAATATAAATACTGTGTAATATACGGGAGACCACAGGTCTCCCCTACAACTCAAGCATATCAATAGGTAT
>CAZBAK010000081.1:0-1104 GCA_964489715.1 uncultured Tissierella sp. | reverse complement strand
GTATTGTATACCTGTGGTCTCCTTACGACTTAGACATATCCATATGTAGGGGCTAGCTCTGCTGGCCCGCTGTTTCATTATATTCTACTGATGAATCTTACCTTAATACTACTTTACCTCAACAATTATAATATCATCCCTATACCTATAAAAATAATTGCCCTAGCCATCTCCTCAGTATAATCTTTCTTATCATCTTCAGAAACTTTTTGATGATGGTGACTAATAATTAGACTTATGTCTTCCCTCTTCCATATTCGCCATCCCAGATACAAAAAGATCAATCCCAAAGAGATCATTAAAATAAATGCAAACAAATCTATTATTCCTTACTAAGTTCAATTACAAACATTATATTCTTCCAGGGCTTAACTTTCAACAACTTTTGATAAGCAGAGTGAATAAATTAAAGCGATAGGGTAAATATCTATCCTATCGCTTTAAAATTTGTTAATCTTGGTTAAACTTTAATTTTAATATAAAAAAATCTTTTATTTGTTTTCCGTTAATATTCATTTATTTTCCCTAATCTCTTCCATACTTCTACCTGTTCTAATACTGGTATTAAATTCTGATATGCCCTCATGGTCTTTGGCATAGTCATCTCTTTCTTTTATCAATAACCATCTGTTTTGTTTTTTATCAGACTTCATCTTCCATCTAATCAAGACCCAATTTCCAATAAGTCTGCTTCCCTCTAGTTTAAACTTTAACTCTCCCTTGGCTAGACCTTCTTCTGGATCTCCTAGTGGATGCCAGGTTCCCTCATCCCAAATCATAACAGTTCCACCACCATACTGATCTTTAGGAATAGTGCCTTCAAAGTTTCTATAGTCAAAGGGATGGTCTTCTACTTTCATAGCTAACCTTCTATCTTTAGTGTTGTAGGAAGGTCCCTTAGGAACTGCCCAGCTTAGTAGGACTCCATTTAGTTCTAGTCTAAAATCATAGTGTTCAGAACTTGCTATATGGTGCTGTACAACAAATCTTAAGCTATCATTAGATTCTTTAAGCTTGCCCTTAGGTTCTTGGGTCATTTCAAAGTCTCTTTTTTTATTATATTCCTCTAGATCTTTAGACATAGTAAAACTCCTTTCAGATTTT
>CAZBAK010000080.1:0-5008 GCA_964489715.1 uncultured Tissierella sp. | reverse complement strand
ATATTAAAACATTATGCATGAGACTCATGTCTGCATTAATTCAGTCGATCAAACCCTGCACTGGCAGTAAAATAATTTTCGCCTTTTTATGGCAGACTATATTATAGGGATAGTTATGTACATCACTGTAAAGCAAATAAAAAGGGAAGGCATCGTAAGCGGAATAGTAAGAAGACACTATTTCTTTACCTTCAAAAGTATATTCACTCGTTTTAAGAGTCCCCTTTATCACCACAATAATATAGTCAATCGGATCTCCAAAATGAGCCACTGATTCATCCACTTCATAATCTGTTTCCACAGAAGCCAAATTATTTAAACAATCAATTGTATTTACTGATAAATTTTTAAATAATGATAAGTTCGATAATTTAGTATAAAGCATTTTTCCACCCTCATATAACTTTCTACTGTTTACATCTGCATCTTTTAAAGTGTTGTTAATATAGGTTTAACTAATGATTGACCTATAAAATGTCTCTGGCAAGCTTTATTATACCAATTTTTTGTTAGTTATGGAACTTTCATTTACATGGCAGAAGTGTTATGCTGAATAATTTTAGCTGAAAAAGCCACTCCTATGAGGTTTTTTAAATAAAAAAAGAGCGTTGATAGGTAAGGTCTATCTTCGCTCGATTGGTTATTCAATGAATTTTTTATAATAATCTCTTATCCTTCTTTAAAGATTGTAGTTGAAGCTACATCGCTCGTTAAAGCTCTTGTGGCACGTTCAACGAGTTCTTCACGGAGATCTTTTTCTTTAGCACCTAATTCAGGATTTCCTACAGGATAAGGTATAGCAACGGTTGGAACAATACGATTCGCTCCGACCGATTCTGAAATAGTTGTAATGGTAGCCATATGAACAATTGGAATACCATAGCGTTCGATTTCTTTTACCATCGTTGCTCCGCAACGAGTACAGGTCCCTCAAGTAGAGGTTAGAATAACGCCATCAACTTTTGCATCAGCTAACTCTTTTCCAATTTCTCTACCAAACTGCTCAGAGTTTGCTACCGATGTGCCTGTTCCGGTAGTAGTGTAGAAATATTTATAAACATCGCCAATTTTACCTTCTTCTTTAAGGCGCACTAATTGATCAAGTGGTGCGATCCGGTCGGCTTGTTCGTTAGCATAGACAGGGTCAAAGCCACCGTGGATTGTTACATAGCCCCCTCTTAATTCAGGTAAATCTGAGACATCATATTTTACCCATTGTTGAGCGGATGCGGATTGTAAACGATCTGGGTTTCCAGTAGGAACAATACCACCAGTCGTTACTAATGCAATCGTCGCTTCTGCTAAGTTAGGAATAGGAAGAGCAACCGGTACTCTATCAAATTTTGGCATGGGTAATTCTGTTTCATACTCTTCGCCGTTTAAACGTTTTAACAGCATGTTTACTGCACGCTTAGCTCCTATTTCTTCTGCAAATACTGTGTTACGACGACCATGAGCCATAAAGCCATCTTCTTCATGATTTACTTCTTCATCTTTTAAGAGTTTATTAGCTAACTCAGCCATAGCAGGTAAGGCTTTACGCATTCCGCCAGCCGAATCAGTGGTTGGAACAATATAGGCATGTAGGCGACAAGCTTCTACTCCTGGGTTTTCATCATACATTCCTGTAACTACCTTAACTTTATCTTTTAAAGCATTCGCAACACCCGCACATGCCATCCCATAACGTCCTGCGTTAAAAGCTGGGCCCGCGATTACTAAGTCTGGTTTATGTTCATTATACTGTTCCATAATAAATTGCTGAGCTAATTCAATATTTTCATTAAAATAGTTGTCTCCACATATTATGGTATGAGTGATTTCTGCATCCTGCAATAAGCCTTGCATTCCAATTGCAGGACCTACTTTACCTTCTACAATTCGTGGTTCAGTATGCGCTTGGTCTTCTCCTCCAAGCTGTCCAAAGAACTGATTTAAATAGTAAATTACTTTTTTCATTGCACTCCTCCTAGTTCAACTCTACAGTAAGATTATGGTATCCAATTTCTGAAGTAGATCCAATTACTGCGTTTAATTCGCAAGTAATAGAGCCATCTTCAGCCACACTTCCATCCCAACCACCTGAAAGGTTAGCAAGTGCTTCAACATTTCCTAATATTTTCTCAGCTGGTTCTAAATGAACTAAGTGAGATACATTACCTGTTGAAATGACTGCTTTAGCTTCTGGTTTAGAATCTGCTAAAGGTTGTGAGTCTCCATCCCAACCTGAACACTCATCGGTGATTAATACAGATTGAATATCTAAGTTTTCCAACCCTTCGGCAATCAACACTAAATCTGAGTCAGGATTTCCATAACCTTCTTCAGATACAATGGCGCCATCTGCTCCAAGCATTTCGGCTAATTTAATCGTGTAGTCTCTTGTCCGGTATTTTCCATTTAATGTAGTTAATTCTGGTACCATGATGGATCCTACAAAATTAATTGTCTTACCATGCTCTTTTAATAATTCTTTCACTACTGAATTTGTTTGGTGTTGATAAGTTGTAATTTTATCACATGCCGCAACACAGTTACCTGAAATTACTGCACCGTCCAGCTCTTCTAAAGGATTTAATAAAGTTGGAAGAATTTGTTTGACATCAATTCCATAAATATATCCATCGTGGAGTAAACCTTGAGCAATCATCATTTGTATGTATACAACACGCGGTAAATTTGGGTACTCCTCTTGACTTGTTTTAAGGTCGGTGATTTCATATTCTTCTATGTCTTCTGTTGTAACATTTTCCATAGCTTGCCCTAAATACTCACTTGCTTTCAGTCCTACAGCGCGACAAGCCGCTTCATGTTCATGTCCATCTATACCTTCGGCGGGAGTAATATCCACCACTACGTTTAAGGTTTGCGAAAAAGGTGTCCATTTAGCTCCTTCGCCCCACATATCAACGATTCCTTCTTGGAACCCTACAATATCTCCAACAGTTACAACAGCCACATTTTTCATGACTCTTGTTGTACCATCTCCTACTTGACCTAAATCACCAGTCACTCCTGGGAAATGATTGAAACGGTCCACACGGTAGCGCGGTTCAATTGCATCTTTAACTGGGATAATACGAACTTTTTCTCCCGGTCTTGCTAAATCAACTTGAATATCGGAAACATTCTTAACTTTTTTTAATTCTTCAATCATTTCTTCTTTGTTTATTGTGAGTGTACTACCTTCAATACTAGTAGTTTCTCCTAATTCAATATTTTCAATTACAACATTTTCCAATGTTAATTTCATTTCTTCACCTCTAATTACATTTTTTAAAACTTTCATTTCTATTTCTTTAGAAAATGATTAATTTGTACCATTTGCCTTGTTTCTGCGATATAAGAACATTGCGAATGCGATTGTACCGAAAGAACACATTGGTACCACTAATACTGTTGGTAAGGCAGGGAAGCCATACACTAAGATTACGGCTAGAGTAATAGCGAAGGTTGCATATTTAGGGAATTTTATAGCAAATAAAGCGAATAAAGCTCCGAAAATTGCCGGTAAAACATAATCAAACGCTTTCATAACTGAGTCCGGAAGGACTGATATTATTTGTGTCCCCGCAAAAGCTGCTAAGGTGGTTATAACTAATCCACTAATAATAGAGCCTCCCATACCGAGAGTTGCAATAATTTCTCCAGCTTTAGTACCAGCTTTTACCCCCACGGCTTCTTGAGCTACCATGGCCGTAGGTACCCTTACGTTGGCAATATTTCCAGATAAGAAGGCCATATAAGTTCCTGAATTGCCTAAAATAGGATAATAAGAAATAGGAGTCATAAAGTACTCCACGCCGTATACCGAAGCTACTAAAAACCAAGCGGTAAGTATTGAAGAAATCGGCGGCCAAGCACCATACCTAATCCCTAGATAAATTACCGGAATAAAGGACATTGGTATGGCTAATAAGAGTGTCCATTTACCAATTGAGATGACTGGTCTCGAGAACTGAGTATCAAAAGTACTAGATTTACTCATCTTATGCTCCTCCCATCATATTAAAGACTACAACACCTAGACCCATACCTATAATCATTGAAAGACCCAAGGAATACTCATTAATAATCGGTATTCTTTTAGCAATTTGACCAAAAATAATCATAGAAGCGGCTGCAATAATGGCAGCGGTTAAACTATCTGGTGCCACTCCACCACCTGTTGCTCTAGTGTTTAATGCTACTAAGAATGAAGCAGTCCCTAGAACAGCAGCCCCACTAATATGTTGAATTAATTGAGGATCTCCACCTGAAACTTTTTCTTGAAGCACACCTAATTTATCAGTGAAAAGCCCACAAAATAACAACCAACCACAACCATTTAAGGTCATTGCCCAGACTGAGTTAGCAAATGCAACAATTCCATAGTCGGCTCCACCAAATTCAACCCCCATCGCTTCGGCTCCTAAGGTGGAAGCAGTTAACTCTGTATTAGCAGCACCAATCATCGATAATCTTTGCCAAGTAATTGGCCCGCCAATAACTCCCATCATGGCTACCATTACTACAAATACCGATAAGGAAGGTCCAATTCCTGCCGTAGCGCCTACACGAAGAGCTTTGTTACAGTCTTGTCTAGTTAAATCTACTATTGACGCAGATGCGTAAGATTTTCTAATAAATAAAAAAGCTTGAACGCCAACTAACCCAACCATTGGTATAACCATTGCCCACAGCATGGGATCATTTGCAACATCTAAGTAATTCATTATCTCACCCTTTCTGTATAAAAATAGAGCCGATTTACCCCTTATCCGCATAATAAGAGGGATAAAAGATATAAATCGACTCCATATCCTAATAGTATTGAATATAGAAAAATTTCAATAAAATTATTTTGCGTCTACTGCAGCAACTTTTTCTTCTGGTTTTCTTTCTGGACGACGGTATACAGAAGGATCGATTCCTTTGATGTACTCAACCACTTTGTCTACTGGCCATACGTCCCCGAATTTAGCTTCGATATCAAATAGGTTCCACTCGATAACTCCTGGTACACGGT
>CAZBAK010000079.1:0-5060 GCA_964489715.1 uncultured Tissierella sp. | reverse complement strand
TTTTTCCATACATTTAATGCTCTTCATGAATCCAACAAGCAAATTATAATTTCTTCAGATAGGCCTCCTAAAGAGATACCTACACTAGAAGATAGGCTTAGATCACGTTTTGAATGGGGCCTTATAGCTGATATACAAGCACCAGATCTAGAAACTAGGATTGCTATACTTAGAAAAAAAGCTAATATAGAAAATATAGAAGTACCGGATGAAATCATGGAATATATAGCAAGCAGAATTCATTCAAATATAAGAGAGTTAGAAGGTGCACTTATAAGGGTTGTAGCTTATTCTTCTCTTACAAATAAGGACATAACTTTAGAATTAGCTGAAGAAGCACTAAAGGATATAATATCCAATAATAAGCCAAAAGAAATCACTGTAGACCTTATAAAAGAAGAAGTGTCTCAAAATTTCAATATAAAGATGGATGATTTTATTTCTAAAAAGAGAACTCGAGCTATTGCATTTCCTAGGCAGATAGCAATGTATTTAACTCGTGAACTTACAGACCTATCTTTACCTAAAATAGGTGATGAATTTGGAGGTCGTGATCACACAACAGTTATTCATGCATGTGATAAAATAAATAAAGATTTATCAGAGGATAAAGATCTACAAGAAAAGATAGATTATGTTATAGACAGATTAAAGGGGGATTAGCCTAGTTAATGTGGATAGTTTTTTAATATCCATATAGTTACCAACATGTTATTAATCTTCTTAAGCTTTAGGCTTTAGATGGAAAAGAAGCTTATCCACAAATTAACAGGCCCTACTACTATTACTACTATCTTTTATTATCTATATATCTATCTAGAGAGGAGAAAAAAATGAAATTTAAAATAAATCAAAGAGAATTATCAAAACATATTAATATAGTACAAAAAAGTATTTCTTCTAGAACCACTCTTCAAATATTAGATGGAATACTTTTAGAAGCTAAAAATGGAAAATTAAAACTTACTGGAACAGATCTAGAAATAAGTATAGAATCCTTTATGGACTGTGAAGTTATAGAAGAGGGTTCTATTGTAATTAATTCTAGAATATTTGGAGATATAATTAAAAAGCTGGATAATGCAGAAGTTTCTATAGTAGTAGATAATTCAAATATAAATATACAATGTGAAAACTCAGAATTCAATATATCAGGAAGTCCAGGAGAGGATTATCCAGATTTACCTATATTAGTAGAAAGAGATTCCTTTACTATGCCTATGGATATATTTAAATCAGTAATTAGAAAGACGGTTTTTGCTACAACTCAGGATGAAACTAGGCCTACTCTTACAGGGGTCCTTGTGGAAATAGAAGAAAGACATATTTCCTTTATAGCACTTGATGGTTATAGACTGGCCTTTAAAAAACTTCCTATAGATAGTGATGCTCAAACCAAGATGATAATACCAGGAAGATCCCTAACTGAATTAAACAAAATCCTAGATGATAAGGAAGAAGACGTAAAGATAAGTGTATCCCCTTCACATATAATAGTAAATCTTGGAGAAACTGTTATATATTCTAGATTGTTAGAGGGTCCATTCTTTAACTATAAAGATATTATAAGAGAGGACCACAAGACAAGCGTAAAGGTAAAAAAACAAGAATTTCAAAATTCTCTAGAAAGAGCCTCCCTTTTGGCCAAGGAAGAAAAGGCAAATCTTGTTAAACTTAGCCTAGTGGGAGATACTCTTAATATAAAGTCCAACACTGAAGTAGGTAATGTATTTGAATCCATAGATGCAGATACTGATGGAGAAGATGTAAACATAGCTTTTAACTCTAGATATATAATAGAGGGAATAAAGGCTATAGAAGATGATGAAATAAAGCTTAATTTTATGGGTAGTCTAAATCCATGTATTATAAATGGAGTAGAGGAAGATGACTATACCTATTTAGTTCTGCCTGTTAGATTAGCACAAGATGATTTTTAGGAGAGATAAATGATGAAAGAAATAAGTATAGATACAGAATATATAAAATTAGATCAATTTTTAAAGCTTATATCAGTAGCATCTACTGGTGGACATGCAAAAATCCTCATAAGTGAAGAAGAGGTAAAGGTAAACGGAGAAGTATGTACTATGAGAGGTAAAAAACTGAGAAAAGACGATAGGGTTGAAATAGATGGAGAGACCTTTATAGTAAAGAAGAAATAGAAAATAGTTATAGGAACATTTGTTTAAAAGACTCTAATGTGATATAATAGATTAGTTAGTAATAAATAATTTTATTAATGCCTTAAGGAGTGTATAGTTTGAATGTAGAGAATATAAGGCTTATAAATTTTAGAAATTATGAGAATTTAGATTTTAAGTTAAATAAAAATCTAAATATTTTTATTGGGGATAATGCACAGGGAAAGACAAATCTTATAGAAGCAATTTATATATGTGCTACGGGAAAATCTTTTAGAACTAATAGAGATAGGGAAATTATAAGTTTTTCAAAAAATGAAGGTTATGTAGGTATAGATATAAATTTAGAAAATTACTCTAAGTTTATTGAAGTAAAACTTCATAGAGACAAGGCTAAAAGAATAAGAATAAATAAAACTGAACTGGAGAGCTTTAAAGATCTAGATAGTGGTTTAAATGTAGTATTATTTACTCCAGAAGAGTTGAAAATAGTTAAGGGAGGTCCTCATGAGAGAAGAAATTTTCTTGACATGGGTATCTCCCAAATTAAACCTGTCTACAGTTATAATATAAATAAATATAAGAAGATACTCTACCAAAGAAATAATTTACTTAGATCAAGTAGATTTAAAAAGGACTTAAAAGAACTCTTACATGTCTTTGACAATCAAATAGTTAAAATAGCTAGTGAGATAATTTTAAATAGATATGAATATACTGAAAGACTTAACTCTATATCCTATAATATCCATAAGGACATAACCCAGGAAAAGGAAGATTTAAATTTAAAATATATTTCAAATGTTCCTATATTAGAAGATAGAGTGGAAATGGAGAAAAATTATTTAAATTTAATGAAAAAAAACTTGGAAAGAGATATGGAATATTGTACAACTTCTATAGGACCTCACAGGGATGATATAGGAATAGACTTAAATGAGAAAGATGCAAAGACCTATGGATCACAGGGACAACAGAGAACTATAATTCTTTCATTGATACTTTCACAAGTAGAACTTTTAAAAGAAGAAAAGGGTACATATCCTGTTCTTTTACTTGATGATGTATTTTCTGAATTAGATGAAAGTAGAAGAAATTATTTAACTGGATTTTTTAAAAATATACAAACATTTATAACTACTACTGAAGAAGAAGACCTAAATTGCATGCTTGATTTGAATAAGGCTATATTCAATATAAAAAATGGAGAGATAAGATAGATGTTAAAGACTAGTATTTATATAGGTGAGGATATTTATATTCCCAAGGATAATATAATAGCGATATTCGACTCTAAGACTATCTTAAAATCCAAGGATAGTAGAAGCTTTATAGAAAAAAACAAAGAAGCTGCCTTCTCTCATCGAACAAGGACTGAGTTGAAGTCATATATACTTGCTTCTGAGGATGGAGAGATAAAGATATATGAATCTAGCATATCTTCAAATTCTATAGAGAAGAAATTCAAAAAGAAGGGATTGAAAAATATAGATGGCTAAGGAAAATGATATAATTAACGATAGGCATTATGGTGCAACGGATATACAGGTATTAGAAGGTCTAGATCCTGTAAGAAAAAGACCAGGTATGTATATAGGAAGTACAGGACCTAAGGGGCTTCATCATCTGGTATATGAAGTTGTAGACAATGGTATAGATGAGGCTTTAGCAGGTATATGTGACACTATAAATATAGTAATATATGAAGATAACTCCATATCTGTAGAAGACAATGGAAGTGGAATACCAGTAGAAATTCATCCACAAACAGGCAAGTCTACAGTAGAAACTGTTTTAACTATACTACATGCTGGAGGAAAATTTGATGGAGGAGCCTACAAGGTTTCAGGTGGACTTCACGGAGTAGGTGTAAGTGTTGTAAATGCTCTATCAGAATGGTTAACTGTAAAGGTTAAAAGAAATAATAAAGAATATAGGCAAAAGTTTGAAAGAGGAATTGCAGTAAGTGAACTAGAAGTTATAGGGGAAAGTACAACTACTGGAACCAAGGTTACTTTTAAACCAGATAAGGAAATATTTGAAAGTATAGATTTTAGTTTTGATACCTTACAAGCTAGATTTAGAGAGATGGCTTTTTTAAACAAGGCTGTAAAGATCACCATAGAAGATAAGAGAAGTGGAAAAGAAAAAGAATTCTACTATGAAGGTGGTATTAAATCCTTTGTAGAATATATAAATAAAAATAAAAACCCTATACAAAAAGAAGTTATATACTTTGAAACAGAAAGAGACGGGGCAGTAGTAGAACTTGCTATGCAATATACTGATGGATATTCTGAAAATATATTCACATTTGCAAACAATATAAACACTGCAGAAGGTGGTACACATCTTTCAGGACTTCGTACAGCTTTAACCAGGGTTATGAATGACTATGGTAGAAAGTACAATATCCTAAAAGAAAAGGATGAAAATCTATCAGGAGATGATGTAAGGGAAGGTCTTACAGGAATATTATCAGTAAAACTTGGAGAACCCCAGTTTGAAGGGCAAACAAAGACCAAGCTTGGTAATAGTGAAATGAGAGGTATTGTAGAATCAACTACCTATGAATACTTAAATAGTTTTCTAGAAGAGAATCCAAGACTTGCTAAAACAATACTGGATAAGGCAATTGGTTCACAAAGAGCTAGAAATGCTGCTAGAAAGGCTAGAGAGCTTACTCGTAGAAAAAGTGTCCTAGACAATACTACCCTTCCAGGAAAGCTTGCTGATTGTCAATCCAACGATATAGATATAACGGAGATCTATCTGGTGGAGGGAGATTCAGCCGGTGGTAGTGCTAAGCAGGGAAGGTCGAGAGAGTTTCAAGCTATACTTCCTTTAAAGGGAAAGATTTTAAATGTTGAAAAGGCAAGACTAGATAGAATATTAGGATATGAAGAGATAAGGGCT
>CAZBAK010000078.1:0-5169 GCA_964489715.1 uncultured Tissierella sp. | reverse complement strand
CTTCCTATGGCATCCTCAAGTTGGAAGTCTATCTTAGGTCCGTAGAATGCTCCGTCACCTTCATTTACTATATAGTCTATATTTCTCTCTTCTAAGGCTTCTCTCAAACCATTTGTTGCTATTTCCCACTGTTCTTCTGTCCCCATAGAATCCTCTGGTCTAGTAGATAATTCTATATGGTATTTAAAACCAAATATCTCATACATATAATCCGCAAGATCTATTACTCCTATGAGTTCTTCCTTTATTTGAGATGGAAGAATATAAAGATGAGCATCATCTTGTGTAAAGCTCCTTACTCTCATGAGACCATGTAAGGCTCCTGAAAGTTCATGTCTATGAACAAGTCCTAACTCACCCCATCTAAGTGGTAAATCCCTATAACTATGAGGTTCCGACCTATAGACTAGTATAGATCCTGGACAGTTCATAGGTTTAATAGCAAAATCAGTTTCATCTATCTTAGTAAAATACATATTCTCTTTATAATGATCCCAATGTCCTGACTCGTGCCATAGGGACTCACTTAGTATTATAGGTGTTTTTATTTCTTCATATCCTCTTTTAACATGTTCATCTTTCCAAAAGTTTTCCAATTGATTTCTTATGATCATTCCCTTAGGATGAAAGAAAGGAAATCCTGGCCCTTGTTCATGCATACTAAATAAGTTTAACTCTCTACCTAGTTTTCTATGATCTCTTTTTTTAGCTTCTTCAAGTCTATGAAGATATTCATCTAAATCTTTTTTCTTTTCGAAAGTTGTTCCATATATTCTTTGAAGCATCTTATTATTTTCATCACCACGCCAGTAAGCCCCTGCTATACTTAGTAGTTTTATGGCCTTTACCTTCTTCGTGTTATAAAGATGAGGTCCTGCACAAAGATCTGTAAATTCTCCTAGCTCATAAAATGATATTTCTTCATCTTCAGGAAAGTTTTCTATTAAGTCTACTTTATAGACTTCGCCTTTTTCTTTAAAATACTCTAATGCCTCATCTCTACTCATTACTGATCTTTCTAACACATGTCCCTCTTTGGCTAATCTTTTCATTTCCTTCTCAATCTTTTCTAAATCATCTGGAGTAAATCTATGCTCAGTATCTATATCATAATAGAATCCATTATCTATTGAAGGTCCTATGGCAAATTTTGCATCTGGGAATAAATTTTGAACAGCATGTGCCATAAGATGGGAAGATGTATGCCAAAATATTTGCTTACCTTCTTTATCTTCAAACTTAACTACTCTAAAATCAGCATCCTCCTCTATAGTTTCTTGAAGGCCCCTTGTCTCTCCATTTACAACTGCACCCATAGCAACCCTTGCTAGTCCTTCTGATATATCTTTTGTAACTTGTAATATGCTAACTCCTTTTTCATAATCTTTAACAGTACCATCAGGCAGTGTAATCTTAATCATATCCATTATATATCCTCCTATTTTCAATTTAATCTATCAGTTTATATCATAAAAAAACCTTTCATCTCTACAATAAATTGTAGGGACGAAAGGTTATTATTTCCGTGGTTCCACCCTAGTTGCTTCTCAATTTTAATAACGCTTTAAAAGCGGAGATCTTTTTATATTTCAGATCCGGCTCAGGGGTGGTCTTCAATTATTATAACTTAAGAAGATTTTCAGCTTATAGTCTTCTCTCTCTAAAAGTAACAAATAATTTACTCTTCCCTTCTATGCCTCTATTATTTAATTATATATATTTTATACTCTTTATAAATCTTTGTCAAGATTAACTAATCTATAATAACTATAAACTTACTTTACACTAGCAGCAATACCTTCCATTGTAAGTTTTTCTTGATCACCAGTTTTCATATTTCTAAAGGAATACTTCTTTTCAATTACTTCTTCTGCTCCAATAACTACTGCAAAGGGTATATCTAATTTATCAGCATAATTAAACTTTCTACCTATTTTGGCCTTTTCTACATAGACCTGAGTATTTATACCATATTCTCTTAATTCATTGGAAAGTTTTACTCCTTCATCCACAAATCCATCCATTGGTATAATAAGTATTTTGGTCAATGAAGTTTCCTTAGGCTCTATAATCTTAGCTTCTCTTAATTGATAAAATAATCTAGTAAGGCCTATTGAAATCCCCACTCCTGGAAGCTTTTGTTTAGTATAAAAACCTGCTAAATCATCATATCTTCCACCAGAACACACACTTCCAATTTCTTTATGGTCATCTAAAAAAGTTTCATATACAGTACCTGTATAATAGTCAAGACCTCTAGCTATAGTTAAGTCTACTTCAAAATTCTCTTCTGGAACTCCAAAAAGCTTTATATAGTTTACTACAGTTTCTAGTTCTTCTAATCCTTCATTAAATCTTTCATTCTCTATCTTTAATTCTTTAAGCTTTTCTATAATTTCATCATTGCTTCCAGATATTTGTATAAAATCAATTATTTTTTCTATATTTTCATCCCTTATTTTTAAAAGCCTTAATTCATCCTTAGTTTTTTCTAATCCTATTTTCTCTAATTTATCTATAACTCTTAATACCATAGTTATATCTTCTATATCTAAGGAATTAAAAAATCCACCTAGGAGTCTTCTATTGTTTATTTTTATGGTAAAAGAGTCAAATCCCAGATCTTTAAATGTAGAATATATAACTGCAGGAATTTCAGCATCATTTATAACTGCCAATTTTCCATTGCCTATAATATCAATATCACATTGATAAAACTCTCTAAATCTGCCCTTTTGATTTCTCTCTCCCCTATATACCTTTCCAATATGATATCTCTTAAATGGAAATTCTAGTTGAGAATAGTATTGAGCAACATATCTTGCCAAAGGTACTGTAAGATCAAAGCGAAGAGACATATCAGTTGAGCCTTTTTCAAACCTATAAACTTGCTTCTCTGTCTCTCCAGCACTCTTAGCAAGTAGCACCTCCGACTTTTCAATTACAGGAGTATCAATAGGTAAAAAGCCAAATTTTTCATAATTTTTTTGTATTGTATCTTTCATTTGATTAAATAGGATTTGTTCTTTAGGAACTAGTTCCATAAATCCAGGTAAAATAGACGGTCTAACAATTTTTTCACTCATATATAGTAACCTCCAGTTTTCTCTTATTATTAATAATAGCATTTCCATAAAATAAGTCAAAGAAAAAGAGTTAAGATAGCTCTTTTTAGATTCAGACTATTTATTGCACAATTCACAATCCCTGCATATTTCAAATTTATCTTCAAATATCTCTTCTAATATAGAAGTCATATCATCCTGTGGTCTATTTCCTAGGTGCATTATGACTTTTCTAGGACTTAAGGCTATTATAGTGCTAAGCAATATATCTCCATCACTTGCTTCTTCATAATATAGATCCTCTAAGACCATACTTACATGATTTTTACTTATTTTTTCCTGATTTGAATCCATAAGAATATATTTTCCATCTTTAATAACTATGTTAATTAAATCAATTTTTGAAGCTTGGCTTTCCACAAGAGTCTTTAACATATCTATAAACTCACCATATTCCACTTCTAGTTGAAAATTTCCTAGCACTAAATCAATTGCCTTATCAATTAACTTATGAAAAGATTTAGATCTGAAATTTAAATATCCATCAATAATCAATATGCTATTTTCCCCAAAGTATTTAGATATTTCTTCTTCTATCTCTTCTTTTTCCTTAACATATAAATTTTTGGAGTCCAATATTTCCTTTACATCTTCTACTATTTTAGACTTATCTACAGAAGCTATTTGTCCTATTTTTTTCTCTATATTAAGATCTATTATCTCTTCTGCATAATATTTAATCATTATTTCATTTACAAGTTTAGCTAATTTTTTTAAAAGAAATTTATCCTTATTTATTTCTTTTTCATTTAAAGAAAATGTATATCTAAATCTATCCTTATATTCTTCAAAAGAAATTTTTAAATTATCTTCTAAAGGCATGTCTTCTATTATATCATTTATTTTTTCAGCTGAAACTGTACTTTCAATTTTTATAGCATCCAAAAAATCACTCCTTTCTCTTAGACTAATTACAAAAAACATTTTGTCTTTTTATGATTGTATGTTTCAATCACAATTTAAAGCAATAATACTTCCAATATCATTTATTTTTTTCTTTGATAAATAGCTTGTTTTTTTATTAAATCTATTTAAAAATTCTTCTATTTTCAATAAATCAGGATGTTTCTTTAAATTACCAGATATCAAAACCTCTTCATCTGATAGATTGCCTGTACATCCTCCAATAAAACCATAGTCATGTCCTTCTAGATCTATAAATCCTGGACTTATAAGCAAGCTATTAATTCCAAAACTTTGAAGTGTCTTATCTATAATCCTATCTGAAGTTATTACCTCTCTTTTACCCACTATTGCCATGGAACATTTGGTATATCCTTGCTTTATATTTACAAATTCTAGATTTCGTTTTTTTAGATGGTATTTTAATACTTCATCTGTATATTTGAGCTTATGAATAACAAGATTTTCAATTCTTCCCACATTATAAGATATATCTAAGGGATATTTCTCACTTAATTTTCTCTCTCCCCTTATGATTTTAATCTTAGTTTTTGAAAAGCATTCTTTATAATAATCAAATACACTAGGCTCTATTACTAAGCTATTATGATCTATAGGATGCATTACAAGGTCTGGATGAAATCTTATAGCATTATCAACTTTTTCATGTCCTATAGTTTTTATAACTCTTAAATTCATATTTTTTAACTTTTCATAACTTTCATTATCTATATTTCCTGCCACAACAACAGTATCTGCTTTCCCTAATGGTATAAAAGGATTGTTCATTTTCCACCTCTTTTATCTAGGCTTACAATTTTAAAGTATATCATATTCTTATCTATACCCATATTTATTTAAACTAAGTTAAAGCTCTTTAGATAAGTTTTTAAATTTACCTATAACTCAGCCCATAAGTAATCATAAAAAAATACTCTAAGAATAATCTTAGAGTATTTTGCTTTATGGAGGCGGCACCCAGATTTGAACTGGGGGTAAAGGTTTTGCAGACCTCTGCCTTACCACTTGGCTATGCCGCCCAATTTTATAAACTTTCTTATACTACTTATGTAGTCAAAATTATGTTGGAGCGGAAGACGAGATTCGAACTCGCGACCCCCGCCTTGGCAAGGCGATGCTC
>CAZBAK010000077.1:0-5576 GCA_964489715.1 uncultured Tissierella sp. | reverse complement strand
CCAACTACTATTTGAATAGCATTAAAAGCCTGCTGAACAATTTCATAGTTTTGAAATTCTTTAAAGAAATTTGCTATTAAACTTATGATTATAAGTGAAGGAGTAACCATTCCTAAAGTTGCAGCTACAGATCCTACTACTCCCTTTCTCTTATATCCTATAAATGTTGCTGTATTTATTGCTATGATTCCAGGTGTAGATTGTCCTATTGCATAATAATCAATGATTTCATCATTTGTTGCCCAGCCTCTTTTGTCCACTATTTCCTCTTGAATAATTGGAAGCATCGCATAACCTCCTCCAAAGGTAAATGCACCCATGCGAAAAAATATTCCAAAGATACTTAATAACTCACCCACTAGTCTACCTCCTAAAACTTGTGTTTCTAACTTTCCATTTCTCTAAAGCTATCCTAACCCAAAAACCATATATGCCCAGTGTTATTATAGTCAATAGGAGCCATTTAATCCAGTTCCCAAATAAGCCTATGGCCGAACCATTAAATTGCAGTCTATTTCCTTCAATAACTGTATGATTTATTTTCCATCCATAGACCATGCAAAGTGCCCAAGGATAGGCTATTCCAACAGTAATAGTTGTTATAACTATGCCAAGTATAGACCATCCAATAAGTTGTAAGAGGCCACCATCAAAATAGGATTTCCCTTTTTCTCTTATAGGATTACTTGAATTATAATTTGTTTCCATATATATTACACTCCCATTCTTCTACAACACATTAAAAAATGCCTGAAGATAATTCTTCAGACATTTTCGAATTTATTTTATACTATCTTTGACCTAAGGCTCTGTCAAGATGGTAAAGACCATTAAAGTTATCATTTATTCTTTCTAATTTAGATATGATTTCTTTCATGCTAGCCTCTTCTTCTACTTGTTCAGCTATAAACCACTGTAAGAATTGTACTGTAGGATAATCTTTTTCATCCATAGCCATCTCTAGTAAATTATTTATTTTAGATGTAACCAGCTCTTCATGGGATAGCGCTGCTTCAAATACTTCTAAAAATGAACTATAATCATTTTTAGGCTCACTCATAGCTTGCATCTTAACTCTTCCATCAATATCATTTATAAATTCGTAAAACTTCATAGCATGCTCATATTCTTCCTTTGCTTGTTCATGCAGGAAATGTGCGAAGCCAGTCATATCTTCTGATTCACAATATGAAGCCATTGCCATATAGTAGTATCCAGATAATAATTCAAAATTAAATTGCTTGTTTAGTTCAGTTAATAGTTTTTCTGATGCCATTTTATATTCCCCCTATTGTATTGTTAATTTACTTCTAACACTTTTTACCCAATGTATTTATTTTAAAACACTATAAAGTAATAGACTTATACTTTTAAATCTATAGACTTATCTTTATTATACTTTATTCTAAAGGATCATACAACTGGTATACACTATATATATCTATACCTGACTTTGTTAGTTCTTTGATTACCATAGGTATTTCTTCTTCTTTCATATATAATTGAACTCCATTATATTTATAAATTATATCATCTTTAATTAGAAATTTCATTTTATCCAATGTCTTTATAAGAAGGTTTTCTGTGCTTTTCTCTTTTATCTTTCCTATTAAAAAAAATATTCTTTTTCTGTCTTTTTTAAACTTATGGGTATCGATTCTATTTATAAGTAATATTTTATTCATAATTTTTCTCCTTCCTCCAGTCTATGTTAGATTTACCCATTTAGTTTTTAATTAAAACACTTCTTCTTTTATAATTATATATGATTATTGTATATGATTATTATTTATGGTAATCTTCTTATATAATAATCATATACAATAAGAGAGGTGGATAAATTGAAGCAATATATTGAAGCTTTAAAAAAATGTGTTTTATTTAAAGATATAAGTTCTAGTAGAATAGAAGAGATCATAAGCCAAATACCAAATAGTATAAAATCCTATAAAAAAAATAGTATAATAGCTATAGAAGGAGATGATTGCAACAGCCTTGGTATCATTTTATGGGGTAATGTAGAGATAAATAAGTCTTTTCCATCGGGTCAGGTAGTAACTATAAATCATTTTTCTACTGGAAATATATTTGGTGAGGCATTGGTTTTTTCAGGGAGGCATTTATATCCTGCAACAGTTATAGCCTCAGAGGATTCTGAAATAATGTATCTACACAGAGATGTTATAGTAAAGTTGATGGCTATGGATGAAAAAATAATCCATAATTTTATGGGTGTACTATCTAATAGAATTTTAATGTTAAATGATAGAATAACAAATCTTAGCCTAGATACCTTAAGAAAGAAAATATCAAATATAATACTATTAGAATACAAAAGACAGGCTTCCCTAAACATAGTTTTCCCTCATAGCAGGAAAAAGATGGCAGAACTTTTAAATATTCCTAGGCCTTCACTTTCTCGAGAACTTATAAATATGAAAGAAGAAGGACTAATAGATTTTAATAAAAACAAGTTGAAAATATTAGATTTACAGGGAATAGAAGACTCCTTAATATAATACAAGATTTTTAATATATGTAGATTATAGATTGTCTCAAAAGCTTCTAGTTAGCCCTAGAAGCCTTGCTTTTCTTTTACCAAGCACAATGGCTTGGTCTCTTGGCTTCTCTAGTAGTATGGATCCTTTCAAGGCTTGCAGGCTGTTTCTTTGGGCTTAAGATATCTTTTTATTGCTTAGTCTCTTAATATTTTCTTACTCTCTACATATAACAGATAACCAGAAATATATCCGCCAATTACATCAGTTGGCCAATGAACTCCTAAATACATCCTGCTTGCTCCCATGGCTAAAATATATATAGCTATAATACTAGCTATGAGAAACTTTTTATTTTTGTCCTTTATATTTCTAGTAAGCAAGTAATAGCATGCCAAGTACATACTCATAACTACCATTGAATGTCCACTGGGATAGCTTAAGCCACCTTGCTTTACCAGGAAAAAATCCAAGGGTCTTGTTCTTTGAAAAACTTCCTTTAGCAAGGAATTCAATCCAAAGCTTCCCAAACTATTTACAAGTAAAAATATAGCCTCAGCTATATTTTTTTTAAAAAGATTAAAAGAGATTAGAATTAACATAAAAGGAATAATAAATTTTTCTGATCCTAAATAGGATATGCCCTTCATAATTTTAAATAATGTAGGATTTGTGCTTGTATGTATAAATTCTAATAATTTTGCATCAAAAAGAATAGCTTCCCCTGTATTTCTAACCATAAAACCCAATATTAAAAATATTAGTAATAATAAAATATTAATTATTTTTTTATTTTTCATTTTAACCTCTTTTTCTCAAATATAGTTACAAAAATAGGAAAGATAGTTAACTATCTTTCCTATTTTCTTATATTTATCTTCTTTTTCTTTTTTTTCTAGGTGGTGCCATGTGGATAGCTCTATCATGTAATCCTTCTACTGATTCCATAAAGGCTTCACTAAGAGTTGGATGAGCATGTATTGTTCTCTTTATGGCATCTACTCCTAAGCCATTAGAGATAACTAAGGCCCCTTCATGAATCAAGTCATTGGCGTGTGCTCCAAGAATTGTCACTCCAAGAAGTTTATCATCTTCTTTGGAACTAAATACTTTTATAAAACCTTCTCCTTCTTCTAAAGATAGGGCTTTTCCATTTGCTGAAAATAGGAATTTACTTGAATTAAAGTCTATCTTTTTCTCTTTTAATTCATCTTCTGTCATTCCCACAAAAGAAACTTCTGGTAGGGTAAATATACAACTTGGCCAAACATCTAGATTTACCTCTGGCTCTTCTCCAAGTATAGTTTCTACTACAAAAGTTCCTTGGGCTGAAGCAACATGTGCCAGCTGGATTCCTAGGTTATTTACATCTCCAATAGCATATATACCTTTTACATTTGTTTCAAAATTTTCATCTACATTTATTCCACTTCTATCAAATTCTATTCCCAGATCTTCAAGACCAAGATTTTCAATTACAGGTTTTCTTCCAGAGGCAATTAAAACATAGTCAGCTTTTACTTCTACTTCTTCGTCTTTTTCCTTATACTTAGCTATAACTTTTAATCCGTCTCCGTCTTTTTGTATCTCTCTAGCCCTTATATCTGTGAATACTTCCATTCCTTGCTTTTTAAAGAACATAGGAAGCCTTCTAGAAATCTCCCTATCCATATCTTTTAATATTCTAGAAGCTAAAAGAGTAACTTTTGTTCCTAGTTCTTGATATATACTTGCAAACTCAAGGCCTATTACTCCTCCGCCTACTACAATCATACTCTCTGGTATTTCATCCATTTCAAGTAGATCATCAGATGTTATTACTCCTTCTAAATCTACTCCACTAGTTTCTGTCATCTGTGGTTCTGAGCCTGTAGCTATTACAATATTATCTACTGTAATTTCCCTATCTCCTTCTCCTTGGACTTTAACTAGTACAGTGTTCTTGTCTTTAATAGAAGCTGTAGCATTTATGACTTCTATATTTTTGTAGGATCCTAGTAATTGTTCTATTCCATTTACAAGATTGTCTACAACCTTCTGCTTTCTTGATTGAAGAACCTTGCCATCTAAATCATAATTGTCTATTTTAAGGCCAAACTCTTCAGATCTTCTTACATCTTTCATAAATTCCGCATTTTTAAAATATGTTTTAGTAGGAATACAGCCTCTATTTAGGCATGTTCCTCCTATCTCTCTATTCTCTATTAAATATACATTTGCTCCTATTTGAGCAGCCCTTATGGCGGCTACGTAGCCGCCAGGACCTGCTCCAATTATTGCTATATCTTTTGTCAATTAATCCACCTACTCCTTATATGTTACAACTGGACTTCTTGCAGCCTTTGTTTCATCCGGTCTTCTAACTATAGTATCATGTGGTGCTTCTTTTAATATAGAAACATCTTCTTTTGATTCTTTGGCTATTTTCTTCATAGCATCAATAAATTCATCTAATGTTTCCAAGCTTTCTGTTTCTGTAGGCTCTATCATCATTGCTTCTTTTATGATAAGAGGGAAATAAACAGTTGGCGGATGGAAACCAAAGTCTAGAAGTCTCTTAGCTATATCAAGAGTAGTAACTTCTAGTGAACTTTCTTTTAAGCCTGAAAGTACAAATTCATGCTTGTAAAGAGTATCTATTGGTAGATAATAATCATCTTTTAATTTATTCGCCATATAGTTAGCATTTAATACTGCCATTGAGGAAGCTTTCTTAAGTCCGTCACTACCCATTGTCAATATATAAGTGTAGGCTCTAACCAAGATTCCAAAATGTCCATAGAAATTCATTACCTTTCCAACTGTATTTTCAAGTTCATAGTCTAGATAATATCTATCTCCTTCTTTAGCAACTATAGGAACTGGTAAGAATTGTCTTAAATGTTCCTTAACTCCCATAGCTCCTGAACCTGGTCCTCCACCACCGTGAGGAGTTGAAAATGTCTTGTGAATATTAAAGTGAACTACGTCAAATCCCATATCTCCAGGTCTAGCATGACCTAGTATAGCATTTGCATTAGCTCCATCATAATAAAGTTGTCCACCAGCTTCATGAACTATATCTGCCATTTCTTTGAT
>CAZBAK010000076.1:2171-5598 GCA_964489715.1 uncultured Tissierella sp. | reverse complement strand
CTTTCTGCAGATATAGAAGGCAATTACTACCTAATGGAAAAAGAAGAGTTAAACAATATTCCTACACAGGTCTGGTTACTGGGACACACCCATGTCTGCTATCCAGCCTTGGAAAAGGTAAGAAATCACAAGATATTCAATCCAGGTACACCTGAACCAGATGGATTGGACTTTAAGGAAGAGGGTTGTGCCTGGTATATAGAACTTCAGGAGGAGGAAGTCCTAGCTGAAAGAATAATAACTGGAGAATATAGGTTTTTTGATAAAAGCTTTAACTTAGATAGGGATAGAGATCTAGAAACTATAGAAGATTGGATAGATAAAAACACCTCAAAAAAATCAATAGTTAGAATAAATCTAAAGGGAAGCATATCCAAGGATTCATATTCAAATCTCCATGAATTCTATAAAAAATTAGAGGCAGAGGTATTTCACTTGCTAGTAGAAGATTCTGACCTAAAGATAAAGATAAATAAGGAAATAATAGAAAAAGAGTTTACCAAGGGATCCTTTCCCTATGAGTTTTTAAATGGACTGGCTCATGATAGAGAAGCTCTTCAAATAGCCTATGACATAGTGAGGAGGGAATAATATGCATATTAAAGCCTATAGATCTAAAAGATTTGCAGGAATTAGAAATGTTGATTTAGAATTTGAAAGGGGCCTAAATGTTATTCTAGGTCCAAATGAGTCAGGTAAAAGCACCATAGTAGATGGAATTTATTCTACTCTCTTTAAAAATATAAGTTTAAGAAAAAACAACAATAGTGACAAGGACTTTAGCTTTAAATTTATGCCAAAGCCCAGTGGTGACTTTATAGATGGCCAGGTAACCCTAGGCATAGAAGAGGCAGAATATGAAATTTCTAAGGAATGGGGAAGCAGTGAAAAGATAGAATTTATAGACAGTGATGGAAGTATAATAAAAGATGAAAAAGATATAAACCATAGACTCTTTCAACTTATGAGTTATGGTGAAAGCACCTATGAAAATATTGTCTTTGCCAAGCAAAGAGATTTAAAGATGGCCCTAAAAAATATAATATCTAACAGCCAGGTAACAGACGAGATAAATGATCTCCTGAGAAGAAGTATGATGGAGCTGGAAGGAGTTTCCATAGACAAACTGGAAAAGGATATAGAAGAGGAGATAGAAAAACTCTATAAGAGATGGGATAGGGAAAAGAACTATCCACAAAACAATAGGGGGCCAAGCAATCCTTATCTTACAGGTCTTGGAGAAATATTAAAAAGTTTTTATAAAAAAGAAGATCTCCTAACACTTATGGAAGAAACTGAAAAAAATGAAAGGGAATTTGAAGAAATCTGTAAAAAGATCCAAGAGTTGGAAAAGAAGATAGAACCTTTGGAAGAAGAAAAGACCCAGCTAGAAAAGATAGAAGATGATGTAAATAGGCGAAGTATAGTTGAGATGGAAATAGATGCCTTAAATAAAGAACTAGTAAGTTTAATGGATGCAAATAAGAACTGGCCTAGAACAGAACAATCCTTGGAGCAATATAGTGAAAAAGAAGAAGAGTTAAGGCAGGATCAAGAAAAGCTGGAAAAAGAAAAAGACAATATAGAAAAGTTGGAAAAACGGGAAAAATTAGAAGAAAAGTTAAAACTTGTTGAAGAAATCCAGGGAGAAATAGAAGGCCTAGTAGAAGAATTGTCTCTTATAAAGAAAATAGAAAAAACAGACCTAGATAGCTTATCAAAACTGGAGGCAGAGCTCTTAAGGCTAGATACAAGCATGAAGGCCAGTAAGATGCTTGCTAGATTAGTAAAAGAAGGCCAGGGCCAGGTCTATATAAAAAGAGACCTTGGAGCTCCAGAAGTTCTGGAGGCCCATGAAAGTTTTGAAGCAAATGGAATAATAAATATAAGCTATAGGGATGAATTTGAAATAGAAATAAAAACTGGAGATATAGACTTTGAAGACTTAAACAAGGAGTATAAGAGGGCTGGGAGAGAACATGAGGAGCTTTTAGAAAAACTAGATATAAGGAGTTTAGAAGAGGGAAAATTAAACTTTGAGAAAATAAAGACAATAAAAGAAAAAGAAAAGTCCCTAAAGACTAAAAAAGAATATATTTTAGCCGATATAAGTATAGTAGACCTTAAGAAAGCTATAGAAGAATTATCCCATATAAGAGTTTTTAGACAGCTAGAAGAAATTGGAGAGCTCTTAAAGACAAATAGAAAAAAAGAGCTAGAGCTATTGTCTGATAAAAAATCTGAAGAAGAAAAGATAAAGGGATGGAAGGAAAAATTTGGAGACTATGATAATTTATTTAATTTAATAATAGATAAAAAGACTAGCCTAAAGGAAAAAGAGTCAGATCTAGATAAATTAAAAGCTCTACCAAAGGAATTTAAAAGTGGAGAAGAATTTAGGGAAAAGCTAAGATGGATCAAGCAAGAGCTAAAAGCCTCTCAAGAGGAAATGGAAAGACTTACTCCTATCTACTATGAAATCAAGGGAAATATATCAGATTTAACCTATGAAGAAGTAAGCAAGGAGTACAAGCAGGCAGAAATGGAATTTGAAAGCCATATAAAAAGAGGGGAAAAGTTTTTAGAGATTCAAAGGGTCTTTCTAGAGACAAAGGAAAAATTATCAGATGATCCTATGGAAAGTTTGGTTCAAGAGTTTGCTAGACTCCTAGAGATAATAACCCTGGGAGATTATGAGAAAAGCCATATAGATGAAGACTTCAATATAAGACTTAAAAACTCCAATGGAAGTATACCTATTGAACTCCTATCTGCAGGAACCTATGATTCTGTTGCCCTTGCCTTAAGATTTTCACTCCTAAAGCATATATTTGAAGGCAGGGGAGGATATCTTATACTTGATGATTGCCTGGTAGATCTAGATCCTAGGAGAAAGCTTCAATCTATAGATCTAATAAATGAATTTGCCAAGGATTTTCAAATCATATTTACAACCTGTGATCCCCATACAGCTGAGCTCCTAGGTGGAAATCTTATAGAAGTATAAATAAAATCTAAAAGGCTATAGAATAAGAGTAACTAGTAGACAAGGATGAAGGTGTTTAAAATTGAAAAAAAGAATTATATCTAAAATTGAACAAGTTTATATAGATCCAGATGAGGATAGGGATGAAATGGACTCAGGGATGAACTTTAGTAATTTTTTTGAGACCATGGATGATATATTTATTGTTGCTGATAGACAAGGAAATATAATACATTCTAATAAATCTCTCATAGATAAAGTAGAATATTCACTTCGAGAGCTTAAAACTATGAATCTATTAGATCTAACTAGCTTAGAGAAAAGAGAAGAACTTTCTCTTGCCTTTGAAAAGATGAAAAAAGGAGAGAGAAAATACTGTAATCTAGAGATTGTAAGTAAATCTGGAAAGAAATATTTAATAGAATCTAGATTTTGGTTTGG
>CAZBAK010000076.1:0-2071 GCA_964489715.1 uncultured Tissierella sp. | reverse complement strand
TGAAGAAGCAATACTTGGAGTTATGGTGGATATAACAGAAAAAGTAAAGCTAATAGAAGATACAAGGGATAAGTATGAAAAGCTGACCAATATAATCCAAGGAACAAATCTAGGAACCTGGGAATGGAATATGGATACAGGAAAGTTAAAGATCAATGAACAATGGGCTAATATTTTAGGCTATAAACTAGAAGAATTGGAGCCTACGACTATTGAAACTTGGTATGATTTTACTCATCCTGAGGATTTAAAGCTTGCTAAACTAAACCTTAAGGAGCACTTTGAAGAAGACAAAGGCTATTACCATTCTGTAATGAGAATGAAACACAAGAATGGATCATGGATATGGGTTGATGATAGAGGTAAGATAACAAAAAGAAACCATAGGGGAGAGCCCCTTAAGATGTTTGGTACTCATATTGATATAACAGAGTGGCAAAATCAAAAACTAGAACTAGAAAGATTCTTTTCCATAAACTTAGATCTTCTATGTATTGTAGATATAGAGGGCCATTTTATTAAGCTGAATAAAGCCTGGGAAGAGGTACTGGGCTATTCAGAAGAAGAGTTAAAGGGGAGGAAAATCTTTGACTTTATCCATAAAGAGGATATAGAAGATACAATAGCTGCTATGGGTCAACTGCAGGAAGGAAAGAAGGTAACTAGCTTTACAAATAGATATAGATGCGTAAATGATGAATACAGATATATTGAATGGCGTTCCAATAGATATGAAGATGTGATCTATGGAGCAGCCAGAGATGTAACAGAAAGAATAGAATATGAAAACAAGTTACTTGAATCATCCAATCGAGATGCCTTAACAGGTATCTACAATCGTCGCTATATATATGAAAGACTAGAGGAAACAATAGAAGAAAGCAAGAGAATAGGCAAGTTGTTTTCTGTATGTATATTAGATATAGACTACTTTAAAAAGATAAATGATACTTATGGCCATCAAACTGGTGATTTTGTACTACAGGAATTTACAAAACTTATAGAAGCTAACTTAAGGTCCTACGATCTCCTAGGCAGATATGGTGGAGAAGAGTTTATAGTTATTATAAACAATGCAGATAAGGTGACCTCCTGCTCCATTATAAAGAGGATCCTAAGTAAGGTTAGAGAGAGGACATTTATCCATGATGAGCACAAGGAAATACAATTTACCTTTAGTGCAGGAATAGTAAGCTCTAACGAGCTAGCTAAGAAAGAAATTGAAATAGACAAGCTAGTAAATATAGCAGATAGGAGAATGTATAATTCCAAGGAAAATGGAAGAAATCAAATAACATGTAAAGATTAAATAAGTATAGTTTATATATAAAAAAGAGAGTGGGGTTATTAATGAGAAGAATTGGTAGCAAAATTATTTTAGTAGTATTGGTCTGTAGTATAGGAATGTCCTTAATAGTAGGAGGAACAAGTTTATTTAGAAGTTCAAAGGTAATAGAAAATGAAGCAAAAGATGGACTTTCAAGTAGATTGCAAACCTATACTGAAAGATTAAATCAGGAAATATTGGTCTATGAAAGTATACTTAATAATATATACTATCAAACTGATGAAACCATAGATAGGGGTAGTTTAGAAGAAGAGGGTTACTTAGAAGACTATACAAATACTTTTCTAGCTCCTGTAGTAGAGAGGATAGCTCTAGAAACGGATAAGCTTGCTGGAGTCTACGTTTCTATTGACCCTAGATATACAGGTCAATCAGAAGGGATTTGGGCAGCAGTAGATGAAGATGGAAAGCTGATAAGTTCAGAACCTACAAATTTAGCAGGAATGACAGAAGATGATCCCTTGGCTTCATTTTACTATGATGCTATAAGAGAGGGAGAGGCTAGTTGGAGTGATTTTTATACAAATAATGTGGATCAAAATGTAATGACCTATTCAATGCCTTTAGTTATAGATGGTGAGACCATAGGAGTTACAGGAATAGATTTAAATGTAAATAGCCTAGTAGAAATGGTTGAAGATATAGAAGTATATGATACAGGCTATGCCTTTATGCTTAGTGAGGATTATGACTATTTAATAGATCCTAATTTAGATTCAACTA
>CAZBAK010000075.1:0-5615 GCA_964489715.1 uncultured Tissierella sp. | reverse complement strand
GTAACGCCCTGGGAGAGTAGGAAGTTGCCAGTTAATCATTAACACCTTATCTAGCGATAGGGTGTTTTTTATTGTCTAAAATTTTATTATTTATTATTGTAATAGGAAGTAGGACTATTATTTGTTTTATTGATAATAAAATATAGTCCTCATAAGCTATGGCATTTAAAGAAGATATATTATACAATTATAGAGTAGTAAAGAATATTGACTAAGAAGGTGTCCTATGGAAGAAGAAAAAAAGAAAAATATTAAGAAAAAATCTAATTTAATAAAAATAGGCCTAGGACTAGGCTTAATCCTTCTAGCTCTTTTAATAATACCAGATACTAGAGAAAGTATAGTAGGTATATTTATAAAGCCAGAAAGAGAACTAGAGCTTTTAAATACTATAAATATAGAGGCTGATACTAAAAGAGTAGATTTATACCATGAAAATATCTTAAAATTAAAAGAAAATAGTCTAGAGTTTTTGGATTACAGTGGAGTTATATCCCATAAAAAGGATCTCAAGTTGAAAAATCCTGATCTTTTAATTGGAAAAGAAAACTTTTATGTCTTTGATAAAGTTTCTGGACAGATAAATATATTGGATGAAAATGCTGAAATTATAGAGACTATAAGCTTAAAAGAAGAATTTTATAAATTAGAGGAAGAAGGAGAAAATCTACTGATCCATAGGAAAGATGAAGACAAGAATAGTGAAACTATAGATGTAATTGATAAAAAAGCTAAAACACTAAAAAGCTATGAAAATAGTATGCCTATACTCTCATTTACTATAAAAGATGAAGAGATAAATTATTTAGTAGCTAGTTTAGATGTAAGTAAAGATCTAAAAAGCACAGTTAGTGCTTATTCTAAAGATGATAAAGAGCTATATTTCTTAGAAATTAAAGATGAGATTGTAATCCATAGTGAATTTATTAAAAATAACTTATTGATTTTTACTGACCAGGCTATTTACTTTTTAGATAAGGATGAAATAAAGTGGCAAAAGAAATATAAGGATCTAAAGGATATAAAACTTGTAGAAAAGGAAATTCTACTTTTACAGGGGGATAAATTTCAAAGACTAAGCCTAAGAGGTAGGGTTAAGGAAGAGATAGATATAGAAGAAGATCTAGAGAAGATATTGCCAGCAGGCAAAGATATAATATTGTATGGTAAAAACAATATTACTATAGCTGCAAAAAAGAAAAATTTACTAGATTTCAAACTCCAAGAAGACTTATTGGATCTTAGATATGAGGATGGAAATCTATTTGTATTTAAAGAAGATAAACTAGAACGCTATAAGATTAAAAACAAAGGAGAGTAATGAGATGACTAAGAAAATTGACGCAAGAGGCTTGGATTGTCCAAAGCCAGTTATACTGACTAAAAAAGAATTAGATAATTTACAAGAAGATAGCCTTACCACAATAGTAGACAATGAAGTAGCTAAAGAAAACATATCTAAACTAGCAGGCAGTATGGGATATGACTATGATATAGAAGAAAAAGATGGAGATTTTTTTATCAATATAATTAAAGATCTGGACAGGCTGGTAGAAGTTAAGAAAGATAAAGAGGATAGTAAACTTAAGGATATGACCATAGGATTTTCTTCAGATACCATGGGTTCAGGAAATGAGCAACTAGGAAAAATCCTTATGAAGAGTTTTATATATACAGTTTCTGAAACTGAACCCTATCCATCTACTTTAGTTTTTTATAATACAGGGGTAAATCTTACTATAGAAGGCTCAGAAGTACTAGATGATTTAATAAATCTAGAAAAAGAAGGTGTAGAAATAATATCATGTGGAACATGTTTAGACTTCTTAGAAAAAAAGGATAAATTGAAGATTGGATCTATATCAAATATGTATACCATATATGAAAAATTAAAAGACAAGGAATCAAATTTAACTATAGGATAGGTGATATATATGGAAGAATATGGGCTTATAACATTTAAATCAACTCAATTTGCACTTCAGGGAGAGTCTATCTTTAAAGAAGAGGAAATAGATTTTAAAACTATTCCAAGTCCAAGAGAGGTAAGTAACAGCTGTGGACTAGCTCTTTTATTTGCAATTGATGATTTGGAAGATGTAGAGGCACTTATAGAGAATAAAAAGATAGAGATAGAAAATTTATATAGGTATTTTAAAGAAAAACATAGGGGAAGGGCAGAGAAAATCATATAAAGTAGGAGAATTTAATGGAAAAGTTTAAGATGTATCTTACTAATACAGTACAAAAATATGCAGGAGAATTAAATATTATAGAAAAACTCATAAAGATAGTTATAATATTTACCATAATCTATATTTTAACTAAGGTGATAAATAAAGTAATAGACAAAACTATGAAAAATAGGAGAAAGAGTCCTGTCTTAGTAAGCAATAAAAGAGCAAATACTCTTATAGGCACATTAAAAAAGGCTATAAAATATTTCTTGATTTTTGTAGGTATAGTTATGACTCTGGATCTATTTAACATAGATACTAAGTCCATCTTGGCCACAGCTGGTATTGGTGGACTGGCCATAGGATTTGGTGCCCAGTCTCTTGTAAAGGACCTTATAACAGGTTTCTTCATCTTATTGGAAGATCAGTACTCTGTAGGAGAGTTGATCCAAACAGAAGGCTATGAAGGGGTAGTTGAAGATCTAGGTGTTAGAGTTACAAAACTCAGGGCATTTTCAGGAGAACTCCATATAATACCAAATGGAAATATAAACACAGTAACAAATAAGACCAGGGGAGCTATGAGGGCCTGGGTAAATATATCCATAGCCTATGAGGAAGATGTCAACCAAGCCTTTAAAGTTTTAGAAGAGGTATGTGAGGATATAAAGCTAGATAATAAAACAATAATAGAAGGACCCACTGTTTTAGGTATAAATTCTCTGGGACAATATAGTGTAGACATAGCCATAATGGCTAAAACAGAACCTATGGAACAATGGGATATGGAAAGGGAAATAAGAAAACGTTCAAAAGAGGCTCTAGAAAGAGCTGGAATAGAAATACCATATCCAAGAACAGTTATATATAAAAATGAAGAGAAGGAAGATCTTGAAATATAATTCATATTTGTTTAAATCCTTACTTTAGGGTAAAAATGTATTAGACTATATATTGCTAATTAAAAAAGACAATAGGAGGAAACTAATATGAAGAAGGTATATGGAAGTTATTCATCTTCTAATGAAGCTAGAAGAGCTATTAGAGAACTACTAAGACAGGGATATATAAGAGATGAAATAAAGGTTATATCAAAAAACAATATAGACAGCAATTTAAAATATACTAAAGACAATCTTGAGAAAGATGATGAAAGTCTTTGGGATAAGATAAAAGAAGCATTTACCTTTGATCAATACCATGATAAATACTGGGAAGAAAACTTAGCCAGTGATGAAGAATTTCTTTTAAAGGATTATAGGGAGAATCTTAAGGCTGGAGAGATTATAGTTTTAGTTGTAGAAGGTGCCAATGCCTATAGAGATGCATTTAGAGATGGAGTTCCAGATTGGGATGAAAGAGAAGAAGAATTTAATGAAGAAGAATAAAACAAGCTTATAAGTGTTAGGATAAAAGAAGAGTGGCCACTCTTCTTTTATTTTATAAAAAACTGGACACTTATTATAACATGTTTTATCATATAATAGAGGAAGAATATAATTAATTAGAGGAGTGATATTTTGATTTTAAACTATAAAACCGGAGATATAGTCACTTTGAAGAAGGGCCATCCATGTGGGGAAAATAAATGGGAAATACTTAGGACTGGAGCAGATATTAAGCTAGAGTGTAAAGGTTGCAATAGACAAGTTTGGCTTACTAGAATAGAGTTCAATAAAAGGGTAAGAAGAATACTAGTAGGAGATAAGTGGATATCTATTATCCATCATAAGCCAGAAGAAGATGGAGAAGAATAAAAAATAGGAGGAAGATATGAAAAATTTTGATTTTCAAATGCAAACCAGAGTCATATTTGGTAAGGACACAGTGGATAGTTTGGAAAAAGTCTTAAAAGATAAATATAAAAATATATTGATCCATTATGGAGGAGGAAGTATAAAGAAATATGGTCTTTATGATCAAATAATTGATATATTGAAAAAAATGGACATAAACTATTACCAACTTGGAGGAGTAGAACCAAATCCTAAACTATCCTTGGTTAGAGAAGGAATAAAGATTTGTAAAGATAATGATATAGATCTAATACTAGCTGTAGGAGGAGGATCAGCCATAGACTCTGCCAAGGCCATAGGTATAGGAGCAAAGTACCAGGGAGATGTTTGGGACTTCTTTACAGGAAAAGCAAATCCAAAAGAAAGTCTAGATGTTGGGGTAGTTCTTACCTTCCCAGCTACAGGAAGCGAAATGAGTACAGGAACTGTTATAACAAAGGAAGAAGGACTATACAAGAGAGGTGCAGGAGGAGAAGTTGTTAGGCCAGTTTTCGCCATTATGGACCCTCAATTAACCCTTACTCTTCCAGATAAGCAGACCTTTGCAGGGGTTATGGATATTTTATCTCATATATTTGAAAGATACTTTACAAAGACAGAACATGTTGATTTTATAGATTGTATCAGTGAAGGTGCCATGAAGAGCATTATAAAAAATGCCTATATATTGAAAAAAGATCCACAAGACTACCATGCAAGAGCTGAGATAATGCTGGCAGGTAGTATGGCCCACAATGGTCTTCTGGGACTTGGAAGACAAGATGACTGGGCTAGCCATGATATATCCCATGAAATAAGTGCAATCTATGGTGAGACTCATGGAGTAACTTTAGCTATAATATTCCCAGCTTGGATGAAGTATGTCTATAGAGAAGATCCAAAAAGATTTGCACAGTTTGGAAGGGAAGTTTTTGCTATAGAAGAAGATAAAGATGAGGGAAAAATGGCCCTAAGGGCAATAGAAGAATTTGAAAGCTTTTTAAAGGATATGGATCTTCCAACTAGACTTAGCCAAATAGGAGTAGATGAAAAAGATTTCCAGCTAATGGCTAAAAAAGCTACAGAAAATGGAAATCTAGGCAGTTTCAAATCATTAGATAGAGAAGATGTTTTAGAAATCTATAAACTAGCTAAATAATTAAGGGAGACTTTTATTATTTAAAAATTATTTATATACTATTATAGTAAAAACACTTGTAAGACCCATAAGTTAATGGTATAATACTTGAGTATTCCTTGCTCTATATTTATATAGGGCCGACAGTCCAAAAGGAGGTGAATTTTGTTGAGAAAATATGAAGCAGTATTTATATTTTTACCAAATCTAGAAGAAGAAAAAAGAACTAACTTATTAGATAGACTTAAAGGTATAATTGAAAAAGATGGTAGCATTACTAACATAGATGAGTGGGGTAACAGAAAACTTGCTTATTTAATAGATGATATAGGTGAAGGTTACTATGTTTTAATTAACTTTGAAGCTGAGCCAGAAGTTATACAAGAATTAAATAGAGTTACTAAAATTTCTGACAGCATTATGAGACATATGATCATTAGAGAAGATGAATAATCTTAAAGGATGGTGTGAATAAATGAATAATGTTGTATTAATAGGAAGACTTACAAGAGATCCTGAATTAAG
>CAZBAK010000074.1:0-5677 GCA_964489715.1 uncultured Tissierella sp. | reverse complement strand
TTCTATAGGACACATTCTACCATAGTGTGAATGGTGAACGTCTCTTACTTCGAATCCTGCTCTATCTCTACTTAATCCACCTGGTCCTAGTGCTGACATTCTTCTTTTATGAGTTAGTTCAGCTAATGGATTTGTCTGGTCCATGAACTGTGACAACTGACTGCTACCAAAGAATTCTTTCAGAGATGCTACTACTGGTCTTATATTTATCAAATCTTGTGGAGTTGCTACGTCTACATCCTGAGTTGTCATTCTTTCTTTTACAACTCTTTCCATTCTAGATAGACCTATCCTGAATCTATTTTGTAGTAATTCTCCTACAGATCTTAATCTTCTATTTCCTAAGTGATCTATATCATCCACTCCACCTACACCCTCTAAAAGGTTGAATTCATAATTAACACTTGCTATTATGTCATCTGGCAGTATGTGTTTTGGTGATAATTTTCTCACGTTTTCTTTTATTGCTTCTTTTAAACTCTCTTCATCGTCATATTCTTCTATAAGTTCTTTCATAGTTGGATAGTGAACTTTTTCCTTTAAACCAAATTCTTCTATAGAAAATGGTAGATCAAAGGCAACAGGGTCTACAAAATTATTTCCCAGTACTCTTACTACATTACCTTCTCTAAGTCTTATATCCACACTATTTATTCCGTTATTTTCTATTTCTATAGCTTTTTCTCTTGTTATAATTTCTCCCGCATCAGCCAATACTTCTCCAGTTTCAACGTTTATAACATCTTTAGCTGCTTCTTTATCAGCTATTCTATTAAATAAAGCTAACTTCTTATTGAACTTATACCTACCTACTTTAGCCAGGTCATATCTTCTAGGATCAAAAAACATGCTATCTAATAAGCTCTTCGCACTATCTAGAGTTGGTGGTTCTCCCGGTCTTAATCTCTTATATATTTCTAATAGACCTTCTTCTTCATTAGTTGTATTATCTTTTTCCAGAGTCGTTAGGAGATGTTTTGTTTCACCCATCAGTTCTATAATTTCACTATCAGTTGCAAAACCCATAGCTCTTAATAATACTGTCATAGGTAACTTTCTTGTCCTATCTATTCTAACAGATACAACATCTTTAGAATCAGTTTCATATTCCAACCAAGTTCCTCTATTTGGTATTACCGTTGCAGAATATAGTCTTTGTCCCGTTTTATCTATCTCTTCAACATAATATACTCCTGGAGATCTAACTAACTGACTTACTACTACTCTCTCAGCTCCGTTTATTATAAAAGTACCTTGTTCAGTCATTAAAGGTAAATCACCCATAAAGACTTCCTGTTCTTTTACTTCACCAGTCTCCTTATTGATAAGTCGAACTTTCACCTTTAAAGGCGCAGAATAATTTGCATCTCGCTCTCGTGCTTCTTTTTCGTCGTACTTGCACTCGTCACTCACATAGTAATCCACTATTTCTAATACCAAATCTCCTGTGTAATCTTCTATTGGAGAAATATCGTCAAATGCCTCTCTTAGTCCCTCTTCAATAAAGTTTTGGTATGAATTTCTCTGGATTTCTATTAAGTCTGGAAGATCTAATACCTCTTCTATACGAGAATAACTCATCCTGACACGCTTTCCATATTCTACAGGACGTACCATAAATAAATTCCCCCTTGTAAATTAAAATATCCAAAAGCACTTTGACTTTTGGTAATATCTTTGAGTTTTATATTTGTAAGCTAACAACAAGTTAATTAAATAAGCTTAACTTCGCTTTATATATCTATATCTAATTTTTATCTCACTTTTCCCATTATATGCAATTAAATATAATAACACACTTATACGTCAAAGTCAAGATTATCTACTTATTTGATTAATAATAAAGTAAATAAAAAAGGCTCTCGATAATGAAAGCCTTTTTAGTTGATTATTATTTTAATTCTACTTTTCCGCCTGCTGCTTCTACTTTTTCTTTTATTTCTTCTGCTTCAGCTTTGTCTACGCCTTCTTTTAATGGGCTTGGAGCTTCGTCTACTACTGCTTTAGCTTCTTTTAATCCTAAGCCAGTTAAGTCTCTAACTACTTTTATTACTTGGATTTTCTTGTCTCCAGCTGCTTCTAAGATAACGTCAAATTCAGTTTGTTCTTCTGCTGCTGCTTCTGCTCCGCCTGCTGCTGGTGCTGCTGCTGCCATTGGTGCTGCTGCGCTAACTCCGAACTCCTCTTCTAATGCTGATACTAATTCTGATAATTCTAATACCGTTAAATTCTTTACTTCTTCTATTAAGTTTGTTACTTTTTCGCTTGCCATTTTTATATACCCTCCATATTGTTTTACCTTATATTTTTATTGTTATCTTACAATTTTGCTTTATTATGCTTCTTTTTGTTCTGCTACTGCATTTAATGCTATAGCTAAAGATCTAATTGTACCTTGAAGTACATTTGTAAATCCTTGGATAGGTGCATTGAATCCTCCAACCACCTGTGCGATAAGTACTTCCTTTGCTGGTAATGCAGCTAATTCTTGTATCTTATCTATACTTATTATCTGACCGTCAACAATACCTGCTTTTATTTCTAATTTTTCATTTTTCTTAGCAAATTCAGCAGTTACTTTTGCAGCTGATACTGGATCACCATAACCAAATGCTACAGCTGATGGTCCCTTTAAGAATTCATTAAAATCTTCTAGTCCAGAATCTTCAAAGGCAAATCTTAACATAGTATTTTTATATACTTTGTAATCTACATCTGCATCTCTGTACTCAGATCTCAACTCTGTTATTTCATCTACGTTTAAACCTCTATAGTCTACTAACATTATTGATTCTGCTTTTCCGATTTTTTCTTTTATTTCTTCTACATTTTGCTTCTTTTTTTCAAGAATATTTGTATTCATCTTACTTCACCCCCAACAATGGATCTATAAAAATAAAAGTCTCTACGTAGACACGGAGAGACTCTAATATATTTTAAATTAATAAAATAATATAATTAGCTTTCTTCACCTCGGTAGGATATTTAAACCATATAGGTTCCTACTGTCTACAGTATGCTTTTATTTACTTGTTTAACTTTTCCACTAACTTTAATTAGTTTATCAGTTATGTTTTACTTTGTCAAGAAAAGATTAATTCTCTTCTTCTTTTTCTGCTTCTAATACTCTATCCATTATCTTTTGACCATTTATCTTGATTCCAGGTCCCATTGTAGATGATATGAATGAAGATTGCATATAAACACCCTTGGATGCTGCTGGTTTTGCATCTATTAAAGTTTTCAACATAACTCTTAAGTTTTCTAGTATTTTTTCAGCTCCGAATGATACTTTTCCAACTGGAACGTGTACAATACTTGATTGATCTACTCTGTATTCTACCTTACCAGCCTTTATATCTTCAACAGCTTCTTTAATATCAAATGTTACTGTTCCTGATTTTGGGTTAGGCATTAATCCCTTTGGTCCTAATACTCTACCTATACGTCCTACAACACCCATCATATCTGGAGTTGCTACTACAACGTCAAAATCTAACCAGTTATCATTTATTATTTTATCTACTACTTCTTCTCCGCCTACAAAGTCAGCTCCTGCTTCTTTAGCTTCTTCTTGCTTATCTTCTTTAGCTATTACAAGAACTTTTCTCTCTATACCAGTACCGTGTGGTAGAACTACTGCACCTCTAACTAATTGGTCAGCGTGCTTTGGGTCTACTCCTAATCTTACTGATAGGTCTACTGTCTCATCGAAATTAGCCTTTGCTGTTTGCAAAAGTAAATCTACTGCTTCATCTAATTCATATAAAGCATGTATATCGATAAGTTCCATACTTTCTCTATATTTTCTACCTCTATTGTCTTTAGCCATTTTATTTCTTTCCTCCTTGTGGTCTAACGGATTAACCTCCCACTTATTTTCGATTAAAATTACTTAACTTCTACTCCCATACTTCTTGCAGTTCCTGCTACCATTTCCATAGCTGATTCTACATCTGAAGCGTTTAAGTCAGGCATCTTTATCTCTGCAATTTCCTTAACTTGAGCTTTTGTTATTGTACCAACCTTATCTTTATTTGGTTCTGATGAACCCTTGTTTAAACCTATTGCCTCTTTTATTAATATTGATGCTGGTGGTGTCTTTGTAATAAAGCTGAATGATCTATCCTGATAAACAGTTAAAACTACCGGTATTATCATACCAGCTTGATCAGCCGTCTTAGCATTAAACTCTTTAGTAAATTGCATTATGTTTACGCCGTGTGGTCCTAATGCTGTACCTACTGGTGGTGCTGGTGTTGCCTTTCCTGCAGGTATTTGTAATTTTACTATAGCGTCAACTTTCTTAGCCATTTTTATTTCTCCTCCTCATTATTGTGGTTACTCGGATACTAGACCCTCCCACTTGTTCGTCTTACTACTTATATATTATAAAGCATTATGCCATTATAACCTATTCCTTATATTTTTTCCACCTGATTAAACTCTAGTTCTACAAGTGTCTCTCTTCCAAACATGGATACAAAAACTTTTACCTTGGCCTTATCCATATTGATGCTCTCTATAGTTCCCATGAAGTTTTCAAAAGGACCTGATACTACCTTAACTGCATCCTCTACTTCAAAGTCTATTGAAGGCGCTACTGTTTCTTGAACTCCGAGGGCTGTAACTTCTTCAGGTGACAGCGGTACTGGTTTTGATGCTGGTCCTACAAATCCTGTTACCCCTCTAGTATTTCTTACTAAATACCAGGATTCATCATCTATAATCATCTTTATCAATACATAGCCTGGGAATAATTTTCTTTCTTTTATTTCATTAGTTCCAGATTTTGTATCTACATATTCTTCAGTAGGAACTGATACTTTAAATATATTGTCCACCATACCCCTATTTTCAACCATTTTTTCTATATTGATCTTTACCTTGTTTTCATGGCCTGAATATGTGTGTACAACATACCATTTAGCATCTTTCTCTCTGTCTTCCCTATTACTCATAGTCGTCATACTAATTTAGGACCTAACGGTCCTTCCCCCCTTTATTGAATTAAAAAATAAATGATAATCCTCCATGTATAAGAAAATCTAATAGGTGTACTATTAATGATACAAATGCACTTATTAATATAACTACACCCGTATAATTAATTAATTCTTTTGTACCTGGCCATGTTACTTTTCTCATTTCTGATCTAATTCCTTTAAAGTAGTTAGATACCCCACCTTTTTTACTTCCCTTTGTAGCCATAGTTTCACATCCTTATATTTCTTATTCTAGATTATTTAGTTTCCTTATGCACTGTATGCGCATTACAGAACTTACAATGTTTTTTTAACTCTACACGATCTGTTGTATTTCTTTTATTTTTTTTAGAAACATAATTTCTTTGCTTACACTCTTCACATGCTAATATAATTCTATCTCTCACTGAGAACACCTCCTGAAACCAATCTTTCTATATAATCCCTATATTAAATCTCTTTTCTTTACACAATATTATATTATAATACAATAATACTACTAATACAAGTTATCATATAAGGAATTGCCTGTCAATAAGCATATTTCCTTTATTTCTATTGTTAGAGTAACCATATAAAGAGACTAGGTCAAGACCTAGTCTCTTTATTTGATCATTTATTTTTAGTTTTCCCCTAAATTTATTCTAAAACCTTGTTAACTACTCCTGATCCTACTGTTCTTCCACCCTCAC
>CAZBAK010000073.1:0-5799 GCA_964489715.1 uncultured Tissierella sp. | reverse complement strand
TAAGGTGGGTTATAAGCTAGTTACCGATGGGATCTACGGGCCTGCTACAAAATCTGCAGTATTAAATTTTCAAAAAAAATATCCCAACTTAAGCAATGATGGTATTTATGGGCCTAAGACCAAGGCAGTATTAGAGAGAGCTTTAAAGGGTGAAAAACCAGCAAAGGACAATGCCAATTCCAATAATAAGATTGCATATCTAAGCTTTGATGATGGACCTTCTAAAACTGTAACTCCACAGATTTTAAAAACATTGGATAAGTATGGAATAAAGGCTACATTCTTTGTCCTGGGAAGCATGGCTGAAAAGAACCCATCTATTTTAAAGTCTATCTATTCAAAGGGTCATTCCATAGGCCACCACTCCTATAGTCATAACTATAAATATATTTATTCCAGCTATAATAATTTTTTAGGTGAAATAAATAGAACAGAGAAGATCTTTAAAAATATATTGGGAAAAGATTTTTCTAGCAAACTTTTAAGATTTCCTGGAGGCTCCTTTGAAAGCTATAAAAAACCCTATAAGGATGCTCTTATAAAGAAGGGCTACAGGGTTTATGACTGGAATGCACTAAATGGAGATACAGAATCTAAAAATCCATCCACAGCTAAGTTGATCTCTCGCTTAAAAGAAACTTCAAGAGGCAAGAATAAACTCATAATTCTTATGCATGATAGCAACGGCAAGGAAAATACTGCTAAATCCCTTCCAGCTATAATAGAGTATTTAAAGAGTCAAGGCTATAGTTTTAAAGTCTTAGAGCAGTAATTTCTATATACTTTGATATAATAGTCTTGAGTGAATTCTTAAAATAAAATGGAGTGAAGATGTGAATAAAAGTGAAGTTACAAGTAAGTTGGAAGGACAATTATGGAAACATACTAAGATGAGAGGCAGCTTTGCTTGTTTTGAAGTTACCATAGGCTGGTATGGAAAGGAAAGAGTAGATTTTCTGACCTATAATACTAAGGATATATTTCGCTGTTATGAGATAAAGGCTTCAAAAATTGATTTTTATAGTGATAATAAAGTTTCCTTCTTAGGCCACTATAATTACTATGTTATGCCTCTAGAATTATACGGTCAAGTAGAAAAGGACATAGCTCCTCATATAGGAGTATTTGTCTCTGATGGAAATAAACTATCATCTATAAAGAGAGCTAAGCGGCAAGAACTTGGAGTTTGTAAGGAAGTTTTAAAAAATTCTATGATCAGATCTTTATATAGGGAAAGTGAAAAAACCATAGGCAATGATGATCCCTTAGAGATAGAAAAACTCAGAAAAGAATTAAAGAGATCCAAGAAAAAAGCTTATCAAAACTATAAGCAAAACATGGACCTGAGAAGGAAATTATATGAAAAATATGGTGAAAGCTGGAAAGACGGTCTTTAAAGATAAAAGATACCCTCAGCCTGGTAAATTTACTAGGTTGAGGGCATCTTTATAAGTTATAATTCTCTTCTATTGTCCATAGCCTTTGAGAGGGTTACCTCATCAAAGTATTCAAGATTTCCTCCAACTGGAATTCCATGGGCTATTCTTGAAACTTTTACTCCCAAGGGCTTTATTAATCTTGCTATATAAAGGGCTGTAGCTTCTCCTTCTACTGTAGGATTTGTAGCCAAGATAACCTCTTTTACCCTATCATCAGAGAGCCTATTTAAAAGCTCTTTTACCTTTATATCATTGGGTCCAATATTGTCCATTGGAGAGATTACACCGTGGAGAACATGATATTCTCCCTTGTATTCCCTAGATCTTTCCATTGCTATTACATCTTTTGCACCTTCTAAAACACATATGGTTGATTTATCCCTATTTGTATTTTGGCAAATTACGCAAGGATCTATTTCTGTAAGGTTTTGACATACACTGCAAAGTGTTATCTTTTCCTTGGCCTCTAGTATTGATTCTGATAATTTTTCAGCTTCTAACTTTTCCATCTCAAGAATGAAAAATGCAAGTCTTTGAGCAGTTTTTCTACCTATCCCTGGAAGTTTAGACAACTGATCTATAAGGTTTGCTATAGGCAATGCATACTGCTCCATAAATTATCCTCCTAATTAAAGTCCTGGTATATTCATGCCACCAGTTAACTTAGCCATTTCCTTTGTCATCATTTCATCGGCTTCTCTAATAGCTTCATTCACAGCTGCTAAAACTAAATCTTCTAGCATTTCTATATCTTCTGGATCTACTACTGATTCATCTATATCTATGCTTATTAGCTCTTTTTTACCATTTACAACAGCCTTTATAGCTCCACCACCAGCTGTTACTTCTATCTCTTTTTCTTCTATTTCTTTTTGCGTATCTTCCATCTTCTTTTGCATCTTTTGCATTTGCTTCATCATGTTACCCATATTTCCTCCACCCATTCCTGGGAATTTACCTCTTGCCATCTTTACATCTTCCTTTCTTTATTTTATTTCTACTATATCTTCACCAAATACTTCAACTACCTTATTGATAGCCTGGTCTTTTGTGTCTTCTTTAGGCTTTATATTTAAGCTTCCTAAAGTAAAACTTACTACTATATCTATATTAAAATATTTAGATATTATCTCTTCTACAAACTCCTTGTTGTCTTCCTTGCTTATGGCTCCATGGTGAAAGCCTAGACCTTCATCATAGTTTATTTCCAATTGATTGTTATTAAATTCTATCAATTTTCCCTCTCTAATAAGGGCATAGAGACTTATTTTTTTAGCCTTTATCTCTTTTAGGATTACATCCCAATGATTTTTTATGGTTTCTAGATCCAAATTTATAAATGATTTTTCATCTGAAGCTTTACTCTCACTGGTCTTAGATGATGGAGCAGGATCCTCAACTGACTTTGAAGCCACAGCTTCTTTGGCAGTTTTTTCTTCAAGCTTTTCTTCCTTTTTAATACTTGAATCTTCCTGGCCTTCAGCTCTTTCTTTTAGAACTTTTCCTGGAAGGAATCCTTCTTCCAGTCTTTCAACTCTTTGTCTTAGGGATAGCTTTTCTTCTATATCCACCATATTTATAAAAGCCATCTCTAGAATAAGCCTTATCTCTCCAGACCATCTGCCCTTGTTTTCAGCATCTACCAGCAGATTAAGTGATTCCAATATAAAATCTATATTTACATTTTCACTTTGTGCTTTAAAGGCTTCTATATTATCTATATCTATAATGCTTTCAGGATTTTTAGAAGATTTAACTATCATAAGATTTCTAAAGTGATTTATAAGATCCTTTACCAGCTGATTTATATCTTTACCACTGGCATTTATAGAGTCCAGGGTGTTTAGGGCTTCTTCTAATTTCTTCTCTATTAGATTATCTACTAATTCAAATATAATATCCCTATTTGTTATTCCCAGTAGATCTAGTGCATCACTATATTCTATCCTATCTTCTGAAAAGGAAACACATTGATCTAGTAGACTTAGGGCATCTCTCATAGCTCCATCAGCATTTCTAGCTATTAAACTCAAGACCTCTTTATCTACTTCTATATCTAATTGAGCTATTATCTTTTCCATGTTGGAAATTATATCCTTGCTTTGAATCCTCTTAAAGTCAAATCTTTGACATCTTGATAGGATTGTCTGAAGGATTTTCTCAGGTTCAGTTGTTGCCAGTATGAATATCAGATGGCTTGGCGGTTCTTCTAAGATTTTTAAAAAGGCATTAAAGGCCTGGGTACTTAGCATGTGAACCTCATCTATTATATAGACCTTTTTCTTTATATTTGTAGGAGGATATATGACTTTTTCCTTTAATTCTCTGATATCATTTACGCTATTGTGACTGGCAGCATCCATCTCTACAATATCTACTGTACTTTCATTCAGTATTTCTATACAATTTTCACAGCTATTGCAAGGCTCACCATCTTGAAGATCCAAACAGTTTACAGCCCTTGCAAATATTCTGGCAGCAGAAGTTTTCCCAGTTCCACGAGTTCCGGAAAAGAGATATCCATGTCCAATATTTTCATTTATTATTTGATTTTTAAGTGTTGTGGTTATATGTTCTTGACCCAATAAATCTTTAAAAGTTTTTGGTCTAAACCTTCTATAAAGAGCTCTATACATAATATTCTCCTATCATCTCTTAAGTTTTCTATATTTATATTATATCAGATATGGGCTTCTTTTACATCTGCAAAGCTTATTTCTAGTCTATATATTTCTTATTTAATAAATATATAGGAAAGTAGATAGCCTATTATTAAACCACCTAGATGGGCTGTTACGCTTATACTGGGTACAAGTATTGTTAGCAATAGATTTATTCCCAGTAGGGATAGGATGCTCTTACGTCCTTCTGGAGTTACCATGTTTCTATGGCGATGGATCAAATATAAGAATGCTCCAAATAGACCAAACAAACTTCCCGATGCCCCAGCTGATAGGGTTTTAAAGCTAAAGAAAAAAGTAGCTAGATTTCCTCCTAGACCTGCTAAAAGGAAAAATCCCAAGTATTTTTTCCCTCCCATAAGCTTTTCAATTTCTGGTCCAAATATATAAAGTGCATAGCCATTAAAGAATATATGGGTAATTCCTATATGCATAAATATAGAAGTTATAAATCTATAGTATTGGCCAAATGCAACTATAAAGGGAGGATAAAAGGCTCCATACTTTAAAAGGGTTTGGGGGTTTGTACTTCCTCCATTTAAGCTTAGGAATATAAAGTAAACTATCATTATACTTAAAAGTACAGCTGTTACTTTGGATTTTTTATAAAAATTTATTATTTTCTCTTTTCTATTCAAGTTACCATCTCCTAGTTTAAAAGCATTATAGATTTTTCCTGAGTTTTCTCTCTCCCATATATATGGTTCCAAGTACTCCTGCAACTATCATTATAGCTCCTATTATATCATATATACCAAAGTCTTCTTCCAATACAAGTATTCCTACCAATATAGCTATAACTGTGCTTATATTGCCAAATATTGCTGATTGATAGACTGGCAGCTTGGAAATAGAATAGTTTATTAGAAAAAAAGCTACAATAGATGATAATATTCCCAAGTAAACTAGGGATATTAGGCTGCTAGAGTTAAGCATGGGTAGGAAGTATTGATCTAATTTACCATTAAAGAGTTTAATAAAAAGCAAGATAGAATTAAAGACTATGGCACCTACCCACATCATTACATAGGTTATTTCCAAGGCCTTAAAGTTTTTAGATGCCTTTTTAGAACTTATATTATAGAGCGATCCTGATATTACTGCTATAAATAAGAGCAATACTCCTATAAGACTTCCGGATCCAAGACTTCTATCCTTCATTATATTAATAAGTATTACCCCACCTACTGATATAAGTATAAAGGCAATTTGTGATTTTAAAAGTTTTTCTCCTAGAATTATCCATGCAAAGATGGCTACAAAGATAGGAATAAGAGAAAGTACCAGGCTTGTCTCTGAAGTAGTGGTAAGTTCTATTCCCTTTACTTCAAATAAAAAGTATAGAACAGGCTGCAGTAGGGAAGTTAAGATCACTATCTTTAAGTTTTTACCCCTTAGATCTATTTTTATTAGCTTAAAAATCTTTAATAAGCTTAAGCTTAAACTCGCAAGTAAAAATCTATAAGCCAGCAATTCAATAGGAGTCATCCTAGTTAAGCCTATCTTAGCAAATAAAAAAGATAGTCCAAATATTACTGAATATCCAATTGATGCTAAAATAGCTAGTAATTTTTCTCTATCCATATTATCCTCCTATTTTAAAGCAATATAATCTAATATACCATATTTTATATCCTATTGTAAGTAACTTTTATGGTAAAACAGAGCTTTTAATCTTA
>CAZBAK010000072.1:0-5916 GCA_964489715.1 uncultured Tissierella sp. | reverse complement strand
TACATTACAAAACATAGTTAACTAATTTGTCCGTTTTAGTGTTGACACTCCACTTTATCAGAGCTACCTCAAGAAGAGTGGGATGAAGAGACATTAAAGTCATTAATGCCCCATGGCAGAGATTTACCAAATAGATTATTCATCAAAGGCAAAACCCGTAAATAACCAAGCAAATCTAGCTTAGTTAACTACGGGTTTTATAGTACGTTGATTATTTGACGCTTACGTTACTAGTTGTTAAATCTTGAGATAGAGTCACTTTATATATTCGACTTTTGCTATTTCAACTCTATCATTCAAGTAGTGGTTGTAGTCTTTGTTAAAGTAGCAACTATATAAAACGTCTAAAATATATCTAGTAGCATCCATTGAAGAGAAATTCGAAATTTTATCATATGTATCTTCTTTGTTAGGTAGATAGAAGTTACATGTAGAGAGTGCTTTAATAGGGTTATCAATATTAGTTGTTATTGAAATAATAGGTACATTATTAGTGTTCAGTATTTGGGCTGCTCTCAGTACAGACTTAGTTTTACCAGAGTAAGAGATTACTATCGCAAGATCTGTCTCATCCAAAAGTTTGGAGATATATGTTAAACCCTCTTCGTTAGAATTTGAAACAAACTTTCCAATTCTATTCATTCTGAATACAAAATCCTGACTGGATATTCTTGAATATCCTTCTGCAAATATATGGATATTCTTACATTTCATCATTAATTCAATCGATTTTTTTATACTATTGGAAGTTAAAAAATTAAACGTCTCTTCAATAGTACCACGTTTAATAACTTGAAGTTTATTAGCGATATTTATATTACTATCGCTCTTATCAAATGGGAAGTTATAATCAAAACTGCTAAACTCTTTTTGTGAGATTTTTAGAGCAGAAAGATATGCTTTCTTAAACTCAACCCAACCATAGTATCCAAGTTTTTTTGAAAAACGAACAAAAGTTGATTTTGATATAAACAATTTATCTGATAACTCAGAAATTGTGAAATCATCAATTCCTTCTTGCTCATTAATTATGTAATTATATATTATTTTTTCAGATTGTGAAAAATTTGTGGTCTTATTAAGGCGTTCTAATATGTCCATATTACCAGCCTCCTTCTATGTAAGTATATCATAATTGTTAAATGTAGAACAAGATTCCTATTATTGAATATAATTTATCCAGGGAAATAGGAACATAGTTACAACATAGTTGTAAGCGCTTGAGAGAAATGGCGATTAGATATAGAATGTTTATGAAGACAAGTAGGAGGTTTAAGATGTTGAAGAAGGCAGTTACATTAGAAATGAGTTTTAAACCTTTTAAATTAAACTCTAAAGAGTATATTGAGAAGGTTTGTATAAAATTGTTTGAACAATGGAAGCCGTTGACAGTAAATTATGAGGAAGTATATATACTGTTTTGGACAGGTGATGGTACAGAAATACTAGATTATTCCGGTGATTTAAGCGATGAAATAGAGTGGGCTAAGTATATTGGTAGAGCTAATGAGAATGAAACTGACTGGGATAAAATCGGTGATCCAGATAGAATTGGCCCCCATGCTAGAAGGTACGAATATATAAAAAACCCTCCAGTTTTTACATATAAAGATCTAAAGTACATTAATGATACGATAAAGAAAATTGGTACTGATATGCTGAATAAACCAATTAAAGTTGGAGCTATTTTTGATCCAGGGCCAGAGTTCGCAGTGTCAGATTTCAAATATGAACGACATCCTGAAGTATGTACTTCTGAAAGTATGGGTGCAGGAAGTTTCTTAGTAAGTTATGAAGTGTTAAATGAAGATAATTTTAAGTACAAATCTTATCCTAATGGAATTCCTCAAGACACACCTTTTGCAACATTTTTAGGTAAACAATCACAAGAATTTCTAACTGATATAAATTTTGACTATATTTGGTTATCAAATGGATTTGGTTTTGGTGCAGAAAATTGGTCGACTATAGGCCCTTTGTTTGATGGTACTAAGTTTGTGGATACAGCAGATGGTGTCGATGCAATAAAAGATAAAACACACGAGTTTTGGGAACTATTTAGAAAAGAATGCCCTGATTTTCAAATACAGACTCGTGGTACAAACTTAAGCGTTGGGATTGATTTCGCAACAGATGGTGTTGCTATTGGTGATATATATAATGGGAATTACAATATTCTTCCACCACCAAACTCACCGTGGGCAGCATTAGATAAAAACTTTGGATTAGAGCTAGCAGGCTATATGTCAAGAATTGCAGAACTTCCGAATGATAGAGATTTCATGTTTAGGTACTATTTACATGATCCATGGTGGATTAACAGTCCTTGGTTCGATAGATATGAAGGCGAGCCACATGATATATATTTACCTTTAGGAGTTTCGAGATTAGATAATAAACTTGACATTGAAACACCAAATTATGTAAATTTACTTACAGTAGATACATCATTAGGAGAACTACCTGATGATGCTGCAACTTTTGCAATTAATCATTTGAATAAAGCTATGGATCAACTTCCTGATAAAGCGAGTCCAATAGTTTGGGTGTATCCTTTTGATGAGTATCAATCAAAGAATAATGGTAACTATAGGTTGAGTAAAGCTTTCTTCGAAGATTGGTATATTGTTTCCGCAATTAATTATGGAATGCCAATAAATACAGTTGTATCAACTAATACATTTTCAAATTTATCTCAGAGGAAATTAGAAAAATTAAAGGGATCAATATTGATTGTACCTGTTCCTGAAATTAACGATAAATTTGAATCTACTTTGATCGACTATATAAATGACGGCGGAGAGGTTATTTTATACGGATCACTAACTTATGCAAGTGAAAATATTAAAAATATGATAGATATCAAAATAGTGGACTCTTTAGAGGGAGTATTTGCAGTTAGTAGAGAAGCAAATAATACTTTCAACAAAGAATCAAAATCTAATACTCTATATCATAATTCATTGATTTCGGACGGTGGAATTAATACTGTACTTGATAATACATCTAATACAATTAAGTTAACTGAAGTGTTCCAAGGTGAAGAAAGTCGCGTAACGACAGTATTCAAGAAAAAAGGTAAAGGTAAAGTTGGTTGGCTAAGAGGTGCAAACTCAAGTAAGTTCAAAAAAGGGTCTAACTTATTAGTTCCGCATGATGATAATATATATATTAGGTCTGAGTTACAACTAAGACAAATGTTAGATAATTTCGGACTACATATTTCATTTGATCGAAAAGACGATATCTCGCACTTACCGGTAATGGGGATACATAGATTTAACAATGCATTCATTGTCTCTGGGTATTTAAGAGATACAACTGTTGGTATTAATATGTTATTCTCTGAAGGTGTACCTGTACTGATTGGTCATGAAGTATTTATAGAAGACTATGTTGGTACTTACAACTTCCCTCGATCATTTAGTAGAGAATGTAGGGTGTTTGTGAAACAAAAATCGGGGCGTGTTTCTATGAGTGAATATGGACCTGTTAGTATGACTATGAAGAGAAGAATACTACTTGAAGGCCTAAAGAATGCGGACGTAATAATCTATCCAGAAGAAGGCAAATCTGATAAATTAGAAGTGTTATTGAACTCTCAGAAACCAAACATAATAGGTGATAAAGTAGATTACGAGATCATTGATACAAAATATGGAAAAGCTGTATCAGTAAAAAATATTTCGGGTCATCTAATGATATCAATGGAATTTGATGAAGTAAATTATTTAGAAGGGAGGTAATATAATGGCAAATATTGTAGGAGTAAGACTAGATGAAAGATTAATTCATGGACAAGTTGCAACTGCTTGGAACTTCTTTTATAAAGCGGATAGGATTATGGTTATTGATGATGAGGTAGTTACTAATACCATGTTAAAAACAGCTTTAAAAATGGCATGCCCCAGTACGGTGAAGTTATCCATTTTATCAAATAATACCGCAATTAAAAATCTAGGTAGTGGAAAGTATGGTAATGAGAAAATCTTTATTATATGTAAAGATCTAAAATATTTATTGAATCTATTAGATGAAGGAGTGAAATACGATAAAATTATTCTTGGGAACTTATCAAATAAAGAAGGCGCAGTCCAATATAGAAAGTCTGTATACTTAACAGAAAAAGACTGTAAAATCATTGAAGAAATTTTAGAGCATGATGTTGATGTTACGTTACAAATGATACCAGCTGATGTTGAAGAAACATATCAGTCAGTTAAAGAAAGATTAGGAGAATAAAATATGATAGAAATTTGGCAAATAATAGTTTTAGCCCTATTTGCAGGATTAAGTTATGTGGATGCTATGAGTTTCATGACAGGTGCATACCACAACGTTGTATTAACTGGGTTCATAACAGGATTGGTAATGGGAGATGTTCAATTAGGGTTAGTTATTGGGGGAACATTCCAAATGTTAGCACTTGGGATGGCTGCGATTGGTGGATCGTCAATACCTGAATATAGATCTGCAACAATATTAGTTGTTGCAATCGCTGCGGTATCTGGAGGAATGGATGTCGCACAAGAGTATGTTGTTACATTCGGTATTCCAGTTGCAGCATTAACAATTCAGTTAGATGTACTTGCTAAAATGGTAAATTCATTCTTCCAAGGAAGAATTGATATTGCGGTCAGCCAAGGTGATACATCGGCGATATTCAAGTATAACTCTTTAGGAGCAGTATCACTATTCATGGGAAGATTTATACCAGTATTTGTTGGTTTAATGGTAGGACCTTCTTTAGCGCAGATTCTACAGCAGTATACACCGATGTGGTTAGTTGATGGATTTAGAATCGCTGGTGGAATGTTACCAGTTGTCGGATTTGTCGTTTTACTTAGATATTTACCAACAAAAGGAAATGTTCATTTTGTCTTACTTGGCTTCTTGTTGTCGGCATACTTTGGATTGACAGTAACTGGGGTAGCGCTACTAGGAATTGTCATTGCTGTATCAATTTACCAACAAGCAGAGTCTCAACCAATTTTGGACAACAATACTATGGCTTTAGATATGGATGGAGATGACTACGATGAGTAAAAAATTTACAGATAAAGAACTAAGAGGTATAAGCTGGCGTTGGGTAAGATATGGACAACTATGTATGAACTATGGAAAAATGCAAGGATCAGGATATTTAACAACAATGTTACCAGTGATTGATAAACTCTATGGTGATAATCCTGAGTCTAAGCAAAAAGCTTTAGAAGCTCACTCTCAGTTTTACAACGCAACCCCACACATGACTCATATAATACTAGGTATGGATATTGCGATAGAAGAGAGTCAAGGTATTGAATCAATTGAAACAGTAAGTGCCCTTAAAACATCACTTATGGGTCCACTTTCTGGTATAGGAGATACAATCTTCGCAGTTATGAACTCGGTTGTATTCGGTAGTATTGCAGCTACAATGGCTGTAGACGGTAACTGGGTAGGCATGCTTATTTGGCAAGTTTGGTACTTAGCAGTATTATTTGTTTTAAGACCATGGTTTTTCAGAATCGGATATAAACAGGGAATTAATCTAGTAAATGTTTATAGTGGAAAACTAAAATCAATTACAAAAGCAGTTTCAACACTTGGATTAATTGTAGTTGGATCTATGATTTCATCGATGGTAAAAATAAACTTCGCTACAATCAATTTATTTTCGACAGAATTTAATATTCAAACTGATTTTTTTGATAAGATTGTACCATTCTTACCACAAGGATTATTTGCTATATTCTTGTATTGGATTGTTAGTAAAAAGAACCTATCAACTACAAAATTAATTATGTTAGTTATAGTTATTTCAGTCTTGGGATCAGCTACTAAAATATTAGTTCCATAATATAATTATCACTAAAAAATAGGGCTTTCCAAAATAAGTTGGGGTAGCCAATAAAATCAATACAAGATAATGTG
>CAZBAK010000071.1:0-6136 GCA_964489715.1 uncultured Tissierella sp. | reverse complement strand
AGCAATAAGGAACTTATGGATATGTTAGAAGAAACTAAAGTTGATTTAATTTTAGATATAAGAAAAGGCATATACAAGTTAAGTGTGGAAAACCTAGAAATTCTAGTAGAAAGATACAGTTTAGAAAGTGGAGAAAAAATTGATAACTATATACTAGAAAAATAAGAAAAAGTGTTTAATAAAAAACTTCTGGGTATATGTCAACTATAAAACATAAGGAGGAAATTCAGAATTGGCAATAGAGATGAAGGACAAAAATAAGAATAAAAGAATAGGAATAAATTTTTTAAAGAGAAAGAAAAATAAAGATGAAGAAAAGAGCTTCCATAGGGATTCAATAAAGGAAGAAGGATCAGAGATTGAGATACTTAAACAGAGGGAGAAGAATATGGCGGAAAAATCCAAGGAGATACTTGGTATCACAACCTCCTTAAGTGATTTTGATGTGGGAATGGAACACATTTCAAATCAGCTCTTAGATTTTTCACAAGAAATATCTATTCTCAGTCAATCCAATATGGCCCTGGTAGAAGAGACCACAGCTAGCATGAATGAGGTAAGTCAAGCAGTTGTAAACACTACAAATACCTTGGACAATCTTGCAGATAAGTCCCACACATTGGTAGATAGAAATGACGAAAGTATTGATCTTCTAAAAGATATGGTCAGCTTAAAGGAAGATGTAAATAAGGATACAGAAGACCTAAGCAGTAAGTTTAAGGAACTTATAGAGGTTTCCTCAGAGGTAACCAGGATAGTTGAAGGTGTAAAGCAAATTGCAGAGCAGACAAATCTGCTGGCTTTAAATGCTGCCATAGAAGCTGCTAGAGCTGGAGAACACGGTAGGGGATTTGCAGTGGTAGCTGCAGAAATAAGAAAACTTGCAGACAACACAAAAAACAACCTAGATGGAATGGATACATTTATAGGTAGTATAGAAGCTGCTACAAAAGAAGGAGATACTAGCCTTAAAAACACCCTAAAGTCTACAGAAGAAATAAATGGCAAGATAGAAGTTGTAAGCCAAACCATATATAAAAATCTAGATCTTTTAAAAGAAGTAAACAGGGACATAGATAATATAAATGAAGATATGGAAAATGTAAAAGTTTCTACACAAGAGATGAACGCTGCCATGGACGAATCAAGTGGTGATGCTGAAAAACTTAGCAATATGGCCTATCAAATAGAAAGCAATGCCAAGGAAAGTGTAGAATTTTCAAAGAATATAGCAGTTATAGACAATGATCTATCCAGAGTTGTAAAGGATTTATTTGATGATCTAAGGGGAAGTGAAAATGGCATAAGCAATGTGGAATTACTAGATATAATTGAAAATGCAATAAGCTCCCATAAAAAATGGGTAGGAAGACTGGGAAGTATGCTAGAGACCATGACTCTTGCTCCCCTTCAAACAGACTCAGATAGATGTGTCTTTGGACATTTTTATAGGGCAATCGAAATGGACCATGAACTTATAAAAGATGCCTGGATTTCCATAGATCCTATCCATCATAAGGTCCATAGCCTAGGTGATGTGTTTTTAGAAGATATAAAAAATGGAGACAAGGAAGCTGCAAAGAGAACCTATACTAGGGCCCAAGAAGCTTCTAGAGAGATGATAGGACAACTAGAAAATATAGAGAAGTTAATAAGACAGGCAGAAGAGGAAAATCTAAATATACTAAAATAGAGAAAATTTAATAGAAGAGAAAATCGGTGATTTCTGCTAGTTTGGAAATCGCCGATTTTCTATTAACTAGCAGGCTTTAAAGGAAATTTTCCCTTAAATATAGTATAATATAGATAGAAAAGTTAAGGAGGGATATTTATATCAACTAAGAAAGAAATAAAAAGAGGATTTATTCAGTCGGTTCCCATACTTTTGGCCTATCTTCCCATAGCTATTTCATATGGCCTTATATCTAAGGGTTCTGGACTTTCCCTAAAGGACACCTTCGGCATGAGCTTTATTGTATATGCTGGTGCAAGCCAGTTTATGGCTGCAGATATGATAGTTCAAGGCCTGTCCTATGGCAGTATTATCCTAGCTACATTTCTACTAAATCTAAGGCATATGATGATGAGTGCTTCCCTAAGTCTTGATCTTAAAGAGATTGATAGAAAGTATATTCCACTTGTGGCCTTTGCCATTACAGATGAGACCTTTTCTCTTATAAGTTTTAGCAAGGAAAAGTTAAGCCTGCCCTATGTACTCACTCTTTTCTACTCGGCCCATACAGTTTGGTGGCTAGGAAGTTTAATAGGCTTTTTAGTAGGAGAGATCTTGCCCCAATCCCTGCAATCTAGCTTGAGTATAGGACTTTACGCCATGTTTTCAGGCCTTCTCTTTAGCCAAGTTGAGGCCAATAGAAAGATCCTATCTATAGCACTTATATCCATGGGAATTTATTTTATAATTTATAAGTTTCAAATAATGGGATCAGGCTGGGATATCATCCTGGCAATAATAGCGGCTTCAGCTCTTGGGAGCTATATATATGGAAGAGGTGAAAGAGTATGAAATATTTACCCTTAATACTTGGCATGGCACTGGTAACCTATGTTCCAAGATTTATGCCTCTTATGATACTGAGAAAGAGCAATATAAATGAAAGATTTAGATTGTTTCTAACCTTTATTCCCTATACTTCCCTCAGTATACTCTTGATCAGAGGAGTATTAACCGCTGAGGCCTCTATGAGACTACCTACCATACTTGGAATATTAGTTGCCAGCCTCATAGCCTATAAGCATAAAAATCTTATTCTGTCAGTGCTTGCTGGAATCCTAACTGCCTTTGTAAGTATAAATTTTTTGAGTTTTTAAAAAGAAGGGTGTAGATAGATGAAAAGTATAAAAGCTAATATAGAATATTTTAAGGAAGAAATGATTATAGAATTGTTCAACTCCATAGATCTAGGTGTTCATATCCTAGATTCAAATGGCACCACAGTCCTCTATAACAATAGGTGTGAAGAGATAGAAGGCATGACCAGTACTTGGATCGTTGGAAGGGATATGAAGCTTCTAGTAAGAGATGGAGTCTATTCAGAATCTGTAGGCCTTAAGGCTATAGAAAAAGGAGAAGCAGTATCCAAGACCCAAACCGTAAATCAGAAATATATATACTCTTCAGCCAAGCCTATCTTTAAAGATAATAAATTGATAAATGTAATAGTAAGTGTAGTAGATATGACCAGCGTAAAAAATCTAAAGGAAAAACTAGTAGAAGTAGAAGAAATAAATACAAAGATACAAAGGGAACTAGCAGAACTTAAAACCCTGGATTCTCAAAACAACTTTTTTATATCCCAGAGCAAGGCCATGGAAGATATAAAGCTCCTAGCCCTTAGGATTGCCCATGTAGATTCAAATATATTGATAGAGGGAGAATCTGGAGTAGGTAAGGGGGTCCTCAGTAAATTTATCCATGATAATAGTGACAGAAGAGAGGGAGCCTTTGTAAAGATAGACTGTGGCTCCCTGGCACCAAGCCTTATAGAAAGTGAATTGTTTGGATATGAGAAAGGTTCCTTTACAGGGGCCAAAAAATCAGGAAAGACTGGCCTTATAGAACTAGCCCAGGGAGGTACTCTTTTTCTAGATGAGATAGGAGAACTGCCCTTAAATCTACAGGTAAAACTTCTCTCTGTAATTCAAGAGAAAAAACTTCAGAGGGTAGGGGCTAACAAGACAATAGATATAGATACAAGAATCATAGCTGCAACAAACAGGGACCTATCCAAGATGGTAGAAGATGGAGACTTTAGAATGGATCTCTACTATAGACTAAAGGTTGTCTACATAGATCTTCCTCCCTTAAGAGAGAGAAAGGAAGACATAGCACCCTTGATCTATCTCTTTTTAGATAAGATAAATAAAAGATACGACTTCCAAAAGATAATCTCCTCAAAAGCTATGAAAATTCTCTTGGACTATGATTGGCCTGGAAATGTTAGGGAAATAGAAAATGAAATAGAAAGACTGGTTGTAACCTCAGCCAGCCAGGAAATAGGAGAAGAAAATGTACTCCAGGGAGATATAGGTAAAAAGTTAATTGGAAGCAGGGAATTGTCTAAAAGTTTCAGGGAGAATGTATTAGAATATGAAAGAGCTCTTTTAAGGGATTATATGGAAAAAAGCAGAGATATACATGAATTAAGTGAAAAAACAGGTTTTGAAGCCAGTAGTTTGAGAAAAAAGGCCAAGAGAATAGGCCTGGAATTAAAATTTGAAGGGAAATAATTCCCCTGAGAGAGGAAATCTTTCCTATACCTCTATATAGAGCTAGACTTCCTGTTTTAAAGAAGGGAGAAAGAGGAGAGGGGAAATATTTCCTCTATTTATATTTTTACCCATAAGAATAAATAATAAAAATAAAGAGTTAAAAAGAAAAATATTAGGGTATAGCTAGTATTGAGAGAATCAAAGATTGAATTTTCAAAATATAAAAAGTTTGGCATCTAAATTGCATTATAATATAGGTGTTATGAGTTATAGGAAAATATATTTTGAGAAAAATATGGAGGTGCATGTATGTTCATTGATGATAGTTTAAAAGACTTTGCTTTAGTAACAAGATCAAGTGATCCTACTCCAGGTGGTGGAAGCGTATCAGCTTATGTTGGAGTTTTAGGTTCAGCACTTACTAGTATGGTAGGGGGATTAACCTTTGGTAAAAAGGGTTATGAAGATATACCAGAAGAGTCAAGAACAAGAATGGAAGACAATGCAAAAGAAATGGAAAAGATCTTTGATAAATTAGCAGATATTGTAGATGAAGATTCCAAAGCATTTGATGATGTAATGAAGGCTTTTAAAATGCCTAAGGAAACAGATGAAGATAAAAAGAAGAGATCTGCAGCTATTCAAGAGGGATATAAGGTAGCAATATCAGTTCCTATGACCTGTGCAGAAGAATGTTTAAGAGCTCTAGAACTACAGGATGTATTTGCAGAATATGGAAATATAAATGCAGTAACTGATATAGGTGTAGGTATACTACTGGCTTATTCAGGACTAGAAGGTGCTCTTTTAAATGTAACTATAAATCTTGGTAGTATAAAAGATGAAGAATATAAAAAGGATATGGCTGCAAAAGTATCTGAAATGTTAGAAAAAGGTAAAAATCTAAAAGAAGAAAATTTAAAAGTTGTTTATGAAAGATTAAACTCTTAAAAAATAAATGGAGGTTATGAAAATGGAAAAACAATTTATCCTAGCAGTACCTAACTTTAGTAATGGTAGAGATCAAGATGTTATTGATGCAGTAACAGCTCCTTTTAAAGGCAAGGAAGGCATCACTCTTGTATCTGTTGAACCAGAGCACGACTTTAATAGAACTGTTATCACTGCTATTGGAGAGCCAGAGCCACTTAAAAAAGCACTTCTTGAAATGGCAGCTAAGTCATATGAACTAATAGACATGACAAAGCAAAAGGGAACTCACCCAAGAATCGGTGCACAAGATACAATTCCTCTATTCCCACTTGCTAATATTGAATTAGAAGAATGTGTTAAGCTAGCAGATGAAATAGGAGAAGAACTATATGAAAAGCATGGTGTTCCAATATTCTTCTCAGCAGAAAATGCTAGAACAGAAGACAAGAAATCTATTAGCTTTATAAGAAAGGGACAGTATGAAGGAGTAAAGGAACTATTAGATGATGAAAATCATCCAGATCGTGAAGCAAGAAAGCCTGATCTTTCAAAAGATGGCAAGCTTGATCCAAAGATGGGAGCAACAATAGTATCAGCTGACAAGGAAGGATTAACTGCTTACAATGTATTCCTAGCTACTGAAGATGTTTCCATAGCTAAAGAAATAGCTAAGGCTGTTAGAGGACCAAGTGGAGGATTCTCTACTATAAGAGCTGTTGGTATTAAGTTCCCTGAAAGAGAAGGAGTAGTAGTATCAATGAATATGTTTAACTGTGCTCAAACACCTCTTTACAGAGCATTTGAACTTGTTAAATTAGAAGCTCAAAAATATGGTGTAGCAGTAACTGGTTCTGAGCTAGTAGGACCTGTAAAGCTAGACTACTTATTAAATAATGTAGTACATTATCTAGGACTACAAGGCTTTGATAAAAACCAAATATTAGAACATCACCTAATGATCTAATTAAACAAT
>CAZBAK010000070.1:0-6236 GCA_964489715.1 uncultured Tissierella sp. | reverse complement strand
TCAATCGCAAGCGATATCGCTAGGATACTAAGTACCTTCGCAGACTGCGACGCCAGCCATGTGGCTAGTCCTGTAGGGGAAGCGTAAATTGAATTAAAGATACAAAACTATACACCTCACAAGATAATTCCTGTGAGGGATTTTTTATGCCTAACAATGGCTGATTAGCTTGAATATTAGACTAGATAGATTAAATCCTTTTTTTTATGGGTATATATGATATGAAGTTGTTTTTATAGAGAAGATATTGATAAAGAAAAATTTAAAAAAGGAGAAGATTATGAAAAAATATGATTTATTTATAGATGGTGAATGGACAGAAGCACTGACAGATGATGAGATAACTATTGTAAATCCTAGAAATCAAGAAGAACTGGGAATTATTCCAGCATGTCATGAGGAAGATGTCAATCGTGCGGTAAAAGGAGCAAAAAGAGCTCTTTTAGATTGGAGAATGACAGATCCACAAGAAAGGGCCGATTATCTTCAAAAAATGAAGGACTATTTAGTGGAGCATAAGGAAGAAATTGCTAAGAGAGTTCATTTAGAATTAGGAGCTCCCATAAAGACGGTATTGGGTACTCATGTGGAAGGTTATTTTGGCAGTATGCAAGATTTTATTGACTTGACAAGAGACTATCAGTTTGTGGATAAATATGATGACTATGAGGTTCACAAAGAACCAGTAGGCGTAGTTGCTTGTTTTACTCCATGGAACTTCCCCTTTGGACAAATCTATAAGAAAGTATTCCCAGCTCTTTTAATGGGGAACACTGTTGTTTTAAAACCTTCTCAACATACACCAATAACTGCTTATTACTATGCTAAAGCAGCTATTGAAGCTGGACTACCAGAAGGTGTTTTACAATTAGTGACAGGCCGTGGAAAAGAAATTGGTGAAATTTTATCAGAACATCCAGATATTAGGAAACTATCCTTAACAGGATCTACAACAGCTGGTAGAGAATTAATGAAAAATGCAGCAGATTCTTTCAAGAGAATTACTTTTGAATTAGGTGGAAAATCTCCAGCTATTATTTTAAAGGATGCAGATTTAGAATATGCTGTAGCAACAACCTTATCTCAAGTTTATTCTAATACAGGACAGGCTTGTTCTTCAAAAACCAGACTCTTAGTTCCTAGAGAATTAAAGGATCAAGTAGAAGAAATAGTCGTTGAAGAGTCAAAGAAATGGCTTGTGGGAGACCCTGCTGATGAAAAGACGGATATAGGACCATTACACAATGAAAAACAATTTGATAAAGTAACTAAATATATTGAAATAGGTAAAGAAGAAGCTACCTTACTATATGAAGGGAAAGCACCAGATTTACCTGGATATTATGTAGGACCTGTGGTCTTTACAGATGTAGACCCAAAGGCAACAATTGCACAAGATGAGATCTTTGGACCAGTATTATCTATTCTTTTCTATGATGATATTGAAGAAGCTATAGAAATTGCTAATGATTCTATTTATGGTCTTCATGGAATCATTTTTGGAGATCAGGAAGAGGCAATTAAAATAGCCAAAAGAATTAACACTGGTCAAATTATTATCAATGATGCAGAAAGAAATCATTGTGCACCCTTTGGTGGCTTCAAACAGTCTGGAATTGGTCGTGAAGGTGGAATTTACACACTGGATGAATATACAGAATTAAAAACATTATATATTAAAAGATAAAAGAAAGCTCAATAAAAAGATCCCTCACAGGATAATTCTTGTGAGGAATTTTTGTGATGAATCTTTTAATTTGCCTATTGTAAATATTCTTGTAAACTGGTATATTCTAATTAACAGAATTATCTGAAAAACCATGTGAGGTGATTTCTTTTTATGGCTAGAAAAGAGAGAATTTGGTATCCTGGTGCAGTTTATCATATTATGATTCGAGGAATTAGAAGATCCGACATCTTTAAAGATGAGGGAGACTATGGGGTATACTTAGAAACACTAGAAATGGTAATGAGGAAATATCCATTCTTTCTATATTCATATTGTCTTATGACAAATCATGTACACCTTCAAATAGAAACCATAGATGATGAAATATGGATTATCATGAGGGAAATCAATAGAAACTATACTAAGTATTTCAATAAGAAATACAACTATACAGGTAGTCTTTACGATGGTAGGTACAAGTCGGAAATAATAGATAATGATAAATATAATCTACAGGTTAGTAGATACATACATTTAAATCCAGTGAAAGCCAATATGGTTGATGAGCCCTTAGAATATATTTGGAGTAGTTATAATGCATATCTTGATGCTGATAGTGACAGAATAATAGATGATGACAAGATACTCTCCTATTTCAAGGATAAAAGTAGAGCCCTATATATGAGCTATGTTGAAAATATAGAGATAAACTTATTGGTTGACAAAGAAATCAAAGTAAAGATGGAGGATGATTAAATGGCATCTACAGTTAACAGTTTTTCTATATCAGGCATAGAGGCTTACAGGGTGGAAATAGAAACAGACACTATATATGGGCAGCCTTCTATATCCATAATAGGCTTAGGAGATAGGGCCATTAAAGAATCCAGTGAAAGGATTCAAGCCGCCATAATATCTAAGGGCTACGAATTTCCAAAGATGAAGATAGTTATGAATTTAGCACCAGCAGATGTTAAAAAGAGAGGATCCCATTTCGACTTATCCATGGCTCTAGGTCTCCTACTGAGAACAGATCAGATAGTACTTAAGGATATAGATTTAAAGTTTTTTGCCTTTATAGGAGAACTTTCTTTAAATGGTAAAATAAGGCCCTGCACTGGTGTCCTTCCCATGGTTATAGCTGCAAGAAGAGCAGGTATAAAAAGCGTTGTAGTTCCAATAGAAAATCTAGGCGAAGCAAAACTTGTAAAGGGTATAGAAGTATATGCCTTTGAAGATTTAAAAAAGCTTATAGATTTTTTAGAAGGAAAAGCTCTAATAGATCAAGAGCATGCTTCTATGGAAGAAAATATAGAGGAAAATTATCCAATAGATTTCAGCGATGTAAAGGGCCAGGATGTCTTAATAGAGTATATAGTAGTAGCCGCTGCTGGTGGACATAATATGCTAATGATAGGGGCTCCAGGCTGTGGTAAGTCTATGATAGCTAAGAGGATACCTACAATACTACCGAGTATGAGTGAAGAAGAAGCCCTTGAAGTTACAAAGATATATAGTGTAGCAGGCTTACTGAAAGATAGAGGAAATCTTGTAAGCCAAAGACCATTTAGAGCACCCCATCACAGTGCTTCTTTAAACTCCTTAATAGGCGGAGGAAACAATGCCCTGCCAGGAGAGGTTTCCCTAGCCCATAATGGAGTTTTATTTTTAGATGAAGTGGCAGAATTCAATAAAAAGACCTTAGAATCTTTAAGGCAACCTATGGAAGATAAAAAAGTTACTGTGGCTAGAGTAAGCTCTACAAATACCTATCCAAGTAATTTTATGTTTATATCTGCTATGAATCCTTGCCCCTGTGGCTATCATGGCAGCAAGAAATGTAGATGTACAGACTATGAAGTATTGAAATATAGGCAAAAAGTATCTGGCCCTATCCTAGATAGAATAGATATACAAAAATATGTCCATGCAGTGGACTTCATGGAATTAAATAATAATAAGGAAAGCATAAGTTCAAAAACTTTAAGAAATAGAGTTGAAAAGGCAAGACTTATTCAAAGGCAAAGATATAAGGATGTAGAAGGCTGTTCTTGTAATGCTCAGATGACTCCAGAGCTTATAAGAGAGTATTGTCAACTAGATGAAGAATCAACTGAGCTACTTAAGATGGCCTATAATAGATATGACTATAGTGCTAGAACCTATGACAAGTTTTTAAAGATAGCTAGAACATTTGCAGATCTAGACGGATCTCCTGAGATTAGAAAAAAGGATATAGCCAATGTCTTACTATCTAGAGACTTAGACAAGGAAAAAGTAGGCATGCACACAGTTTAATTTGGGGAGGAATTACTTTGCTATATTGGATATGGTTAACTTTAGTAGAAGGACTAGGACCTATAAGACAGAGATCACTGTTACATAATTTTTCCAGCCCTGAAGCTATTTTTAATGCAAACTTGGAAGAACTTTTAAAGTGTGAAGGCATTGGAAAGAAGAGTGCTAACAATATATTAAAATCCAAATCCTTAGAAAAAGCTGAGTCAATTTTAGAAGCTTCAAATAGGCTGGGAATAAAACTATTAAATCTAGAGGATGATCTATACCTCCAAGAAGTTAAAAATATTAAAGAAATGCCTATTTTACTGTATTATAAGGGAAATTTAATAGAAAATAGTAGAGGTGTTGCCATAGTAGGAGCTAGGAGATGTACAGACTATGGAAAAAATGTAGCCCATGAAGCAGCTAGCTTTCTGGCTGATGAGAATATATGCCTAATAAGTGGTATGGCCAAGGGAATAGATAGTTACGCCCATACCTCCTCTTTAAAAAGAGGAGGATATACAATAGCAGTTTTTGGCAATGGACTAGATATATGCTATCCACCAGAACATATAGAACTTATGAATGAAATAATAAAAAAAGGAGCAATAATATCTGAGTACCCTCCTGGAACACCAGCAAGTCCTAAACATTTCCCTAGAAGAAATCTAATAATAAGTGCATGGTCTCATAAAATATTGGTAATAGAAGCTGCCAAAAAGAGTGGCTCTCTTATAACTGCAGATTATGGAAAGTTATATGCTAGAGAAGTATTGGCCCTACCTGATAATATCTTTAATAGGGAAAGTGTAGGTTCAAATAAGCTTATACTTGAAGGAGCTGAAATCTTTCTAGATAATAACCAGCTTCTAATAGATGAAAAGTATAGATATAAAGAAAAAACAACTCAAAAGCCAACTATAGAAAAGAAGGAGATAGAATTGGATCCCCAGGAAAAAACCATAATGAATATATTATCCAGTGAAGGTGTACATACAACAGAAGAATTAAGTGAAAAGATGGAGATACCCCAAATGGAACTGGTGAGCAAGTTATCCCTTATGGACTTAGAAGGTAAGATCACAATGAAAGGCTCTAAAATAGAGATAGCTAAGGAAATATTTTAAATAAAAAGATGCCTCACAAGAATTATCTTGTGAGGCATCTTTTTGTATCTTTTTTTAATCTACACTTCCCCTACGGGACTAGCCACATGGCTGGCGTCGTAGCCTGCGAAGCTAGCTGGTACCCTAGCGAGATCGCTTGCGACTGAGCTTGCTTTAAGACTTGGGTACTTCTATATTAAGTTCCTGTACTCTCTTCTTCCATCTACTATTGCATATATTACAATCAGTTTATTCTTTTCATCCACCTTGTAGAATACAAGATGGTTTCCAACGATTAAAACCCTGTATCCTTGTTTCTTTAAAATAGAATACCTTGGTATACTTCCTGAATTAGGAAACTCCTGTAACTGGTTAATAGCTTCTTCAAGTTTGTCTAGATACTTAAGAGCAACCTCAATGTCTCCTGATTCATCTGCAATATAATATATTATATCTCTCAACTGGTCTTCTGCTTTATCTGTCCTTAAAATCTTATACATTTTCGTTTTTCCTATCTATAAGAGATTCACGAAGATTATCAAAAGACTCCTGCATAGATCCTAGTCTTCCATTCTGAACATCATCTTCTGATTCAGCAAGAGTTCTTAGCAATTCTAATTCAGCTTTCATTTGCTTAAAATCTTGTAATCCAACAACCGCTGTATCACCTCTACCATTTACTGTAATTATAACTGGTTCTCGAGTTTCTTTACATTGTTTAGATATTTCATTGTATTTATTTCTTAAATCTGCTGATGGTCTAATGTTGAATTCCATGATATCACCTCTTTCTATATAGTCATATTATATCATAATTTGAATATACTATAAAGCTAATACTTTGAAGCCTAGAGGACTATTTGTAAAGAAATCAAATATTTATGACACACCCTTCTTACACTATTTATGCTACTAAAAAAGCACCTTTAATTAGGTGCTAAGAATCTTATATTTATTCTACTTTTCTCATTATCTTTATTTCTAAGTCATGGCCTTTAATTAATTTTTCATGTCTATCTAGCTTCTCATCTAACTCTGTTACCTTCTCATAAGTTTGCTTATATCCATCATATAAAGCTTTATGATTTGTATCCATTTTATTTTCAAGTTTAACTATATCATGTTTTACACCTTTTACATCCTCTTTTACACCATCTATGTCTGATTTTAGTCCTTTA
>CAZBAK010000069.1:0-6433 GCA_964489715.1 uncultured Tissierella sp. | reverse complement strand
CCTTCATTTCTTATAAGCATAAAGGAGGCTATACTGGCTAGAAGATCTGATATAGGATAGGCTATCCAGATTCCCATAGCTCCTAGATTGAAGACCTTTACAAAGAAAATTGAAAGTGGAATCATTATTACTAATTGCCTTAAGGCTGATATCATTATTGACATCCTTGCCTTTCCCATGGCCTGAAAGTAAAATATAGATACATAGTATATACTTATAAGGGGAAAGAGAGAAATGACAATTCTAAAGGCCTTGGCTGCTTCCCTTATCAGATAGGCATCCTTTATAAAGAAGGACATAAGACTTTCTGTAAATATTAGTCCAATAGCCCACAAGACCGATGTGGTTAAAAAAGCATAGAGACCTGTCTTTTTCATAAGTAACTTTAATCTTTTATAGTTCTTAGCACCTACATTGTAGGAAGCTATAGGCTGCATGGCAGAAGCTATACCCCACATGGTTATAAATACAAACATATATAATTTAGACACAAGTCCAAGTATGATTATACCTGTATCCCCTGATGTTTCATTGAGTAAGTTATTTAAAACTCCCATAACTACACCATCTTCTATCTCTATTACAAAGCCAGCAAGTCCTACCAAGAGAATAGGCATTACTATCTTTTTATTTATCTTAAATCTTACTGACATCTCATATTTCCTTACGATTTTTAAATAGTTATAAAAGGCAAAGGAAAAAGCTGAGATTTGAGAGACTAATGTTGCTATAGCTGCTCCCTTGATTCCCATTCCCATATGTACTATTAAAATATAATCCAAGATTATATTAAATCCAGCTCCTATAAGATTACTTATTATAGAAACCTTATTGTTACCCAGTGTTAGGCATATATTTGATATAAGTATAGTAAGGCTTAAAAATATACTTCCAAATATTATTATTCTTAAATACTCCATGGCTAGTGGCAGTATAGTTTCACTGGCACCTAAAAATATCAATATATTTTCCTTAAAAAGTGTTACAAATACAATCAAACTTATCATAATTACAAAGAGAAGTGAAAAACCATTTTGAAATATCTCCTTTGACTTCTCCCTATTCTCTTCACCATTGGCTCTAGAAAAAGCTGTTGATGTCCCAGTTGAGATCATAACACTTAGGGCTATTATAAGCCTCTGTATGGGAAAAACTAAGACCAAGGCCCCTATTGCCAGGCCACCTACATTTCTTCCTACAAACAATGTATCTACCATATTATATAATTCCGAAATTAGAAAAGAAATTATTATTGGTATAGAAAACTTCACTAAGAGCTTTCCTATTCTTTCTTCACCAAAAATCCTACTGCTATTACCCATTACAAACCCTCCGTTTTTATCGCTACTATTATACTATCATATATAGCTAGGGCTTATAACTCACGCTTTTAAGCAGTTTAAGGTACTTTATTAAGCTTTATCAAAATATTCATATTTTACATTATCTTAAAATAGTACTTTTAATTGGATTTTAACTTTTTCAAAATAAAAAGGGTTGCAGATTCTGGCTTTAATTCTGTTAAGAAATTAAATACCAAGGATTTCTTGCCATAATAAAACTTTATATCTGGATGGACAAACTCCTTTAAAAGATCCCAATAATCATTCTCTATACGCTCTGGACTACCTAAGCTTTGCCATTTATCAAAGGAAGATCCATAATCTTTGTTTAGATCATATTTAGTAATGTAGAATTCATCTTCCATATTATAAAGATTTATAGATATCTTTTTAGCCTTTGATATCTTGGACTTACTATCTTTTTTCAAGCTCTCTTCCCTAAGATTAGAAGGATTAAATAAGAGTATTTGATAACCTTCACTTGAGCTAGTTACAATATAGCCCTCTTCCCTATATATTATCTCTTCTCCTAGAGATGAAAGCAACATATAGGCATAGTAGGATGGCTTGTTAAGATAGTTATTGGTATAGATACCACTTCCTCCAAAAAAGGTATCATTGGATAAAAAAGTGTCCCTATCTATTTGATCTATCATATTCAATACTACTCTTTTTTCCCCAGCTGTGTAGGAAGCTATTATAAAGGGAACCATTTCCATAGTGTCATACTTGGGATTTATATCATCTTTTAAATAAAAGTCTTCCAGCTCTTCCAAGGGGAAATTCAACCACTTCTTAGCATCTCTTTGGAATATATTGGAGAACTTATCTATAAATTCTTCAAGTATGTGATCTTCTACTTCTCCACTATTTATTACTGGTATTAGCTTTACTTCTAATAAAAATTCTATTATATTTTCAACCCTGGTCCAATTTATAAATTTATTATTCTTACCCTTATATATATCCATATCACTGGAAAACAAATTGTTTACTAGACCATATTTAAATCCTATCTCTCCCTGTATTGTCTTTAATATATCCCTATTTTCTTCCTCCAATAATAGGGATATATCTCCTAGGTTTATTAATTCAGGTACTTGAAAATTTCCTATGGCTTCCTTTTTTAAGTCTATATCCAGCTTTATTATCCTATTGTCATAATTGTATCTTTCATAATCCTCTAGGTAATTACTTAAATAGGGAATAGCCCTATCCAGTGGATAGTAGACTATCTTTTTTAAGTCTTCTAGCTGCTCATTATCTAGCCTATATTTCTTCCTATATTGAAGAGGAGTGAGTTTATAGAAAAACTTAAAGTTCTTGTTAAAATATCTCACATGGGAAAAACCTACCTCATCAGATATTTCTGATATGGATTTTTCCGTATCAAGTAAGAGTTTTGTGGATTCTTCAACTCTTATTTGATTTAAATATTCATTAAATCCTAGACCAAAGGTTTCTTTTATCTTGGCAGAAAGATACTGGGAACTTAGAAACTCCTTATCAGCTATATCCTTAAGGCTAACCTTATTCATATAATTATTGCTTAGGTATTTTACAATCCTATGATATCTTTCCAGTTGAACTTCATCTTCTTCTAGATTTTCTCCCTCATAGAAGAGATAGTGAAAATTATTTAAAAGATGGTACATAGTCTCTAGCAAGACTTCCTCTGTTAAATCCTCATAGTCGTCTAACTTACTAGCTACTTCAAATAAGAGTATGGATATATACTTTCTCAGTTTATCATACTCTTCATCTTCCTGGGCCTTTTTATTGGATGAGTCTGTATAGAAAAAGGTCTCTTCTGCATCATCATAGTATCTTTTAAAGAAATTTGGATCTATATCTATTATAAGGACTAAATTATCCGGATCATCGGATCTCATCCAGGATACCTCATCCTTATTTACTATTTCAATTTGATTTTCTTCTAAAGTGTATTTTTCACTTTCTATACCTATCTCTACCTGACCCTTCAAGAGAAAAAATATTTCTATACAGTCCTTCCAATGGATAGGATATTCCTCTATATTTGCAAGATATATATTTATAGGTAGGTCCTTTAAGTACTCAGTATGTTCTTTTCTCATATTTTCTCCTCTATTTTTCTTATATATTTCTTATATATATTGTATTCTATATTGGACAAAATACAAGTATTGGGAACTACTATTCTTATTGATATTTCTATTTTAATAGGTTAAGCTATATATTAGCAATCGTAAAGTTAGGAGGATTATCAATGAATAAAGATAGGGAAAAATATATTCCAGAAGTAAAATCAGTCTTAAAGTCCAGAATAATAGAAGTTCCTAAATCTATATATAAGGCAAGCGGTATTACCATACTTGGAACTCGTATAAAATCTTTAATTTTCTCCACTGATGTAGCAATTATAAAAAATAATAATGCAGGTTCTGTTATAGCCGTATATCCTTTTACTCCCCAGCTCTCCATAATACATTCTATACTTGAAATAGCCACAGTTCCAGTATTTGTAGGAGTTGGTGGTGGTGTAACTACTGGCAAGAGATCTATAAATATAGCTCTCCAGGCAGAACTTATGGGAGCCTATGGTGTAGTTGTAAATGCGCCTACTAAGGTTGCCGTTATAAGGGAAATGAAGGAAACCATAGATATTCCAATCATAGCAACTATTGGATCCCTCTATGATGACTATCAAGCCAAGATAGAGGCAGGGGCAAGCATTGTAAATGTTTCTGGCGGTTCAAATACAACAACTATTGTAAAGGAAATAAGAAAAGAATTTGGAAAAGAATTGCCTATAATAGCTACTGGTGGACCTACAGAAGAGTCTATCCTAGAGACTATAGAAGCTGGTGCCAATGCTATAACCTATACCCCACCTAGTACAGCTGAAATTTTTTCAGAAGTTATGAAAACATATAGGATTGAAAAAAGAGATAGCTAATTTTATCAGCTATCTCTTTCTTAATCTTGAAATTTAATCTGGAAAATCTTCCCTATGGTGAAGACCTATTAAGTGATCCACAGGCACAGTAAATATTATTCCAGTCCCTGGTTTTTTAAGATCTCCAGCAACTGTCATTACTTCTACTATTTTTTTCAATTTTTCTTTTTCTGAAAGTATTAAGATTATCTCTTTTGAAGCTTCAATATTTACATTTAAAAACTTTTTAACTTCAGATTCTCCGGTACCTCTCCCATAAAATATTGTAGCTCCACTGGAACCGCTTTTTTTAGCTGCCTTTACAATTTTTTCTGCTTTTCCTCTTTCAACTATTGCAACTATACATTTAATATCTAACATTTAAACCTCCTATATACTAACTATTATTCCCAATACAAGAACCGATATCATGGCTCCTATAGAGGTAAGGCCTATAATTCCAAATCCTGATAGAATTGGATCTACCCCTTCTATAACACTGGCTATACCTATGGCCAGCGCCATGTTGATTGGAATATTTACAGGTCCTGTAGTCGCACTTGCAGAGTCCATAGCAATTGCTACATACATCTTTGGAGCTATAAATATAAGTACTACTACTAAAACTAGAAGTGGTACAACTATCTTAATATAAGAGATATTATTTATAATTTTAAATAAACCAATTCCCATTCCCAGCCCAAATCCTGCAGCAACCCCATGAATAAGTACGCTCTGTTTAATTGCCCCAGCTGATATTTCTTCAACTTCCAATGCCAATGTCTTAAGAGCTGGTTCAACAAGTGTACCAAAGTAGCCCAATATAAATCCTATTAAAATCACATATATCTTTTTGTCTAATAAATATAAGTTTCTTCCAACAGTATCTCCCAAAGGTATAAGGCTCATGGTAGTTCCCTTTAAGAAAAAGTGAAGACCTAGGATAGAAAGAACAATTCCTATGCTAAACTCTTTCATATTTCCTATAGGTTTTTTTAATATAAGAACTTGGAAAACCACCATTATAAGAGTCAGTGGAAGTATTCCCTTTAAGGTTCCCCATAAAGGAGACAGAGTTTCTAAGATTTTCAATATATCACCCCTATTCTCTACTATATACTATATTATAGTATATAGTAGAGAATAAAGGTAGTTTAAAATAATATTAAAAAAAGATAGTGGAATCTTCCACTATCTTTTTAAATCAATTCTTTTAGTTTTCCTATTATCTTATAGTCTGAATCCTTTAATTCTTCAATGTTTTGCTTGCCCATTAGCATCATAAGCATCTTTATCTTATAGGTCAATCCATCAAGATAGTTCTTAGCATTATCATATCCACCATGGATCAAATAAGAAAGTATTTCCCCACTTATTCCTACTAGATCAGCACCTAAGACTATAGATTTTACTATATCCTTACTGTTTTTTATTCCACCACTTGATATAATGCTTAAATCACTTGGTAGCTCCCTACATTTTATAAGTGATAGGGCAGTTGGATTTCCCCAGGAATATAACTCTGAAAGATCAATATTTAAATTTCTAAGATTTTCAATCTCCATAAAATTTGATCCACCATATCCTGATATATCTATATACTTTACACCTATATCATAAAGTTTCTTTGCAACAGATTTTGATATTCCAAAACCTACTTCTTTTATAATTACCGGCTTATCTGTATGCTCTACTATGTTTTTTATATTTTCGTAAATACCTGCAAACTCTCGATCCCCTTCTTCCATAGCTAGCTCTTGAGCTACATTTAGATGAAGTTGGATGGCGTCGCCATCTATCAATTCCAAAGCTTTTTCCACTGATTCTAAACTAGCATCAGCGCTTAAATTTGCAAAAACTAATCCTTCAGATCCTAAGTTTTCCCTTACAATTTCAAATGATTTTTTACACGCCTCATCCTCACAAAAAGCTATGGTTTCAGAACCTACTGCCATGGCTAAGTTGAACTCCTTAGCCAGTAGAGATAATTCTCTGTTTATCTCTCGGGAGAATTCTGTACCACCTGTCATAGCATTTATGAGTATAGGATAATCAACAGTCTTTCCTAGAAACGTAGTCTTAGTATCTATATCAGAAAAGTTTAAATCTGGTAATGAGTTATGTTCTAAGAACACATCACCAAAAAGGGTATCTCCTTGAAAACTAGTCTTTA
>CAZBAK010000068.1:0-6711 GCA_964489715.1 uncultured Tissierella sp. | reverse complement strand
GATAGTTTAAAGAATGCTGATTGTATTACCATGTTTGTTCTGCTTCCTAGTCCTATTTCTGCTGCTATTTTTGTAGCATTGATAGTGTAGAAGTTTATATTGTGTTCTGCTATATATTTTTTCATTTCAGCTGGTAGCTGTTTTTCTAGTTCTTCTTTGTCCCATATACAGTTTAGTAGGAAGGTTCCTCCATCTTTAAGTCCTTTTAATAGATCGTATTGGTATACGTATGATTGTTTCGAACAGGAAATAAAGTCTGCTTGTGATATTAGGTAGGTTGATTTTATTGGTTCTTGTCCAAATCTTAAGTGGGAGATTGTGATTCCACCTGATTTTTTACTGTCATAGGAGAAGTAGCCTTGAGCGTACATGTCTGTGTCGTCACCTATGATTTTTATTGCTTGTTGGTTGGCTCCTACTGTTCCGTCTGAACCCAAGCCCCAGAATTTACATTTTATTGTTTCTTTTGGTTCTGTGATTATTGTTTCTTTTACTTCTAGTGAGTGGTTTGTTACGTCGTCTGTTATTCCTAATGTAAATCTATCTTTTGGTTCTTCTTGGTTTAAGTTTTCGTATACTGCAAGGATTTGTGAAGGTGTTGTGTCTTTTGAACCTAGTCCAAATCTTCCTCCAACTATGATTGGTCTTTCTGTTTTGTTGAAGAATATTGTGTTTATGTCTAAGTGAAGCGGTTCTGCTATTGCTCCTTTTTCTTTTGTTCTATCTAGTACAGCTATTTTCTTAACTGTGCTTGGTAGTACGTCAAAGAAGTAGTCTGCTACAAATGGTCTGTATAGGTGAACTTCTATTAGTCCTACTTTTTCGCCTCTTGCAATTAAGAAGTCTACAGTTTCTTCTATAGTTTGGGTTACTGATCCCATTGCTACTATTATTCTTTCTGCTTCTGGGTGTCCGTAGTAGTTGAATGGCTTGTATTCTCTTCCTGTTATCTTGCTTATTTCTCTCATGTATTCATAAGTGATTTCACCTATGTTTTCATAGTAAGGGTTTGAAGCTTCTGCTGCTTGGAAGTAGATGTCAGGATTTTGAGCTGTTCCACGTGTTACTGGATTTTCTGGATTAAGTGCTCTTTCTCTGAATTCTTGTAGAGCGTCTTTGTCTAGTAGTCTTCCAAGATCGTCGTAGTCTATTACTTCTATCTTTTGGATTTCATGACTTGTTCTAAATCCGTCAAAGAAGTGCATAAATGGTACTCTTCCCTTTATGGAAGCTAAGTGTGCTACTCCTGCTAAGTCCATTACTTCTTGTACTGAACCTGATGCAAGCATTGCAAATCCTGTTTGTCTTGCTGCCATTACGTCTTGATGATCTCCGAATATGCTAAGTGCATGTGAAGCTAATGCTCTTGCTGAAACATGGAAAACGCAAGGAAGTAGTTCTCCCGCTATTTTATACATATTTGGTATCATGAGTAATAGCCCTTGAGAAGCAGTGTATGTAGTAGTTAATGCGCCAGCTTGGAGTGAACCATGTACTGCTCCTGCTGCTCCACCCTCTGATTGCATCTCTTTTACTAGTACCTCTTGCCCAAAAAGATTTTTCTTTCCTTCTGATGCCCATTCATCTACATGTTCTGCCATGTCCGATGATGGAGTTATTGGATATATTGCAGCTACATCTGTAAAAGCATATGATATATAAGATGCGGCTGTATTACCATCCATTGTCTTCATAACTTTCGCCATAAGTATTAGCCTCCTATTTTTTAATTATTCTCAAAATTTTGTATATACTCTAGTATATAAAATATGGATGTTTATGTCAACTAAGATAAAAGACAAGCAGAGAGCTAGACTCAATTAAGTTTATTATACTAAGAGGATTAGAATATTTAAATATTCTAATCCCCATTATTTTATATTATAAATGCTAATTAGTTTGCTAAAACATTCTTACTACAGACAATACCATTTCTTCCAGAATTCTTAGCCCTATACATTCTTTCATCTGCCAGTCCAACTAGTTTATCTATGGAGATCACATCTTTTTCAAACTCTTGGCAGAAAGAAATTCCAGCACTAAAGGTCAATCCTATCTTTTTCTCATGAAAGATAAATGTTTTTTTTCTAACTATACTTAGGATTCTTTCTAAAACCATCTTGCCTTCTTCTCTGTCTGAATGATTTAAAATAATTATAAATTCTTCTCCACCATAGCGGCCTAATATATCATATATACGCAGATTATCTTTTATGACCTTTGTAAATTCCTTTAAAACACAGTCACCAATTTGATGGCCATACTGATCATTGATCCTTTTAAAATTATCTATATCAATTATTGCCAGAGAAAAAAGATTCTTATTTCTCTTATATTCTTCTATTATTTCTTCTCCCCTACTATAGAAGCATCGTCTATTGTATATGCCTGTAAGAGGGTCCCTATTAGATAGCTCTAGTATCTTTCCTTCATACTCTACACGCTCACTTATATCTATAATACTTGAAATCAAGCACTTTTCATTGTGGATATTTAAGGGAAGTATATTGACAAGCCCTGTCCTTATCTTTTTATCCTTGCCTATAATTTTTATTTCCCTATCTGAGACTCTGCCTTGGGTTCTTATCTCTTCTTTTAGAGCCTGCCTATTTTTAAATTCCTTTATAAAGTTTAAATCCAAGGTGCTTCTACCAACTATTTCATCTTCCCTTAGGCCTATAAGTTCTAAAAATGTATCATTTACCTCTAGTATTTCTCCATCTTTAAACTTGGAGATAAACATACTTACTCCACTATTGTTAAAGGCCTTTGAAAACTTTTCCTCTGACATCTTTAACTTGGAAATATCTTTAGAAACTGCAAATATAACTTTTTCCCCATTCCAAACTCCCTGAGAGACCCTAGTCTCCACTGGAAAGATATAACCCTCTTTGGTTATGGCCTCTATATTACAAGATTCAACTTTCCCCATTATAAGATCTTCTATATTATTTTTTACCTCTTCTAGCTTATCCTTTGGATGAAGTATAGAGACTGGTGCTCCTAGGAGATCTTCTCTAGAATAGTTAAATCTCTTTAAAACATTATTGTTGACATCAACTATATCTCCTTTAAAATCCAAGACAAACAAGAGGTCATCATTCATATTGAAAAAGTTAAAAAGATTTTCCCTCTGCTGTATTATCTTGTCTTCTAAAAGTTTTTTCTCTAGTATCTTTGCATAGAGAAGGACAAATGAATTTAAAAGAGAGATCTCTACTTGGGACCATTCTTTTTCATATTTACAAGAATCAAATCCTATAAATCCCTTAAACTCTCCTCTTACAAAGATAGGTATAACAAGTATAGAAAGGATTCCTTGGTCTTGCAGACATTTCTTTGTGCTACCAGCTCCATCTTCCATATCTTTTACATGGGAGTTGAAGGTCTTGTTTTGAGATAGTATCTCTATAAATTCTCCTGCTTCTTTAAAGGGTATATTTTGAAGTTCAGGATTGTCAATTTGTTCTTCTATTCCACCTAGGCACCACTCATTTTTTTGACTGGTAAAGCCTTCTCCAGATTTTTCATCAAAATAATTTTCCCAATAGTATACTCTATCTACCTGGCTTGCATTTCCCAGCATGGCTAGACCATTTGATAGGGCCTTGGAGATATTTTCATTTGTAAGCAATTCCTGGGTAAATTCCATAGTTGAGTAAAGTATTCTTTCTTTTATCTTGCCTTGTTCTTTACTAATATATTCATCTGTTACATCTTCTCCAGAACAAATCACATATTCTACCTGCCCTTGAGAGTCTAGCTTGGGATTTTTTCTTATCTTTAAAAGTCTCTTTTCTCCCCTAGCATTACTTAACCATTCTTTAGTAAGGATTTCCTTTTTTTCCTTGAATACCCTTTGATTTCCTTGAAAGCAAGCTTCTGCTTCTTCCTCCTTAAAAATCTCCCTTATATTTTTAGATTCTAGATCTTCTTTTTTAAGACCTAGAAAATCAGCATGAGCTCTATTAGCTGAGACATAGCTAGATGGATCATCTAAATACCATACCTGGCTTGTAACATTATCTGAAATTATATTTACCTTTTCCGTCTGGCTCATTTCCCTACTTATATCTGTAAGATACATTGCTATGTAACCTTCTTCAGGGCTAAAAGTTTTTACTCTATAGTACTTATCTCTAAAGTCAAAATAGTATTCAAATTCTTCCATTTCATAATTGCTAGCAATATGGTGATAATCACTCCAACTAATATTTGTCATATTAGTTGCTTCATAGACCTGGCCTATAGTCTTTCCTATTAGATCTTTTTTACCTATACCTACCATATCCTTATAAGCCTTATTTACTTCAAGAATTTCATAGTCCTGAGGATTTCCATTTTTGTCATATATTATTCTGCTATATGTATATCCTACTGGTGAATTTTCTAGGATGGATTTATGAAAATCATTATCCCTCAAATAAACTACCTCCTCTTTGGATCTTTTATTATCGTTTTATAGTTATATCAATTATATCATCTTTATATTTTTTTGCCAGGATTACAAAAAATAACTATAGAGGTATAACTCAGTATTTTCCCTCTATAGTTACTATAGTTTTATTTCTATTGATTTTTATAAATTATTTTATCCTTACCAGAATTTTTAGCCCTATACATTCTTTCATCTGCTATTTCAACAAGTTCATCTATTATTATTCTGTCTTTCTCTATCTCCTTAGAAGATGAGATACCTCCACTAAAGGTAAGTCTCAAATAGTTTCCATTTATAGTAAAGGTTTTATTTCTAACATTATAAAGTATCCTCTCTAATATTGTCTTACTTTCTTCTATGTCAGAATTATTTAAAATAATTATAAATTCCTCTCCACCGTAACGACCTAATATATCATATGGACGAAGGTTGTTTTCTATTATCCTTGTAAATTTCTTTAAAACCTCATCTCCAATTTGATGGCCATACTTATCATTTATAAGTTTAAAATCATCTATATCCAATATGGAAACTGAAAACAGCTTTCCATCTCTCTTATATTCTTCAATTATTTCCCTTGCTCTTTCATATACATAGCGTCTATTGTAGGCTCCTGTAAGTGCATCTCTATTTGATATTTCTAGTATTTTTTTCTCATATCTTATCCGCTCTGTTATATCACGAGCTGAAGAGTAGATGAGACCTTCATGAGGATTTAATCTCCACTCTAGATACTTATATTCTCCATTTTTATTTCGATATTTAGAAATATAGGAGTCTATTTTTTCACCCTTTCTAAGCTTGTCTACAACTTCCAAGGCACTCGCCATATCATCCCCATGAACAAATTCTATTATATTGTGGCCCATTATTTCATCTAAAGAGTAACCCAGTATTTCCTCCCAGGCCTTGTTTGCCATTAAAAACTCGCCTTCTTCATTTGTAATAGAAAGTAGATCTAAATTTACTGAGAAAATCTTTTCAAACTCTACTGAACTCTCATAAAATTCACTTATATCCATATTTGTTCCTATCCATCTATAGGGATTGCCATCCTCATCTTTAAGAAGTCCACTGCGGCTTAATATCCATCTCCAGCTGCCATCCTTATGTCTTAACCTGTGTATAAGATTATATTTTTCTGATTGATTTTCAAAATAATCCCTTACAGTTTTTTCATTGATTTCTTTTTCATCTGGGTGCCAAAGATCTATCCAGGATTGAAGACTATTACTAATCTCATCTTCCTCATAGCCTAGTATCTCTTTCCACATAGGTGAAAAGTATGCCTCGTCCTTCACTAGATTTATATCCCAAAGACCTGCCCTAGTTTTATCCAAGGCCAGAAGGAATCTCTTCTTGTTTTCTTGGAGTTCTTTTTCTATCTTCTTACGCCTATCAATATTTGTATGAATACCAAACATCTTAAGAGGCTTTCCTGTCTTATCTCTCTCTACGATCTTTCCCCTTCCACGAAACCATATCCACTCTCCTGATTTATGCCTAATCCTATTTTCACGATCTATACAATCAGTTTTTCCAGCTAGGTGATCTTGTAAAGTTTTCCTTGACTTCTCCATATCCTTAGGATGGACCAACTTACTCCAACTTTTAAAATCCAACTCACCTAATTCTTCCAAGCTATAGCCTAGCATCTTAGTTAACTCTTCATTGATTATTATCTTGTCAGCTTGTATATCCCATTCCCAGGTACCAAGATTGGCTGCTTGTATTATATTCTCAAATTTTTTAGACTGTATTTCAAGATTCTTTTTCAGCTCTATTTTCTCTGTTATATCTGTCATAACTGTTAGATAAAAATCTACTCCATCTATACTCATCTTTTCTACAGAAAATATTCCATCTAACAATTTCCCATCCTTGCTCTTTATAAATAATTCCTCATTGCTGATCTTGTTTTTATTTTTAAGACTGTTTTGAATTTCATCTAATTTACTGTAGTCAATAAAAATTTTTAATTTCTTGACATCAAAGCCTATTAATTCATCCTCCCTATAGCCTGTTTTTTCCAAGAAGGAATTGTTGACTGTGTTGATTTTATCATTTTCTACATTTGTTATTATCATAGGCAATGGGTTTCTTTTAAATATTTTAGAAAATAGTTCTAAGTTTACCATTTTAAACACCTCTTTTTATTTGAAAATCCAACACAGTCCTTAAAGGGAAAATCTATAAAAATACTTATAATTATTATACTTTTACCCAAAAGAAAAAGCCTAAACACATATTTTTATAGGTTTAGACTTTTATAA
>CAZBAK010000067.1:0-6748 GCA_964489715.1 uncultured Tissierella sp. | reverse complement strand
TAATAAGACTTACAAATCTTGGTATAAGACAAATAGATGAAGAAATTGTAGAAGCCTCTAGATCATTTGGTTCTACAAGTATGCAATCACTTGTTAAGGTTCAGATTCCGCAGGCCCTGCCTACTATCATGACTGGAGTAAACCAAACTCTTATGATGGCTATTTCCATGGTAGTTACCACATCTATGATAGGTGCTACTGGTCTTGGAATGGAAGTTTTGATAGGTGTTAATAGAGTTGAAATAGGTAGAGGTTTAATTTCTGGAACTGCCGTAGTAATAGTCGCAGTTATATTAGATAGAATAACTCAAGGTTTAGTTCAACGTAGTGAGGTGATGAGCGATGCAGAATAATGATATAGAAAACAATATGTATAATGATGAGATAAATATAGAAGATAGGGAAACACTTTTAGAAGTAAAAAACTTATCAAAACTCTATGGTAATGAGAAAAAAGAAGCTGCCAAGCTTAAAAATTCTGGCCTTACTAAAGATGAAGTTTACGCAAAAACCAAGACAACCATAGCTCTTTGGGATGTAAATCTGGAAGTTAAAGATAAGGAGATCCTTGTAATAATAGGACTTTCAGGTTCTGGTAAATCTACCTTGGTTAGGTGTTTTAATTTGCTAAACAAACCTACATCTGGAAGTGTATTTTATAAGGGTGAAGATTTAAGTAAATTTAACAATAAGCAGCTTATGGATTTTAGAAGAAATAAAATTTCTATGGTATTCCAAAGTTTTGGACTTATGAGCCATAGAGACGTTATAGGTAATGTGGAATATGGTCTAGAAGTAAAGGGCCTAAGCAAGGAAGAACGTCACAAAAAAGCCAAAGAAATGATAGAAATGGTAGGTCTTCAAGGTGTAGAAGCTGAACCTATAAGTAATCTTTCTGGTGGTATGAAGCAGAGAGTTGGTATAGCAAGAGCTCTTGCAAATGACCCTGAAATACTTCTTATGGATGAGCCATTTTCAGCCCTTGACCCACTTGTTAGAAAAGATATGCAATTTGAACTTTTAACTATTCAAAGAAAGCTAGATAAAACCATAGTTTTTATAACTCATGATATAAATGAGGCCTTTAAACTTGGGGATAGAGTAGCTATAATGAAGGACGGAGAAGTTATCCAAGTGGATACTCCAGAGAGAATGACTTCAAATCCTAAGACAGAATATGTTAAGAGATTTATAGATAGTGCAGATAAAACTCAAGTAATCTCTGTTAGAAATGTAATGATAACTCCTAACAGCCTTGTAAGACTTAAGGACAACCCTCAAATAGCTATAAAGGCCATGAGGGAAAGTGGAGTATCAAGTGCATATGTAGTATCTAGAAAAACTAAATTTAGAGGTGTAATAACTCTTGATGAAGCTCTAAGAGCTCAAAGAGAAGGACTAGAAATTTCTGATGTCTTGATCAAAGATATTATAACTACAAGCCCTGATGCACTTTTAAGTGATATAATAGCAGATGCTACAGCTTCAAGATTCCCACTTGCAGTAGTAGACGAAGATAACAACTTAAAGGGAATTGTTTCCAAGGTTCATGTACTTTCGTCAATGTAGTTTAAAAGTTTTAAAATATAAAGCAAAAAAATAGATCCTAGGCTAGGATCTATTTTTTTGCTATTGTCTTGTTTTTATTAATTATATTCTTATATTGAACAAGGTGAGTATCCACAATCTTGACATTCAGAACATCCTCCTGAATGATTTAAGTGCCCTCCACACATAGGACATGTATCAGGATCTTCTAAAAGCTGTTCTCCAGCCAATTCTGCTAATTCTCTTTGAAGCTCGTCTATTCTATCTAATTTATTCTTATCTGCCTTATCTGTAATCAATATTCCAGACCTAGCACATCCATCCCTATAAATTGTTATCCCCTTTATTCCCTCTTCCCAGGCATACATATAGAGATTTTCAACATCTTCTACAGTAAATTCATTTGGTACATTAACCGTTGAAGAAATACTTGCATCTATATACTCCTGCCATACAGACTGTACATGTATTCTTTCTTTGTATCCTAGATTAGAAGTAGTTATGAAAAAGTCTGGAAGTTCTTCCTCTCTGGAAAGATTGTTCAAATCCATATAATCCTTTACTATAGGAGTAAATACTTTATAGTAGGTATCTTCATGGTGTAGAGATTCAGATTTCCTAGTATAGGATACTTGGAATATGGGCTCTAAGCCATTAGAACATCCTATAAGAGTGGATATACTTCCTGTAGGAGGTATTGTTAAAAGCTGACTATTTCTCAAACCATGGGCCTTTACAAGCTCTAAAACTTCTTCCTCTGCATTTTTCAATAAAAATGGTGATTGAAGAACTTTTTCTGCCCTATAGTTAGGGAAAGTTCCCTCTTCTTTAGCCATTAAAGCCGATTGTTTTAAGGCTGAGTTTATTAAACATCTACCAATTTGATGTATGAGATTTAAAGATTCTTCGCTACCATATCTTATACCTAGTTTTATAAAGGCATCAGCTGCCCCCATTATACCTAGTCCAATTTGTCTAAGCTTTTCACTCATCTCTCTCTGCTGAGGAAGTGGATGAAGTTTCATATTCTCGTCTAAAATTTCATTTAAATAGATAACTCCATTTTTAACCATATCTTCAAATTTTTCAAACTCAAATCTAGCATATTTAGTAAATGGATCCTTTACAAATTCACTTAAATTTATTGACGCCAGATTACAAGATCCAAAGGCAGGTAGGGTTTCTTCTGCACATGGATTTACTCCAGCAAATTCAAACTCATCGTCTTCACTCATAAGATGCCATGAATCTATCCTATTCTTATATAGGATTCCTGGTTCAGCCATATTCCAATTGTTTTTGGCTAAAATCCTAAATAGCTTCTTAGCTTCTATAGTTCTTCTTATTTCTTCTCCCGTTGCTTCAACCTTGAAATAAAGTTCATATTCACTATCATTTTTTACAGCTTCCATAAACTTATCATCTATATTTACTGATATATTTGCATAATTTACCTTATCTAGGTCATTTTTAACATTTATAAAATCCTCTATATCAGGATGATCACAATCTAAGTTTAGCATAAGAGCCCCTCTTCTACCCCTCATGCCTATAAGACCTGTAACAAGAGAATAAAGATCCATAAAACTTACAGCACCTGTTGTAGTTGATGCAGCATTATTAACCTTAGCTCCCTTTGGTCTAAGTTTAGAAAGAGTAAGCCCACACCCACCACCATAGGAATAAGTTCTAGCTAAATATTTAGCAGTATCAAATATTGACTCTATATTATCTTCTACCTTAGGCATTACATAGCAGTTTGAAAGTGTTATTTTTCTACCAAATTTATCAAGTCCTCTACCTGCCAATATTCTTCCAGCTGGCATAAACTTTTTGTCTTTTATTGCCTTTTTAACAGGAGAATTTCCACCGCTGACCCTGTCTAAAAACTCTTCAAAGCTTTCATTATTAAATCTATACTTCTTTTCATAGATATCCCTTTGCAAATCAGTCATATCCCAACCTTGTTCACGAAGTTTTGCTCTCTCTTCCCTATATAGGATATACTTTCTAGCAACATCTGGCCTGGTTCTCATAAGATATATCTCTACTGAATCTTGTATTTTTTCAATACTCACAATTTCCTCATCTTTATAATCTTCTTCAATAGATTTTGCAATTTCACCAGCTAAGAGCTCATCTACACCTGTTTCTGTTTCCTTCATAGCTTTTGTAATAGCTATTTCTATCTTTTCATTTTCAAACTCTACTATGTTTCCATTTCTTTTTTCAACATTTAGCATCCTATATCCTCCTATAAAACCTTAATTTTTCTCAATAAATATCCACAGTCTATCCACAGGCAAAACTATATATTGTGGATATTAACCTGCTTTTACCAGGTGACTACAATACATATAGTGTATCACAGTATATGTCCAAATACAATCTCCATAGCTTAGAATATAAGGATTATTTTTCATAGATCTTTAGTTCACTTCCATCACTAAAAAAAGTAATATCCTCCTGATCTGCATAGATTACTCTGGAAGCTTGCTCCTTAAGATATTTATCTACCTCTCCTCTACCTTGAATATTGCTTATGACAGAATACTCAGGTGATATCTTTTGGATCATCCTTTTAGAATTTACATTTTCCCTAGCATGATGGGCCACCTTATATAGATCAATCTTGGGCAGATCTAGCTCTAGGATTTCATCTAATAGCTCTTTTTCTGCATCCCCTGGGAAGAGATAGTTTAATTCTCCATCTTCTATAAGAGTTACCAGGGAATAGTCATTGTCTTTTTTATATTTATCCTTTTTAGGACTAAATATCTTGACCTTTAATCCTCCTAAATCAAAACCTAGATCTTCCTTAACTATTAGATTATTTATGTTTTTTTCTTCTACAACCCTTGCTATTCTCTTCTCTCTTTTACTAGCTTTAAAATGTTTTGATTGGATGAGCTGGCCAATTTCAAACTCCTCTAAAATATAAGAAGCTGACCCTATGTGGTCTTTATCTGGATGAGTTAATATAAGATAGTCAAGTTTCCTTACTCCTAATTTTTTAAGCTTCCAAAGTATTCTCTCCTTATCTTCTTTTAGTCCAGCATCTATTAGCATGCTCTTATCTCCTTCTTCAATATATATACTATCTGACTTTCCTAATCCAAAAAACACTATTTTTGTTCCAGTTTTTTTTGTAACTGCCCTTGATCTTATTAAGAAATAAGCTGAAAAAATTATAATAATAAAGAATATAATTTTTGTTATTTTACCTCTTTCCATTAGTCTTCTCCTTTATTTAAATATAGAACTATTATTTTATCACAGGAAAATTTTATATACAATAAATCTCTCTCTTTCAATGCTTTCTAGGTGTTTTTATGATAAAATATTAGTATATAGAGCGATCAAGATATTTAGAAAGGATTTGATAAATTGAACGATTTAACAAAGATAAAAAAACAACTTTTCAAAGACAATCCTGAATATTTATTTGGTGCATTGGAGTACTCTTCTGATGGCATGTATATTTGTGATGATAAAGGTGTAACCCTTTATGTAAATCCAGCATATGAATCTATAACTGGCTTAAACAGATCTGATATAGTTGGAAAAAGTTTAACTACCCTGCTAGAGGAAAATGCTTTTAATATTTCAGCTTCTCTTAAAGTTTTAGAAACCAAAAAATCCGTGTCTCTTATCCATAGATATATTTCAGGCAGAAGTGCCCTCACTACTGGTTCCCCTATATATGATGATAGTCAGGAAAATATTATAGGGGTAATTTGTAACACTAGAAATATAACTGAACTTATGGATCTAAGAAAAGAACTAGAAGATATAAATTTAATAAAGGAAAGATATTCTGAAGAATTAAAATTATTGAGAAAACAACATTTTTCAGCTAAGAATATAATTTATAAAAGCCTAGCTATGAAAGATACATTAGACATGGCCCTGACAGCGGCTCCCTTTGATTCTACAGTTTTAATTTCTGGAGAATCTGGTACAGGTAAAGAAGTTCTTGCACAATTCATATATCAAAATAGCCAGAGAAAAGATAAGCCCTTTATAAAGGTGAACTGTGCAGCCATTCCAAAGAACCTATTTGAATCAGAACTTTTTGGATATATGCCTGGCTCCTTTACAGGGGCATTAAAAACTGGTAAGGCTGGAATGTTTGAACTTGCTAACGAAGGTACTATACTACTAGATGAAATAGGCGAACTTACGATGCCTATACAATCAAAACTTCTTCGTGTTATTCAAGAACAAGAGGTGCTAAGAGTAGGTGGAACAGATCCTATCAAGCTAGATGTTAGAATCTTAGCCTCAACTAATAGGGATCTGCCTCAAGAGATAAAAGACGGTAACTTTAGAGAAGATCTATACTTTAGATTAAATGTAGTGCCCATAGAAATTCCACCTCTAAGAAAAAGAGTTGAAGATATATCTGAGATGATAAATCACTTTATGACAAGATTAAACACCAAATACAATAAAAATGTTATACTCTCCCAAAGAGCGGAAGAAGCCTTAGTAAAGTATACCTGGCCTGGTAATGTTAGGGAGCTTCAAAATGTGATTGAGTATATGTTTATAATGAATAGTAGGGAAAAGATAGGTTTTGAACAACTTCCTGATAAGATCTTAAGCGATTTTGTATTTAACGACAAATCCAATAATAATATAGATGATAAAAATAAATTAGAATATTTAATGAATGTATATGAAAAAATAATACTAGAATCAGCACTTAGTAAACATAGTTCTATAAGAAAAACAGCAAAAACTCTTGGAATAGACCCCTCTACCCTCTGTAGAAAGATTAAAAAACATGATATAGAAGCTTAAGTCACAACTCTGTTGCATAAATGCAACGGTCGAAAATAGTGTTGCATATCTAAGTTGTTGCTATAGCTTGCATGGAAGGCTTTATAGATTTTCCCTGTTGCAAAAACGCAACAAGCCTTCTCCTCCATTTGAAAACCTTTGCCTTAATATAGCCATTTAAAAAGTTGGCACGCTACTTGCATTATATATAGGCGGAAGTTAAAAAAACAAAATTTGAAAGGATGGATATATAATGGCTAAAAGAGATGAAGCAGATAAGGTAGTACAAGCAAGTGATCAGTATAAAGATAAAGGTGGAAACTACGGAGTAGATTTAGCTCTATTAGAAGAAGCTTTTGCAGAAGCTACTAAGATCTATAAAGAAAGAGGATTCATGAGAAAAATGGGTTATGGT
>CAZBAK010000066.1:5637-6981 GCA_964489715.1 uncultured Tissierella sp. | reverse complement strand
TACCACCAGCTAAGATAATAGTATCAGGATTTTTGTCTAAGTAAGCTACTGCATCTTGTAAATTGTCTGGCTTATAATAATCAAAATTACTTAACATTATTTTTCCCCCTAAATTAGTTTTTAATTCTTTATATTGTAGATATTTTTTAGAATCATTCAACATAAGGTAACGTTTGCAAATGTATACTTATCGTTCCAAAATAAGTATATAAAAATTAAAAATATGATATTTCTAACATATATTTAAATAAACTCTTATGATGTTATAATTATATTATAGTTTTATGGTTTTATCAATTGCTTTCCTTTAGTGCAAAATCACAATCTTTAACCTTCCTGTTTGTGATTAAACCACAAATTCAAAACCATAAATCTCTATAAAAATTTTTATAGATAATTCTATCAATTAACTTTCTAAGGCACTATAAAGATTCATCTAGTATGCTTACCAAATGAATCCCTATGTATCTATTATATATTAATTTTATTTAATAATCAAATATTTTTACTCGATCTTTTAAAATTCTTTATGATGAATTTTAAAAAAATCACAAAGGTTCACCTAATATCTTTATTAAATGAACCTCTGTATGTTAATTATATATCATTTAAGTTTAAAAATCAAAGTTTCTCCTCTTATTGTTTTTCTAACCTCATTTTGCTTTTTGCTTTTTCCAAGGAGTTTTTAATGCCCTCGTAACCAGTACATCTACATAGATTACTTTTTAACCAGTCTTCTTCTGTCTCTTCATCTGCATCTATATTGTCTTCTAAAAGAGCATAGGCATTGATTAAAAATCCTGATGTACAATATCCACATTGAAAGCCCCCATCTTCAAGAAAGGCTTCTTGGATTGGCGTATCTTCTAAACCTTCAATAGTTGTGATTTCACTATCTATTACTTCTACAGCTAAGATCATACAGGATTTAACAGGCTTACCATCTATCAAAACAGTGCAAGCTCCACAGTCTCCATTTTCACAACCAGGTTTTGCCCCAGTTAATCCTAATTCTTCTCTTAGGACTCTTAGTAAGGTATCAGCTGGTCTTACTACTGCTCGTTTTTTTTCTCCGTTTACATTGAAATATACTGATGAATATCCATTATAAGATTCCATTAAACCACTCCTTCCATTTCCTTCATAATCTCTATCAAACTATTTTCAAATAAATACTGTCTAAATTCACTTGAAGCATATACGTCGTCTAAAACCATTGATGGAAGTTTCTCAAAGGCTTGACTTGCTCTATCTTTAATCTCTATAGATTTATCATTTAATATTTCTTCCATTTCAATACTTCTAAATGGAAAAGCACATATACCAGAAAAACTATACTTTACT
>CAZBAK010000066.1:4363-5537 GCA_964489715.1 uncultured Tissierella sp. | reverse complement strand
TTCTATAGCTTCTTCATAAGTTTTAGGTTTATAGTATTCAAAATCATATGATATCATTACGCATTCTCCTCCTTTTCAGTTTTCCATAAAGATTCTGGAGTTAATGGCAATGTCTTTACTTGAGCTCCTAGGGCTCTTGAAAGAGCGTTTCTAAGTGCTCCAGGTATACCTATTATAGCTTGTTCACCTAATCCTCTAGCTCCATATGGACCATCTTTTTGTGCTGTCTCTACAAAATCTACAAGATATTCTGGTTGTTCACCATATCTCATTATTTTAAAGTTTCTTAAAGTATCATTTGTTACTTGTCCTCTAGTATTGTAGTGGAAGACTTCATTTGTAGCAAAACTTAGACCCATACCTACAGCTCCTACTATTTGGCCTCTAGCTATTGCAGGATTTATTACTTGCCCAACATCTAGTACAGCAGCAGCCTTTAAAATCTTATAGCTATAGTCTCTAAGATCTAATTCTACCTCCACACCTTCTGCTCCTAGTGTCCATTCTAAGGCAGGTTGTCCCTTTCCTGTTTCCTTATCTATATCAGTTAAACCTCTAGCAATATATCTTCCTTTTCCAATTACCTGTCCTTGAATTGCATTTCCATTTTCATACACATAACCTAATACTACTTCATGTAGTTCTAAGCCTATATGAGGAAGGTCTTCAATAAATACCCTATCATTTGCTACTTCTAAGTCAGCTTTTGTACATCTTAAAACCATACTAGCTGTATTTTTTATTTGATCGATAGCATCATCTGCTGCTTCAATAACAGCATTACCTGCCATAAAAATTGCCCTACTTGCAGCAGTTGCCCAGTCATGTGGAGAAACACTAGTATTTACTTCCTTCATAATATGAATCTTATCAGTTGTAGTCTTAAACTTTTCTGCTAGTATTTGAATTAAACCTGTTTGACTGGCCTGTCCAATTTCCACTATGGAGCAATGAAGATTCATTGTACCATCTTCATTAAAAGTTATAATTGCACCTGCATCTGTATTTGTTGGCATTGCAGGAGCCTTCCATAGACAAGTAAGACTTTTAGCTCTAACCCTATGTTCATCTATTTTTTCATAGATACCCTCGTCCCAATTTAATAGTTCTTTTGCTCGATCAATACACTTCATTAAATTACCAGTGTTGCTATCCATTAAACTACCTGTTGGAG
>CAZBAK010000066.1:0-4263 GCA_964489715.1 uncultured Tissierella sp. | reverse complement strand
CTTATATTTACAGAGTAGTCTGCATAAGCTCCAGAATCAAATAAGTAGAGAAGATCCATAGCTTTTATTTTTCCATCTTTACTACAAGCCATTTTCACTCTACCTTCAAATCCAATTCTTCCTGGTGAACCTGTTAAATCTTGTTCTCTAGTATTTACAATTTTAACTTTTCTTCCACCTACAGATTTTGAAAGTAGATACGCTAAACCTTCTAATTGAATTCCTGCCTTACCACCAAATCCTCCACCAACTGGCGGAGCCTTGACTGTTATCTTTCCAGTTGGAATATCAAAAAATTCACTCATAAGTGCTCTAACTACAAAAGGTGCTTGAGTTGTTGATGATATTACTATTTGTCCATCACTTTGTATTTCACAAATAGTAGCTCTAGTTTCCATTGCAACATGGTCTCCACCCATATATTCAAATGTTTCATCTATTACTACATCTGCTTCTTCAAATCCTAATTCCACATCGCCCTTTCTAATCTTTGTTCTATTGGCTATGTTAGAACCTGGCTCTGGATGAATAGGAGTAATGTGTTTATAATTTCCTAGTTCTTCATGCACTAAAACACTATCTTCACTCAATGCATCCTCTAATGACAATACTGCATCAAGTTTTTCATATTTAATATCTATAAGCTTTAAAGCTTCTAAAGCCTCCTGTTCACTATCGGCTACCACTGCTACTACTGCTTCACCATAGTGTCTAACTTTTCCTCTAGCCATTGGATACTTGTCCCCTAGATAAAGTCCTACAACAAAGGGTACATCTTCCCCAGTAACTACAGCTCTTACTCCTGGGGCAAGTTTTGCTTTTTCTGTATCTATAGATACAATATTTGCATGAGCCTGTGTACTGGTCTTTATAGCTGCAAAAAGCATATCCTGTGAATAGTTATCATTTACATATTTTTGTTTACCTGTTATTTTATCTTTACCATCAATTCTAGTATGATCTTTTCCTATTACTCTAAAATTTTTCATATTTACCTCCATTCTTCTGCCACTAAAATATGGCGAATGTTAATTTAAATATTAATTATAATCTTCTTGTTAATATATTATTATATATAATAATAGTTAAAATTTCCACTATTATTAAGAGCTTTCATAATCCCCAATACTTTTTTAGCTTTGGATCTTCTGGTTTTTTAGAAGATTAAAGCATTATATATTTAGATAAATAAATTTTACTCTATCATAAGGTTAGCAAGAACTATAGAGTTAAGCTTAGTTTTTTCATCATCAGCTCTAGATGTTAATATTATAGGAGCTTTGGCTCCTAGTATTATACCAGCTGTAGAGGCTCCACCTAAGAAGCTTAAAGATTTATTGAGTATATTACCTGCTTCTATATCTGGAACTAAAAGAAGATCTGCATCTCCTGCTACTTGACTATCTATTCCTTTTATTTTAGCTGCTTCTTTACTAATAGCATTATCTAATGCTAGTGGTCCATGGATTATACATCCTCTTATCTCTCTATTTTTGTTCATCTCTGTTAATTTTTCTGCCTCAAGTGTAACTGGCATTTTATCAGATACTTTTTCTTTAGCAGCTAAAACTGCAATCTTGGGATCAATTATATCTAATTTTCTTAAAAATATAAGAGCATTATTTATAATCTCCTTCTTATCTTCTAGATTTGGGGCTATATTCATGGCTCCATCTGTGACAAAAAACATTTTATGATAAGAGTCCATATGAAATATGGAGATATGACTTATCAATTTATCCTTTTTAAGTCCTATATCCTTGTTTAAAACTTGCTTCATTATTATTGCAGTATCTACTAGACCCTTCATAAGAATACTGGCCTTTCCACTACTTACAAGTTTTGTAGCCAAGCTACTGGACTTTATTTTGTCAGTTTCATGGATAATTTCTATATTCTCTAATTTTAAATCTATTTCCTTTGCTATTCTTCTTATTTCTTTTTCATCTCCTACTAGTATTGGCTCTATTATATTTTCATTTAAGGCCATTTTAATAGAAAGTAAAACATTTCTATCTTCTGCTCCAGCAACTGCTAAGCTTTTAGCAGATCTGTTCTTTGCAAGTTTCATTAGGCTTTCAAAGTCTTTACTCATTATTAACACCTCCCTTTAGTCTACATGATAACTATTACCCAATATCTGTATTTTATAGCTTAAAAGCCAGGAAATTGTTTGCAATTTTATATTTTTATAGACCTAGTTGCCTAGGTCTATAAAAATCATTATTCTTCAACTTCTTCAGGAACTTCAATTTCTATTTTCTCAAGTTCAATACTAGTCTTGTTAGGATCAATTGACTTTACTAGCAATCCTTTTATTTCCTCAATCTCAACATCTAATTCATTGGATCCTATTTTAGCATTTTTAAAATCTATATATACTTTTAAATTTTCTTTATTTATATTGTCAAATATAGATTTAGAACCGCTTAAAATAACTCTCACATTTCTTGGTAAAGTTTCTTCTATAATTTTATATTCTTCATTTAAGTTTCTTATACTTATCTCTCTTGATGAGAATAAAAACTCTTTCTCTAATATCTCTTCAATACTGTATCTAATGCTAATCTTTTGTTTTGGATCTACTAGACTTATTCCTTCAGGAAATGCAAGTTCCACATCTATAGAATTTTTCCCTATAAGTTCGTTTATATCTATTGCTTTTGTCTTAATTTTTGTTAATTTTTCAAGTCCTTCTTCTCCCTTAACCTTAACACTAGCTGGATAAATTTTTATATCCTTTATATTTATATTCTCAGGAAGCTTGTTTATGGTTTCAAGTTCTATATCTAATGTTTTGGTTCTAGATATATCTACTGAAATATCAACTATGCCCGGATCTTTTTCTATTCCTCCTACTTCTTCACCTCTATCATCTAAAAGTTGAACTGGTGCACTCATAGTAGCTGAGCTAGTCATATTTGTAGTATCCAGAACTACACGTCCTTCTGTTACTTTATTTACTAAGCTTCTAGGCCCTTTTATGCTTATGTTTTCTGGTTTTTTATTTATTTCTTCCAGTATATAGCCCTCCTTTACTTCTCCAATTGTTTCAACATTTACACTTATCTCTTTAGAGATCACCTTATCAAATTTAAAAAGTATCTCTCTAGGATCCCATCCTAGTATTTTGATATTATAGGGTGTATCTTGTAAACTTACCTTGACAGGTACTTTCATTTCACCTTCTGAATATCCATCTAGATCAACTTCAGCTAAGATATTGGCTGAAGTAATCCTATCTAAATCAGATTTTTTACCTGATACTGTTACATTTATATCTGCCACCTTTGGTTCCATTAAAACTAAGCCCTGCTGATCTAATGAAGATATATTGTTTAATCTAACATTTACATCCTTTATAGTCTTATCTATAACAGGATTAACTTCACTCATAACATAACTCCATAAGAATATTGATATAATAAGGGCAAAAATTTTAGCTGTCCAGTTATTTTTCAACTTATTCATTTTTACCCCTCCACTTATTTAAAATATTAATTGAATCTACTTCAGGCTTGTACATATCTAATAATATTTGTCTAAGGGTTTGTATATCTATATATCTCGATATTTTACCATTTTCTGTAGTAGAAATACCTCCTGTTTCTTCTGATACTATAATAGATATACTATCAGATCTTTCAGAGATTCCAAGTGCTGCTCTATGTCTTGTTCCTAAGTCTTTACTTAGTGCATTGTTTTCCGTTAATGGTAAAAAACAAGCTGCTGCTTTTATCTTATCTTCTTTGATTATAACAGCACCATCATGAAGAGGTGTATTTGGTATAAATATATTTATAAGTAGATCACTGGATACATATCCTTCTATAATAGTTCCTGTATCTGCTACTTCATTTAAACCAGTTTGTCTTTCCATAACTATTAAAGCACCGATTTTTTGTCTTGAAAGAGATGCCACAGCTTCTACTATTTCTTCCACAACTTCTTTAATATTTTCTCCTCGAATTTCAATTAAAGATTTTCTAAACATACTATTTCTACCTAAGTACTCAAGTCCTCGCCTTAACTCTGGCTGAAATACTACTAGTATTGCTATTGCACCAAGCGTCATAGCATTATTTAAAATCCAATTAATTGTAAAAAGTTGCATCCACTCTGTAATTTTTGTTAAAACTAGTAAAAACACTATACCTTTTATTAACTGTTCAGCTCTTGTTTCTCTTATAAGCATAAATAATTTATAGAAAATAATAGCTACAAATATTATATCTATTACATCTCTCATTCTAATATTTGAAA
>CAZBAK010000065.1:4749-7219 GCA_964489715.1 uncultured Tissierella sp. | reverse complement strand
ATATAATCTTTCGTCCCTATATATATAAGCTTTATGCTTATGTCTATAGGGATGGAAGATTTTTTTTATTCCCTTCCCTACTTAAATCAAAAAATTAAAGGAGGAATTATAAATGTTAAAGAAAAAAATTAGTAAATTAGTAGTAGCTTTCTTGTTAGCTAGTGTTCTATTGACAGCTTGTTCTCAGGATGATGGAGCTTCAACTCCAGATAGCAGTGATGCTGGCGGAGCAGATAAGGAATATGTAATAGGTATAAGTCAATTAGCAGAACACCCTGCTCTTGATGATGCCAAGCGTGGATTTGAAGATGGACTAGAGGAACTAGGAGTAAATGCAACTATAGATTATCAAAATGCACAAGGTGATATACCTACTGCAACTACTATATCTCAAAAATTTGTAAAAGATGAAGTAGATCTAATCTATGCCATAGCAACACCTGCAGCTCAAAGTGCTAAACAAGCTACAGACAATATACCAGTACTTTTCAGTGCTGTTACAGATCCAGTAGAAGCTGAAATAGTTAATGACTGGGAGGATGTTGGTGGCAATGTAACAGGAACTTCCGATATGGCTGAATATGTTGAAGATCAGCTTAAAATGTTTAAGCAAATGGATTCTTCAATAGAAGATATAGGTATCATTTATAATACAAGTGAATCCAACTCAGAGATTCAAATTAAGACAGTAAAAGAATTAGCTCCACAAGAAGACTTAGAAATTACAACAGTTGGAGTTAGCAATGTAAATGAATTGGCACAATCTCTTGATTCTCTTTTAAGCAAGGTAGATGCAGTATATATTCTAAGTGATAACTTAATAGCATCTTCTGTTGAACTAGTATCTACAAAGCTTATAGAAAATAATATGATTTCAGTTTCTGCAGAAGAAAGTCAAGTTGCTGGTGGTATCTTAATAACAAAGGGTCTTAGCTACTATGAACTTGGAAAACAAACTGCAAGAATGGCCAAGGAAATCCTAGTTGATGGAAAGGATCCTTCCACTATGCCAGTTGAAAAAGCTGATAAAACTAGCTTAGTAATAAATGAAAAAACTTTAGAAGCTTTAAATTTAGACAAGGATATGGAAATATTCAAAGATGCTGTAATGGTTGGTAATTAACTATATATAATCTATGCTTATCTTCAATCACATAGACAAATTCTCTCTATCATAATATTTTTTAATAAAAGTCTTAATAAGCCTTGACATTTTTACTTTAAAGGACTAAAATAGACTTAATAACAAATACTTTGATGGAGAGAAAAATATCATTATTATTTAAAGAGAGCTAGGATCTGGTGAAAGCTAGCAATAATAAGATATAATATACACTCCTAAGTAGATTCGTTGAAAATATAAAGTAGGCGAATACGATAGCCCATCGTTATTAGGGATAGGACTGTTAGGTCTGATTGAAGAGATGACTTGAATGTCATAACTAGGGTGGTACCGCGGATATACTTTTCGTCCCTGTAGATAAGCATAAAACTTATTTATAGAGATGGAGAGTTTTTTTTATTCCCAAAACACTTTTATTCAATCTTTTCTAATTATCCTTAAAATTATATTTTAGGGGGAATTGTAAATGATTAAGAGAAAATTTAGTAAATTAGTAACGGTTTTAATTTTAGGAGCAGTACTTCTAACAGGATGTTCCAGTGATAATACTGGAGAAACTTCTGAAGAAGCTAACAATGAAGAGAAATTTGTAATAGGTATAAGCCAATTAGCAGAGCATCCAGCTCTTGATGATGCTAGAAAAGGCTTTGAAGATGGACTAGAAGAACTTGGTATAGATGCAGAAATAGACTTTAAAAATGCACAAGGTGACATCCCAACTTCTACTACTATTTCAGAGAAATTTGCCAAGGATGAAGTTGACCTAATATATACTATAGCCACTCCAGCTGTACAAGCTGCAAAGCAAGTTACAAGTGATATCCCAATACTATTTAGTGCAGTTACAGATCCAGTTGAAGCAGGACTTGCTGATACAATGGAAAAGCCTGGGGGAAATTTAACTGGCACTTCAGATGAAGCTCCAATTGATAGACAGCTTAAACTGTTTAATCAACTTGATCCTTCAATTAAAAAGATAGGTATAATTTTTAATACAAGTGAATCAAATTCAGAAGTACAGATTAAAATGGCAGAAGAACTTGCCCCTGACTTTGGACTAGAGATAGTTCCCATGGGAGTATCTAATATAAATGATATACCTCAAAGCATGGATTCATTAGTAAAAAATGTAGATGCACTTTACACCATAGCAGACAATATGGTAGCTGATGCAATAACAATTATTTCAGAAAAAGCTTTAGCAAACAATATGATAACAGTAGCTGCTGAAGATGCTCATGTTGCTGGTGGTATCCTTATAACTGATGGACTAAGCTACTATGAACTTGGAAAACAAACAGCTCTTATGGCTCAAAGTATACTTATAGATGGAAAAAGCCCTTCTGA
>CAZBAK010000065.1:0-4649 GCA_964489715.1 uncultured Tissierella sp. | reverse complement strand
GCATTTGCATTTGGAACTCTTGCAGGGCTTTTAACTTCTACTCTTTTTATAAAGCTTAAGATAAAGCCTATACTTGCAGGAATACTTACCATGACCATTCTTTATTCTGTTAACTTAAGAACCAATGGTAAGTCCAATGTTCCATTGTTTCAATATTCATCAGTATTTGATCTAGGAAGCAAGCTTTTAATTCTAGTGATAATAGTAGTAGCTATAAAAATTTTAATGGATTTATTTTTAAAGACAGAAACTGGATATTTACTAATAGCTACAGGAGACAACGAGTCTTTAGTAAAGTCCCTAGGACAAAATAGCAATAAATATAAGGTAATAGGACTTATGCTTGCAAATGGTCTAGTAGCACTATCAGGAGCTCTTATGGCTCAATATCAAGGATTTGCAGATATGACAATGGGAAGCGGAATAATAGTTATAGCACTTGCCTCTATAATAATAGGTGATACTATAAGTAAAAGTTCCAATAAGATAAAATCTACTACTAGGGCTATAATAGGTGCTATAATTTATAAGATTATAGGTGGAATCGCAATAGATTTAGGTTTAGACCCTCATGATTTAAGAGCAGTTAACGCACTTATAGTAATATTCTTTATATACTACAATAATAATACAGAGAAAATTAAAAGATTTTTCAATAAAATAAGAAAGAAAATAAAAAATAAAAAAGGAGGAGAAATTGATGCTTAAGATAAAAAATTTATCAAAATCATTTAATAAGGAAACTGATCATGAAATACAGGTGTTTAAAGATTTTAATTTGGAAATCGAAAAAAATAAATGTACAGCTATAATTGGTTCAAACGGATGTGGAAAAAGTACCCTCCTAAATATGATAGCCGGAAGTATAATGTCAGATAATGGACAGATTTTATTAAATGAAAATAATATAGCAAGTTTAACAGAAGAAAAAAGATCCATACACATAGGAAGGGTTCATCAAAATCCTTCTATGGGTGTTTCACCTTCTCTTACCATACTTGAAAATATGAGTTTAGCAGATAATAAAAATGAAAGATTTACTCTTAGAAGACTTATAAAGAAGAATAGAATACCAGAGTATATTAAACTTTTAAAAGAGCTTGATCTGGGCCTTGAAAACCAACTAAATACTCAGGTAAGATTTCTTTCAGGTGGTCAGAGACAGTCTCTCTCCCTTGTTATGGCAACCATGAAACATCCAGATTTACTTCTTTTAGATGAGCATACAGCAGCACTGGATCCTAAAACATCCTATGTTGTAATGGAAAAAACAAAGGAAGTAATCGAAAGACATAATATAACAACTATAATGATATCTCACAATATGAAGGATGCAATTGATTATTCTGATAGAATCATTATGCTGGATAAGGGACAGGTTATATTAGATAGAAAAAGCAGCGATATAACTGAAACTGAACTTATGGAAATATATAGAATGAGAGTTTCTAGGGATATAGCGTCATAGTATCCCTTTAAAGTCCTAAATTTAAAAGCCAGAATGCTATAGGAGATTTCCTTTAGTATTCTGGCTTTTTCTATTATAATTATATTTTATTTCCTTCTTATGTAGCCCTTTTCATATGCATCTTCTAACATAACTTCCACATACTTCCAAAGAGGATCTGATATTTCTCTTACTGGGTCTATTCTCTTGTAGATATCTTTTTTAGAAATATTGAATTTCTTCCAAGTTCCACCATTATTATTATAATTGCTTAACATAGGTTGTAGTCTATCCATGGCTGCTGCAAATTTAGAATCTACAGTCTCCATATCTTCAAATTCATACCATAGCTTCTTTATTTCCCCTCCCTTGTCTCCACTTAATGATCCAGCTATTTTTTCTATAGCCTCTTCTTCTCTTTTTCTTTTATTTAGATTTGCTTCTTTATCATAGCAAAATGTATCTCCTACATGAAGTTCTACCAAATCATGAATCAAAAGCATCTTTATAGTTTTAAAAAGATCTATCTCTTGGTTACTATATTCTGACAAGACCATAGCCATAAGGGATATATGCCAGGAATGCTGGGCATCATCTTCCTTTCTTTCATCGTCTATAATATATGTCTGCCTCAATATTGTTTTCATCTTATCTAACTCTACTATAAAGTCCATATCTTTTATTAAATTTTCATCTATCACAAGATCCTTCCTTTCTTAATTATTTACTTATTCATTATAATTTTAATCTTAAATATGAGTATACCACTTTATTAAATCGGCAAGTATTTTAAAATTATTATAAAACTTAAGCATATATAGGCATTATAATTCTTATAATGGGTATAGATATAAATATAAATGATACTAGGAGGTATTATAAAATGGTTGATAAAAATAAGAAGATAAACGATGAAAAAAAGGATTTAACCTGTATTCCAGAAGAAAAAAAATACAAGGATGGAGACTTTGAACCAAAAGATGTACCTTTAGATGGTACTTACAAGGAACATAAAGATCCTAAAAGAGAGGACACTGCAACAGATGTATACTACAAGACCGAATGTAAACTACCTGATTCAAAGGTTGCAATTCCAACAGAAGATTCTGTTGATGAAGCCAAGGAATGGGTAGATGATGAAAATAAAAGATAGATCTTAAAGAGATCTATAGGCTTCTAACAAAGCACCTTGTCTAGAATGATGCTATTCTAGGCAAGGTGCTTTGTTTTTCATATATTCTTTTATATACTCAATATTATTTTTCCTTTAGGCTTGCTACTGTTTTCTTAATTCTATCTAATCCTTCTTCTACAATAGTTCTTGGACATCCTACATTTAGTCTAAAGTATCCTTCTCCCCCTATTCCATAGGGCCTTCCATCATTTAATATAATCTTTCCTATATCTAATAGGGCCTGATTTATTTCTTCTGGATCTTTTTTTAAGCCTGAAAAATTAAGCCACAATAAATAAGTTGCTTCAGGTTTTATTACTTTTATCTCTGGAATATTCTTTTCTATATAATCTATAGAAAAATCTATATTGTCCTCTATATAAAGGAGCACTTGTTTTAACCACTCTTCACCTTGACTATAGGCTCTCTCAAGTCCTAAGGCTCCAAATAGATGTACATGTCCTATTTCCATCTCTTCTATGGTTTGTTGAAATCTATCTCTTAATTTCTTATTCGGTATTATCGCTAAGGAAGTAAATAAGCCAGCAATATTAAAAGATTTACTAGGGGACATAAAGGTTATAGTCCTATTGGCAAGTTCTGTAGAAATAGATGCTATAGGAGTATGTTTTATTCCCTTTAGGGTTAAGTCTCCATGTATTTCATCTGACATTATAGTTATGTCATTCTCAATACATATCTCTCCCAATCTAATTAATTCCTCTCTTGTCCAAGATCTTCCTAGGGGGTTGTGAGGATTACAAAGCATTAGAGTTTTTGTCTTACTATCTATCTTTGATTCTAAATCTTCAAAATCCATTACAAATTTCTCACCATTAAATTTTATAGGATTTATTTTTGCCTTTCTCTTATTATTTTCAACTATCCTATAAAATGGAGGATACACAGGAGATTGAACAAGAACATTGTCTCCCTCTTTTCCACCATTTTTTATTCCTATATTTAAAGCTGCAACTACTCCAGGTGTAAAAACTATCCATTCTTTTTTTATCTCCCAATCATATCTCTTCTTTGCCCAGTTTATTATTGACTTATAGACATTATCATCTATATAGGGGTAACCAAAAATTCCATGATCCACTCTTTCTCTAAAGGCATCCTTAATTTCTTTTGCAGTTTCAAAATCCATATCTGCTACCCACATAGCTAGAAGATCTTCACTAGGGTAATCTTCCTTTAAATTATTCCACTTTTTAGAATCTGTTCCTCTTCTTTCTATAACTTTATCAAAATTATACTCCATATATTTTACTCCTCCCTTAGTTTATGATACTACTATTGTCTAATATTTGAAGAAGGCTGTCAATGCTATGACAAGATCCTATCAATCTCTACTTACAGTGGAAATTTCTTTATAGTCTATAGTAAAAATACTCCCCTGACATCAGACTTTATTTAATCTGCCTACCACAAGGAGTATCTACTCTTTTAAATTATAATTCTATTTTTTCTTCTATTAAATAAGAGGTACCCATAAAGAAGGCTACAGCAAATAAAATCTCACCTATAAAACTTGCTATATTTATAAAGCCTGGATACATGCCGCTTGCCATAGTAGATCCAAACATAAATTCTCCATTCATCATAAAATTATTTCTCATTAGATCCATAATTCCATCTAAAGTTGTAATCTTAAATGTATTCATATCAAAATAATATGGAAGAGCTAGGCCTATCTTGCTTACAATATAAGATGTAAGCCCACTTAAAATAAGAAATATTATAAACCACATTCCACCTATCTTTTTATTCTTTATGCTGACCTTACTTAAGGATATAGAGAAGTATATTAATATTAAAGTAAATAAAATCGATATTATACTAGTAAACATTGAAGATATAAAGCCTATGTTTATAATATCTATAAATTCTTTAAAGATTATTCCTATTTCTCCTTTAAATAAGATTAGTGCCAGGATTATATTGTAGAGAATTATGGTTAATCCCATAATAGTATTCCACATAAAAGCTACTAATAATTTACTACCTAAAATTTGACTTCCTGTA
>CAZBAK010000064.1:0-7356 GCA_964489715.1 uncultured Tissierella sp. | reverse complement strand
ACTACTGTCTGGGTACTGGTGGGTCCTGGAAGTATTGTACAGAGGGCAATAAGCTCTATCAACTCTTTTTCATCTAAATATTTTTTTCTTATAACAAGTTGATCTGTTATAACCCCATAATGAGCTTCTGGTCCTCCAAATGCACTAAGTGAAGTAATAAATATATCTTTTAAAAAGTCATTTGTCTTCATAGGCCTCCCTCTATACTAAGTTTTTATGTCTGGAAAATTATTTTCTTAAACTATAGAATATAGCCTTTCTATATTTTTTAAAATATAGGATAGATATAATGCTGGTTACTAGTTCAGCTAAGGGAAGGGTAAACCAAACTCCATTTATGCCTATAAATTTTGGCAGAATAATTAAAAATACCATTACAAGTAGGAAGCCTCTTAAAATTGATATTGTAAAGGAAACTCTTCCATGTTCCTTAGCTTGAATAAATGATGTTAAGACAACATTTAAACCCATTAAGATAAAGGCTAGAAAATAAATTCTTATTCCTCTTACTGCCAAACTTAAGAGCTGGGGATCTGCATCTATAAAGATTGATACTAGGAACTTTGGGAAAAATAATCCTATAGAGTAAAAAAGTAAACCCATTCCAAAAGATGTGTATATGGCAAGTTTAACAGTTTTATAGACCCTATCCATTTTTTCTGCCCCAAAATTATAGCTTACTATAGGCTGTATAGCTTGACCTATACCTATAAATATTGCTGCAAATATAAGCGAAAGATTTGCTATTATACTATAGGCTGAAATCCCAATATCTCCTATTATCCTAGCTAGGGCTATATTAAAGGCAAATATAACAATCCCTGCTGAAAGTTCTATTATAAAGCTGGAAGCTCCATTGCTTATTATTCTTCTTATAATTTTAAAATCAGGCTTGGGTAGGATGATCCTTATTTTATTCTTCCTTCTTATAAAGTGACTACTCAATATAGTAAGACCTATTACTGGAGCTAGTCCCGTAGCCAAACCAACCCCCTTCATACCCCATCCAAATATAAATACAAATATATAGTCTAGAATTACATTCATAATGCTTCCCGTCAACATGGCAGCCATGGCAAGCTTAGGTGCCCCATCATTTCTTACAAATACTGTTAGGGATACATTCAATAAAAAGGCTATGGAAAAGCTCATCAAAAAACCTAAATAGTCTTTTACAAATCCTATGGTATCCCTTGAAGCTCCTAGCATATAGCCCAGATCATCTAGAAAGAATATTCTTATAAGGGTTAGAATTACTCCAACTATAAATGCCATGATCATTGATTTTGAAAAAATATCATTTAGTTCTTCTGTATCCTGTCTTCCTTTATTTATAGACAGAGCTGTAGCTCCCCCTATACCAAATAATAATCCCATTCCATTGAATACATTGTTAAGTGGAATACCTACATTTAAGGCTGCAAGTCCTACCCCTCCCAGAGCTCTACCAACTATCATGGTGTCTCCTAGTACATAGAGAGAAGTTCCAAGCATACCACCTACTGCTGGAATAAGATATTTTAAAAAAGTTTTATTTATATCTGCATATAATAAATCAGATCTTTCTATATCCATTTTTTTCCTCCTGAAATTATGCATACATCTATTATATACCCATTTATGACAAATAAAAACATCATTCCAGGCCTAAAGCTGGTATAAATGCAGGTTTTAAGGACTTTGCCTTGCCCTATAGAGTTTAAGCATATTTTTATTATCTTATTTCTTATAAACATCCTTATGAAGAATTTATTAAAAAAATAATATTTTTTCAATAAAAGTGTTTAGAATTTATATACTGGGTATATAATTAATACAAACATAGAATATATTTTATTAATAGTCCTATAAATTCTATAGTTTGTAAATAAAACTTGAGTTAACAGGGGTCTAAAAGCTCCAAGTAAAAGAATTAAACTCAACTGTTTAAGAAGTAAAGAAACTTAAACAAAAAGTTACAAGATCAAAGAAAAAGAATCAAAGAAAAGAGTTTTAAGAACAAGTTTTAAGAAGAGGAAAGACTGATTTAGATGTAAAATATCTAAGTTATTCAAGACAGATACAAGAGTTACTAGTTAAAGAATCATTAAGATGAAGGTTTCCTTTTATCACAAGGATACTGAAACTTAATAAAAATTTAATAAGATTCAGCAGCAAGATTCTTAAGAGGAGAGTGTTAGTAAGATCAAAGATTCATGTAGTAAAATTAATTTAGACTCGGTTAACTGCAACAAGTTTTATTTTAAATAATGGATGTTTTCTAATAAGCAATATAGAAAACATCCATTTATTTTTCTGCTTTTTTATAGAATAACTATACTATAAGTTATTGGAGTGTGTTTTTCCAACATAGCTGATACTCCACAATATGTTTCTTTTGATAGTGAAACTACTCTTTCTAGATCCTTCATCTTTAAATCATTTCCAGTAAAGTTAAAAGTTAAGTGAATATTTTCATATACCTTAGGCATGTCGTCTGTATTGTCTGCTTCAGCAATTATTTGAAGATCCTCTATCTTGATTTTCATCTTTTCTAATATCATGGTAACATCTATTCCAACACATCCTATAAGTCCTGCCAATAAGAGCTGCTTTGGTGTTGGTCCTTGATTGTCCCCTCCATTAAATTCTACAGTATCTGTAATAAGAGTGTGACCGTCTAAGTCCATTTCAAAACCCCTAGCTCCTTTTAAGTTTCCTACTAATTTAACCTTGTCCATTTAAAACTCTCCTTCCTATAATAGATTTCCTAACTAACATTGTACCATACCATTATATCTCAAATTTAATAATATTTATTTTACAGTAATACTCCTAGCATCATATAGGATCAAGCCTTCATCCTTCATCTTCTTTAACTCTCTTTGAAGGGAGGGTCTTTCTATTCCAAATCTCTCTGCCAGCTCTTTTTTACTTATGGGAAGAATTACTCTTCTACTAGCCTGCCTATTCATTTCAAAGATTAAAAAATCCATTATTTTTTCTCTTATTGTCTTTCTTGCTAAGGAGTGTATCTTGCTTGTTAAGACCAGAGCCTTGTCAGAGAAAAGTTCTAGTAGATTTATTAAAAATCTTTTTTCCCCTTGGCATAAATCTAGTATGGTATCTTTTTTCAAGCGCAGTAGTTTAGTATCTCTTTTAGCTATTACTGTCATAGGATATTCATTTTTATTTGAAAAGATTAAATTGCCTCCCAGCATATCTCCTTTTCCCAAGGAGGTTATGGATAGTATATTGCCCTTTTCATCTATATTTTGAATTATGATATCTCCTTCTAAAACTATATCCATGCTAGTTGCCTTTTCATTTTGTAAATATATTATTTGTCCCCATGTAAAACTTTGAATAAAGGCATCTCTTCTTAAGATCTGGGATAGATCTTCTCTTTCTAAGCCAGTAAAAAGAGGGATAGTCATTAAAAAATCAATATAACTTAATATTTTCATAAAAAACCTCCTAAAAGTAACCTTGGTTACTTTTTATTATAGCATAATAGTTTAGTATAGAGAAGTAAGACAAAGAAAGGAGCGATTTTATGGATATATTTACAATTGTTCTTTGGGTAATTGTACTGATTTGGTTTATTTACTCAATTATAAAGGACAAGGATAAAACTTTTTCTGCAATGAAAAAATCAAAGGGTATGATGAGCAGCATGCTGCCTCAGATAATAGGAATACTTTTTTTAATAGGTTTGATCTTAACACTTATTCCACCTGAGACTATAAAAACTTACCTTGGAGGATCCAATCCAATACTTGCCACAGTGATCTCAGCTTTAGTAGGAAGTATAACTCTTATTCCAGCTTTTGTAGCTTTTCCACTGGTTGGTTCCATGGTAGATATGGGAGCTAGTGTAATGCCAGCTGTAGCTTTCTTAACTACCTTGACCATGGTAGGATTTGTAACCTTTAATCTAGAAAGAAAAGAGTTTGGAGCTAAATTTGCCTTAACTAGAAATCTACTTAGTTTCGGATTTGCAATAGCTATTGCTCTATTGATGGGGGTGGTAATATGATGAAGAAAATAAAAAATAATCTATTCCTATTTGCAACAATTGCAGCCTATATAGTGCTCTTTATTGTAAATAGTGAAAAAGCCATACTTGCAGTGGGAAATACTGGCTATTATTTAAGGGAAATGTTGATAATCATGCCTGTAGTCTTTCTCTTAACAGCCTTAATAGATGCATGGATTCCTACAAATATGATCATGAATGCCCTAGGGGACAATTCAGGTATTAAGGGTTTCTTTACAGCCCTAGCTCTTGGTAGTATTTCAGCAGGCCCTATCTATGCAGCATTCCCAGTGGCTAAGACCTTGCTTAAAAAGGGTGCCAGTGTAGGTAATATAATTGTGATCTTGAGTTCCTGGGCAGTTATAAAGCTGCCAATGCTTGCCAATGAGTTAAAATTCCTAGGTCCTGAATTTATGATTATCAGGTGGATACTTACTGTTATAGCCATTTTCATAATGGGATATATTACATCAAAGATAGTAAAGGCAGATGATATCCCCCATGAAGAAGAAACTCTCAATAAGGGTCAGATAAGGGTAAATGAAAATACATGTATAGGCTGTGGCATATGTGTCAAAGCTGCACCTGATTATTTTTCAATGGATCAAAACAAGGGCAAGAAAGTTGCTCTAGCAGATAAAGAATATATAAATCCAGAAGATAAAGAAGAAGTTACTCAGGCAAAGGACAAGTGTCCAGTAGCTTCTATAGAAATAGGTTAGAGAAAAATATAAGTGACATAAGAATAGACAAGAGATCAGCTTATCTCTTGTCTATTCTTATGCCTAGATTTTTATAGGGATTTATATATATCCTGAAGATGATTTTGTATCTTTATCTCATTTACCCTATCTATTTTTCCCTCTTTATATTCCTTTCTTATTATACTGGTTAAGACCTCTGTAGCATATTCAACAGTCTTCTGGAGATTAGCTTCTTTTACATATCTTCCTAAGACTAGGGAAGTAAATACATCCCCTGCTCCTCCTACCTTAACTGGTACATAGTCTACCTTTACTCTAAAGATATCTTCCTTTTGAGAATATCCATAGACATAGTATTCATCTCCAATATGTACAGATGTAATTATTGCAGATTTAACTCCTCTAGATCTTGCCTTCTCTAGCCAAGCTACCAGTTGCTCATGTTCTAATTTATCTGGATTAGGATAATCTTTTCTGATTATTAAGCTAAATTCTGTAAGATTAGGTATTATTATATCTGCTTCCAGGGCCATAAGCCTTGAAGCTTCTATCAGGTCTTCAGACAGGCCTGGATATAATTCTCCATCATCTCCCATTATAGGATCAGAAATAATCAAAGGTCTCTCCTTGTGATAGGCTATAAGATCTTTAACAGTATCTACCTGCTCCTTATTCATAATTATACCTGTGCAGATTATATCAAATTGAAAGTCTAATTCCTTCCATATATTCTTACTGTTTTCCATAAAACCTGTAAGATCTTCTACAAAAGCCTTGCCATAATCGAAATTATTGGATATTACAGCTGTAGGTAGATAGGATACGTCTGCTTCCATAGTATTTAATATTGGAATCATAGTAGACAAGGCAACCTTTCCTACTCCTACAAAATCTGAAACTAATAATATTTTATTTTCCCTCATAAATCCTGCCTCCAATATAATATTTTTCATAAGTTTTTAAATTATAATAGACTCTTACTCTAGAACTACTATATCATATATCCTTATAAGTTAGAATAAGAGTCAAATAATCCATAAATTTTTTAAATCTGCTCTAGTCTATTAGATAAAAACACATCTAGAGAATTTGCTCTAGATGTGTTTCTTATTTATTTCTCTTAAAATAGCCTATTAAATATCCTTCCAAAAGTCTGTGTCTTCTTTTAAGCCAATAGCTGATGATTTAAATCTTGGATTTTTCCCATCTCTTTTTTGTTCCCTATAGTCCTCCATAGCTAGGACTACTGATTCTTTTAATAGAAATATGGTAGGTATATTGATCAGTGCCATAGCTGCCATTAAAACATCTGCTGTATCCCAGGCAACACCAAATTCTAATCCTGCACCTAGGAGTATAACTATAACTGCTATACTACGAAAAACAATTAAAAATGTCTTGCTTGGTTTTTTACCAACTATATATTGTAAGTTAGATTCTGAATAAAAATAATTCCCTATTAAAGTTGTAAATCCAAATAAGAACAGTGCTACAGTAAAGAAGTGTTGGCCTATAACTCCAAAGTTAGTAGTAAGTGCAGCTACATTATAAGGTGCTCCAGCAATTTCTGGACTGGGAGCCACTCCTGAAGTTAAGAGCATAAGTGCAGTTGCAGTACAGATAACCCATGTATCTAAATAAACTGCCATCATCTGTACCAAACCCTGTTTTACTGGATGGGAAACATCTGCTGATGCTGCTGCATTTGGAGCAGAACCTATACCAGCTTCATTTGAATATAGTCCTCTCTTTAATCCCATCATTATAACAGAACCAGTAAATCCACCAAATATAGCCTTAAAATCAAAGGCCTGGGAGAATATATCCCTAAATACTGAAGGGATAATAGTGATATTTTTTAAGATAACTATTAGGGCTATTATGATATATACTACTGACATTATAGGTACAAGTAGGGAAGCTATATTTGCTATCCTCTTTCCACCACCAAAAATAGTAAGTCCTGTCAATATAGCCAAAATTCCCCCTATAATCAATGGAGTTACACTAGGATCATAAAAGCTATAGGTTGCAAAGGCAGAATTTATATTAAATGCTGCCAGCATATTAAATCCAAACATATAGGTCAAAATCAATATTACTGCAAAGATAACTCCTAAGGCCTTGTTTTTTAAACCAGCTTCAATATAGTATGCAGGACCACCATAGGATCCTCCATCGCTGTCTCTCTTCTTATAGATTTGAGCCAGGGTACTTTCAACAAAGGCAGAGGAAGCACCTACAAAGGCTACTACCCACATCCAAAATACAGATCCTGCTCCACCTATTGCTATTGCTGTGGAAACACCAATAATGTTACCAGTTCCTACCCTTGATGCAGTAGAAACCATAAGTGCTTGAAATGAAGACATGCTGCCTTGCTCTTCTGAAGGTTCACTTACTACATTTAAAGCTTCTCCCAACATAGAGATCTGAACAAATCTAGTTTTAAATGAAAAATAAAGCCCACCACCAATTAGCAAAATAGGTAAGATATAGGTATAGAGAAAACCACTTAAACTACCAATCAAATTTGCATACATAACAATCCCTCCTTATTTTTGTTTTTTCTTCTAGTGACATGATTTTAGAATTTTTTATCTATCACATCCTCTCTAAGCCCCAATATAACTC
>CAZBAK010000063.1:0-7474 GCA_964489715.1 uncultured Tissierella sp. | reverse complement strand
CTATATAGCTTATTATTTCTTTTCTATCTATTTCAAGCCTTTCAGCTTCTTTAATTATTCCTGGAAGTTTTTCATTAAAGAAATTTTTTTGTCGCTTCTTTAATATTTTTTTTCTTCCATCTCCTCTTACAAACATTCCAATTCCTCTTTTTTTATAGAGTATTCCTTCATCTACCAATAGATTTAAGCCTTTTCTAGCTGTAGAAGGATTTATATTATAAACTTTTGCAAATTCATTTGTAGAAGGCGCTTGCTCTTCTTCTAGTAAATTCCCTGTTAATATATCATTTTCAATAATTTCAGCTATCTGTATATAAATTGATTTGTCCGAATCTAAGTTTAGCAAATCTTATCCTCCTTTCAATTTTATATATTTTATAAGTTCATTGGTTAGTCGGTTGTGTAACTAAGTATATACCCGTAAGTAGATTTTGTCAATATAAATATAAAAAAATGACAAGATTTATTTTTCCTGTCATTTTTTGCTAATATTTTATATTTATTTAAAACAAAGAGATCAAAGGTCCCCATTATCATTAAAACTGTCCATAGCTTAATTTTAATGATAAAAAAACATATAATCTTATTTAGTTCGTTTTAGAGGAATATTGCGAACTAGCCCCAAAACTCGTCCGACCAAAGGTACGCCCTACAATTTAATAAGGACAATATGTAGGGGAATGTCTGCGACCTCCCGGGATTTAATAATCATCCATTATTCCTAGGACACATTTAATCCCTACGTATTCTCCGCTATTTTATTGTGTACCAGGTACGAAAAACACGTACCAGGTACACAATAAAATATGCTTACTTATCCAAGCTTGTCGAGGAATCTTAGACCTAAAATAAAAATCCTTTATACTAAGTTCTTCAGGGTGACAAGTACTCAATAATTCTAGCGTATTTTGATCGGTACCTGGTTCCGGTTTTTGGTACCAGGTTCCTATCAAAATGGCGGAGATTAAATAGTTTCTAGGATACAAAAATCATAGTTTCTATAAAAATACAAAAATAAAGTTACTTATGGATAGAAGAAATCGGGGAAATTAGTCCTGACTTATGAAAGGTGCTTTTCCTTTCATGGAAGGACGTTTTCCCCGATTTCTTGAACCAGCTACTCTATTAATTATATATTCAATAGCACAAAGTCGTAAATCTTTTAATCCTTAGTTCGCCTTTGACCTTTAAAACGTATCGACCATATTCTTTTATATCTTAATCACTATTTATCAAACTATCTATATACTCAAAATCAAATTCCTCATCTAAAATTTCATAATAACCACTCTTACTTTTTAATTTATCATTTTTAAAGCTAATATGGAAAATGCCTGGATCTTCTAGAAATAGATCATTGATTAGTATGTGATCATAGCTTGGCTTCCCAAATATAAATCCTCCACTCAGGCGTCTAGTATCTGCAAAGTCTTTATCTATTTTATTGGACTTTCTAGGTTTTAATTTTAAGCCTTTAAAATATTCAAAAATAAACCTATCGTTCTCAATATCTTCACTAACTATATATTCTGATTTACTAGTTCCATCATCAATATAAGCCCCTTCAAAATAAACACTTTCTAACTCCTCTAGGGAAAACTCGGTAAATGGATTATATGGAATTAGATAAACTATAAAGTTTGTATATATAAATAGTATTAATACAAAAATCATCAATAAAACAGATAAGTTTTTTAATACTTTCATTTTATTTATTCTCTCCTTTGTGGATAAAGTATCTATTATTTCAAATAATCTTCTATAACATTTCTTACTATAGGAACTACAAAAGCACTTCCGCCCTTATCTTCTACTCCTTCTATCATCATAGAAATAACTATCTTAGGATCATCTAGGTTCATAGCTACAAACCAGCCATTTTCTTGGCCCTTATCTTCTTGAGATAGTTTTAATTCAGCTGTTCCTGTCTTACCAGCCAATCTTATATTTTCTATCCTGGCTTCATGACCTGAGCCATCCTTGTTTTCTATTACCTCTACTAGGCTATTAAGGATTATCTCCCTATTAGCCTTTGATATTAGATCTTCTTTCCAAACTTTAAATTCTTCCTCATCTTTTTTTAATTTAGGCTCCATAATATTGCCATCATTAACTAGCATACTGTATACAAGGGAAACATGTAGTGGACTCATAAGTATTTCCCCCTGTCCATAGCCTGTGTCAGCTAAGAGTATTTCATTTTTTAGCTCTCCACTATTTGTAATTTGAGACTGAGGAAATGGATAGTTTATAGCTAGTTCTTCCCCAAAACCAAATTTTTTAGCTTCTTCTATAAAATCTTCTGCTCCAATTTCAAGGGCTGCCCTTGCAAAGTATATATTATCTGAGTAAATATAGGCATCTCTTAAATTTACACTTGATAGCTTTTGACTTACTCTGTTTATCTTGTAACCACCCCAGGATGGATCTTTTTGCCAGCTCTTTCCTTCTATACTTATCTTTTCATCTGGATCTATAAGGCCCTTTTCCAAGCCAATAGCTCCAGTAATTACCTTAAAGGTGGAAGCTGGAGAATAGAGATTGTTAAATCTATTTTCAAATACATTGACCTCACTTTGATCCCATTCTTTTCTTTGACTATCAGATATATAAGTTGTATATATATTGGAATCAAATGAAGGAGAACTCACCATGGCTAAAACTTCTCCAGTTTTAGGGTCTATGGCATTGGCTGTTCCTATTTCTCCATCCATTTCCTCATATATTTTCTTTTGAAGAGAGGAGTCTACACTTATCTTTAAGTCTTCTCCATCTTTTCCTTCTGACTTAACTAAGACTATATTTTCAAGTACTTCACCATCTTCTATCTTGCTGATGTAAACTTCCCTAGCATCTTTAGAGCGGAGAGTTTCTTCATATACACTTTCAAGTCCTGCCTTACCTATTAAACTTGTGCTGGTATACGCACCCTCTTTATCTTCCTCTAGTTCTTCTGCAGTTATAGGCTTTATATATCCTATAAGGGATCCAAAGGCTTCCCCACCAGGATATACTCTAGCTTCAACATCTTCCAGCTTTATTCCTTGGATATTTACTAGCTTTCCTAGCATATCAAATTCTTCCACTGAAATCTTTACTAGGGGAACAAAATGTTCTGGATTTGTATTTTTATCTAGCTTTTCTTCTATTATAGCTTGATCTATATCTAAAACCTCTGCCAGCTCACTATTACTAGCCTTATCATAGTTTGCCGGATGTATACCTACACTATATCTTTGTCCATTTACTGCTAGAGGATTTCCATCCCTATCATATATTTCCCCTCTTTTTCCAGCTATGGTTCTGACTCCAACCTTGTCTTCCTTTGACATTTGAGGAAATATTAAACTTTCATCCCATTCTACAAACCAGCTATTTTCATCTCCCTGCTTTTCCTTGACCATCTTAAGCCTATAGCCATCTAGGTCTATCTTGCCTGCTAGGGTTGTCATTTCTAGATTAAAGGCTATAGTTTCCTTGTCCTTTTCTTCCTCATCTATATTTATTTTTATATCCTCAGCAGCTATACCTGAGTATATATTTTCATATCTTTCTAAAAATTCTTCTTCTTTTATATAGTCCTTGGATTCCTGGGATAAAAAGCTATACATCTCCTGGTAATCCTTGTCTTCCCAAGCCTTCCTATATAGGTGGAATCTATCTTTTGCACTTTCACTGCTACAGGCTGTAAAAATAAATATACTCATAATAGAAAAGATTAAAATTTTAAATATTTTATTTTTCCTCATCTTATCCCTCTTTCTAAACTATTTATATATTACTAACAAAAGTTATAAACTACTTATCTATCCTATCAGGATATTCTATATCCCCTTGTCCATAGTCCACAAATCTCTTATCCCTCTTAAGATTTACTGGCTCTCTACTATCCCAAGGCCAGCCTCCAAATTGGGTTCTATTATAATCCCTATGGGCTTGTTTTATCTCTTCCTTATTTGTCATTATAAAAGGTCCATCAGCTAAAACAGGCTCCCCTATGGGTTCTCCTTCTAAAAGTAAAAGCAAAGATTTTTTATCCTTATTTCTTACCTCTATGTCACTGTTTCCATTTAAACTAATTGTCTTAGGAGCAGATATAATTTTCCCATCTATTTCTATATCTCCTCCCTTATATAGGTATAGCTTACGCTTTAAGCTTTTACTTATCTTTGGAATATTAAAACTTCCCTCTTCTTCCATATCTATAAGCCAAATATTCACATGATTCTTCCTATCCCTTGCCCAGGAGTTTGGATTTGCTTCTAAGGAGTCCACTCCCTTGTAGGATCCTGCTACTATTTTTATCCTGGTTTTCTTACCATTATTGTCTTCTTCTATCTCTGGTATTTCTTCCCTCCACATCATTTGATAATAGCTTTTGCACATCTTATCTTTAATAGGAAGATTTAACCATATTTGAAAGAGCTCTGTCCTATTGTCTTTATTGTCATGAACAAGGGGAAAGACCTCTGAATGTTGCATACCCTCTCCAGCTGTCAACCACTGGACATCACCCTTGCCATACCTACCCCTAGCCCCCCTAGAATCAAAATGATCTACTAGACCATCTAGAACTATGGTTATGGTTTCAAAGCCTCTATGGGGATGAATAGGATAACCTGGAACATCCCTGCCAAAATACATTTTAAAGCTGCTTTCATGATCAAAATCATTTCCTAGAGTTTTCCCCTTTATATCTTCATCTCTAGTTCCTTGGGCTCCATTCCCTCTAGGGAATTTATCTAGGTGATATCTTCTTAGGATAAAAGGATCTCCCAGCTCATCAATATATTCAAAACTCTTTATATCTATTATTTTTTCACTCATATTGCCACCCCTAGTCATATATTTAAATCTTTTTATTTTTATTCATACAAATTATATATACCCTAAATAAAGAAAAGCTAAATCAAATATCTGATCTAGCTTCTCTCTTTAAAATTCAGCTATTATTTCCTTATAGCTTTTGTTTGCAAATTCCCGTCCTTCATTTGTCAATCTAATTATTTCATCGTCTATATAGATCTTCTTATCCTTCTTTAAGTTTTTAATTATCTTTTTCAAAAACACATTTTCCCAATTAATATGCTTGTGAATTGTGTCTACTCCCAGCTCTTCTCTTTCATCTTCATCACCTTCATGATTATAGATGTGGAAGAGTAGGGACTTTTCTGCAAACTCAAATCTTTGACTTTGCCTTCTCCTTATTATAGTTACAAGGCCCCTCTTAGGTGCAAATACAAAGACTAGTAAAAATACTATACCTGTCATAACTGCCATGGAACCAGCTATGGAAACATCCAGATAGGCTGCCAACTGATAGCCTAATATTCCATTTATAGCCCCTACACCAGCACTTAATAATATCATGATTTTTAGATCATCAGTTAAGAGATAGGCTGTAACTGGAGGCCCTATCATAAAGGCTATAACAAGTATTGAACCTACTGATTCAAAGGCTCCTACTGCTGTTACAGAAACCAAGGTCATAAGACTATAGTGAATGATTCCAGGCATAAATCCTAATATTGTAGCTAGGGCTGGATCAAATGTCACTATCTTTAATTCTTTAAATAGGCCTATTATAAATAGTAAATTTATTATAAGAATTGTTCCCATAGAGTAAATAGCCTTGGGTCCTAGATCTCTACCAAATAATTCCAATCTATCAAAGGGTGCATAGGCAAGTTCTCCAAGTAAAACTGAATCTGTATCTAAGTGAACTGATCCTGCATATTTTGATATTATAATTATAGCTATAGAAAAAAGAAGTGGAAAAACTACACCTATGGCGGAATCTTCTGAAACCAGACGTGTACTATTAAGTACTTCTGTTAAGAAGACTGTAATTACCCCCATAATAGCTGCTCCTACTATTAAAAGTGGTGATGTTAAACTCTCAGTTAAAAAGAAGGCTATTACAATCCCCAGTAGTATTGTGTGAGTTATAGCATCACTCATCATACTCATCTTTCTTAAAACTAAAAACACTCCAGGAAGAGAACAAGCTACTGCAACTATGACTGCTATTATTTGAATTTCTAAATCCGCTGACATTATATTTCCACCTCCCTAAAATAGTTTTCTACATAATTTATTCCACTTTCTGTTATACACCATTTATCTTGACCACAATGTTCCGTCAAGCCCTTTGATCTTAGTTCTTCAAGTTGCTTTCTGATATGCTCTCTTCCATCATCTCTTAAATTTGCCTTTCCACTTATGGTAAATATATCGTGTCCATAAGATTTATCATCATGGTTCATAGCTAAATGATAGACATTGGCTAAGATCTGATCTTCTTCTATTGATTTTTGATTTTTTCTATTTCTAATATATCTCCAGACTAGACCTCTATTAGGAGCTAGGGTTAGGCTTATTATAACTATAATGCTTATTATAACAACTATCATAGGTCCTGTTGGTAGATTGGAAACAAGAGAACTTACTAGGGTTCCTCCAATACCTGATACTGCACCAAATATAGCCGAAAGAATTACCATAACATGGAGCTTATCAGTCCACTGCCTTGCTGCCACAGCGGGAGCCGTAAGCATAGCACTCATAAGTATAACACCAACAGTTTGAAGGCCTATTATAATTGAAGCTACTATCATAGCAAATAAAAGTGTAGTTATTTTTTTAGTATCAAAACCTAGACTTTCTGCAAAGTTTATATCAAATGAAACTATTTTAAATTCTTTCCAAAACAATACTACCACTATAAGCAATATACTTCCAAGTATAGCTATTACCTTTATATCCCTTAGGAGGAGTGTTGAAGCTTGACCAAATATAAATTTATCAAGTCCAGCTTGATTTGCATTTGGTATCTTTTGTATATGGGTTAAGAGTACAAGCCCTCCACCAAAAAATACTGAAAGTATAAGAGCTAGAGCACTGTCAAATTTAATTCTTGAATACTTGCTTATGGCATTTATTAAGAAAGTTCCTAAAAGACCTGACACAAGTGCTCCTAGAAGTAAGATCTCTGTGTTTTTAGTTCCAGTCATTAAAAATGCAACTGCTATACCAGGAAGGGCTGCATGGGACACTGCATCACCAAGCAAGCTCTCCTTTCTGATAACTGCAAAGCTTCCAAATACTCCACTTACTATTCCAAGAAGGGCCGATCCAAGGGATACTATTTGCAGTGTATAATCTGTTAAAATAAGATCTATAATATTCAATTCTATCCCCTACCTTTTTAATATTTGGCCTGTACTTCTATATGTCCTATTTATATTTTCATCTGTAAATACTTCTTCAACAGGTCCTGATTTTATAATCTGCTTGTTTAAAAGCACTACCCAGTCAAAATATTCCTCTACTGTTTGAAGATCGTGATGAACTACTATAAGAGTCTTTCCTCTGTTTTTAAGTTCTTTTAAAAGTTCAACTATGGCACCTTCTGTCTTTGCATCTACTCCCTTAAAGGGTTCGTCCATAAAGTATATATCTGCATCTTGAACAA
>CAZBAK010000062.1:0-7805 GCA_964489715.1 uncultured Tissierella sp. | reverse complement strand
TGAAAAGAAAATCTGGAGTATTGTAGATGATAATGAATAAAGTGTTTATTTACAAAGTATAGGGGTATAGATAGAAAGCGAATAAAAAAGATTTGAATAAAATACTTCACAGAAATATTTATCGCTTGTGGAGTATTTTCTATTTAATAGAAATAAATTTTAAAAAGAGGGTGAGTTATAAATGGAATTAAATTTAAGTGAAGATTTAGTCTATAGAAATCTTGATGTTAAAAGTGATGGAGAGATCTTAGAGTTTTTAGCAAAGGAATTAGTAGAAAAAAATTATGTTGATGAGAGCTATGTTCATGCAATTCATGAAAGGGAGAAAACCTATCCTACAGGCTTGCCTTCCACAGATCCTGGAATAGCTATTCCCCATGCCAGCTATGATATGGTTAAGAAAACTACCATGGCTATTGCTACATTGAAAAATCCAGTTGAATTTACCAATATGGGAGATAAGAAAGAAAAACTTTCAGTACAAATAGTAATTATGATGGCAATTCGTAAGCCACAAGGGCAGATAGAAATGCTTCAAAGGGTACTCAAGATGATTGAAGATGAGCCACTTAGAAGACAAATGCTAGATGCTTCAACAGATGCTGAATTATTAGAATTATTTAAAAAAGTTGTATGTTAGAATATCCAAAGAGCTGACTATAGCTGTCGGTTCTTTTTTTGTGTAAGTCTATCCCTATCTATGATAAAATAGATAGAGATATTAGTAAGGGAGGGAAGTTATGGAAACAATATTAAAAAAATATTCTAAGCTATTATTGGGTTTAATCTTAATTGCCACAGGAATTACTATAACTATAAATGCGGACCTGGGATATGCACCTTGGGATGTATTTCATCAGGGTTTAGGTAATATATTCAATATAAAATTGGGTACTGCAAATATACTAGTAGGAGTTACTATAATTATAATTGGTATAATTATGGGTCAAAGACCAGGCATTGGAACTCTTGCAAATATGTTTTTAGTAGGAACATTTATAAATATACTTACTAGTTTTGAAATCCTACCAAGCTTTGAAAATGTATACATAAGAATTCTTTCTCTGTTTCTAGCTATGTTCTTACAGGGAGTAGGTACTTACCTATATATCAGTGCGGGATTTGGTGCAGGACCCAGAGATACTCTAATGGTTCTATTGATTGATAAGACCAATAAGTCCCTTAGATTTATTAGGAATTCTATTGAAATAACAATACTTATAGTTGGCTATCTTCTAGGCGGACCTGTAGGACTGGGTACTGTAATACTTTCTCTGGGACTTGGTTATGCTATTCAGTTTGCATTTGGACTATTTAGCTTTGATGCAAATAAAATTGTTCACAGAGGCTGGGGGGATGAAGTGGAATCTATAAGGAGCTTTTTTAATAAAAATAGAAGAGGGTGATCTTTTTGGAAAGAGAAATAAATTTAAAGCTAAGGAATAAATTTGTAAAAAAATATAAGGATGCTTATCCTCTCTTGATGGAAAAAGCTATTTCAAATATATGGGAATTAAAGGATGAAGGAAGCCTAGTAAATTTGATTGATGAAGAGGAAAACTTTATAGCTAAGGCCTACTATGGCAAGCAAAACAAGGGCTATGGTTGGGTACTTACATATAGGGAAGATGAGGCTATAGATCTTAATTTTTTCATTAAGAAGTTTATAGTGGCTTTTAATAAGAGAAGTAGGTTTTTTAATGATGAAGAGACCAATTGTTTTAGAGTTTTCAATGGGGAGGGAGATGGTATAGGAGGACTTACTATTGAATATTTCAATGAATATTATGTAATAAACTGGTATAGTAGGGGCATATATAAATTTAAGGAACTGATCTTAGAAGCCCTAGAGCAGGTAACTCAATTTAAGGGCCTATATGAAAAGAAGAGATTTAGTAGAGAGGGTAAATATATTGATGAAGATGATTTTTTAAAGGGAGAAAGAGCTCCTATACCACTAATTGTAAAGGAAAATGGAGTAAACTTTCCCATCTACTTAAATGAAGGAGCTATGGTAGGAGTATTTTTAGATCAGAGGGAAGTTAGAAAGACCATTAGAGATAAGTATGCAAGGGGGAGGAGAGTTCTCAATACCTTCTCATACACTGGAGCCTTTTCAGTTTTTGCAGCTCTTGGTGGAGCTAGGAAGACTAGCAGCGTAGATCTTGCCAATAGAAGCTTAGCTAAGACAGTTGAGATGTTTGAGATAAATAATATAGACCCTGAAAGTCAAGAAATTTTAGTTGAAGATGTCTTCAACTATTTTAAATATGCAGGCAGAAAAAATTTAGAATTTGATATGTGTATACTGGATCCACCCAGCTTTGCCCAAAGTAAGAATTTTAAATTTAGTGCGGAAAAAGATTATAAGGAGCTTTTAAAAGAGGCCATCCTCATAACTGGGGATGGAGGTATTATAGTAGCCTCTACAAATAGTGCTGCTTTTTCCATGAAGAAATTCAAAACTTTTGTAAGAGATGCCTTTAAAGAAAGTGATTGTAGCTATAAGATCTTAGAAGAATTTTCACTTCCTGAAGACTTTAAAACTATTGAAGAATTTAAGGAAGGGAATTATTTAAAAGTTTTATTTTTAGAAAAACAGGGCTAGGACTGGTAAATTAATTTTTCTATCTTATATATATGTTAAAGAGACTAATATATATAGGAGATGGTAAAATGAAAAAGCTTTGCTTTGACTATGGACATGGTGGAAAGGATCCTGGAGCAGTTTACAGGGGAAGAAGGGAAAAGGATGATAATCTAGAGATTGGAAGATCTGTAGCCCTTGAATTGAGAAAATATGGAATCCTAGTAGATGAAACCAGAACAAGCGATAGGACTCTTAGCTTGAAGAAGAGAAGTGATTTTGAAAATAGAAAGGACTATGATTTTTTTATATCCTTTCATAGAAATGCCTTTAGGCCTGAAAAAGCTAGGGGAGTTGAAACTTATATCTATAGCAGGGAAAACAAGAAGTCACAGAGTTTAGCCTATAAGATACAAGAAGAACTCAAACTCTTAGGCTTTAGGGACAGGGGAGTTAAGGAGGCTAACTTTCATGTCTTAAGAGAAACAAGAGCCTCTGCTCTTTTAATAGAAGTGGGTTTTATAGATAGTAGTCTTGATAATGAGATCTTTGTAAAGAAAAAGGAGAAAATAATAGAATCTATATGTAAAGCTATAGTGGAAGTCTTAGAGTAAAAAAAGGCCCTAGAATTAAAAGTCTAGGGCTTGTTCTATGCTGAAATTTATTAATAAGCACTCCATCCAGCGTCTGCAACTATAGTATCTCCACTTATAAAGCTGGATTCATCTGAGGCTAAGAATAAGGCTATATTTGCTATTTCCTTACCTGAACCAGATCTTATATTGTTTGCTGTTCCCTTCATGATCCTTTCCATACCAAATTCACTAGGCTCAAATGTAGACATTATCTCTGTATCTACTCCACCTGGACATATAGCATTAGCTCTAATGCCCTTTTCAGCATACATATAAGCTACATTTTTTGTAAGTCCTGTGAGTCCGAATTTAGATGCACTATACGCTGCTCCAGCACGACCACCGTGCAATCCACCTAAAGAAGAAATATTTATTATATTTCCAGCTTCCTGCTTTTCCATAATAGGCAGTACCTTTCTAGAAAGCTTCATAGGAGCTGTAAGGTTTATATTTATAACCCTATCCCAAAGCTCATCATCTAACTCTCCTAGAGGTTTAAAGTTATCTAAAACACCTGCATTGTTTACTAAAACATCTATTCTACCATATTTTTCCATGGTAAAGTCCACCATATTATCAATACTAGAGGATTGAGAAACGTCACCTTCTAGAGGAGTTACTTCTCCAGCTAAATCCTTGGCTTCCTTAGATATTTCTTCTAATCTTTCCATTCTTCTTGCTACAGCTACTACTTTTGCCCCTTCCTTGGCAAATAGTAGGGCCATATCTTTACCTATACCAGCACTGGCACCTGTAAGCAAGACTACTTTTCCATCTAATCTCATGATTTTCACCTCCTATCCATAGGCTAATTTAAATTTTAGCTTATAAGTATTTGTACCCAAATAAATAAAAAATAAAACAAAAATGTTTTTGAGTCTATGAGCAGCTTTGACCTTGATTAAATTGAGATTAAAAAATAAGTTAAAAATTTTACATATTTAGCTTAAGTATTTTTTAAAAGAGCCGATATAGAGATTATAAACTCAAGATGTATCTCACGCATTATAAAATAAGGTGAGAATTATGATTAAATCGGAAAAAATCAAATAAGGAGGTAAAATTAGCTCTCTGTAAAAAATTAATTACAAAAAATCAAGATGCTTCTTGCGCATTAAAAAATAAGGCGAGAGAATTAGGGGGACATAAATGAATAAGATTAGAAAAGTAGTTTTATTGGCTGCTTTATTTCTCATGGTTTCAAATAGCTCTGTGTTTGCTGATGAAGCCGTAAATGATGCTGCCGTTAAAAGACTTCAGGGAAAGAGTAGAATAGAGACTTCCATTGAAGTTAGTAAGGAAGCCTTTGTATCTTCTAAGACTGCCATCTTAGTTGGCTATAATGGTGAAGTAGATGCTTTAACAGGAACTATACTGGCAGAAGACAAAAAGGCACCAATTCTTATGACCTATAAGAATAAACTAGACCACTCTTTACTGGCTGAGCTAAATAGGCTAGAGGTTGAAGAGCTTATAATAGTTGGTGGATCCAGTGTTGTGGAAGAAAGTGTGGAGAGGGAATTAAGGAATTTAGGCTTTAAAGTAAGAAGAATAAAAGGTTCCAGCAGGGAGGAAACTGCTATAAATGTTTCTAAAGAAGTCATAGCAGAAGATTCAGAGGAAGCTTTTTTAACTTTAGGCTATGGAGTTTATGCAGATGCACTTGCCATAGGACCTATAGCTGCAAATAAAGGCCTGCCTTTGCTCTTAAGCCAAGGTAAAAAGATTGGACAGGAAAATTTAGACTTTTTAGAAGAAGCAGGGATAAAAAAACTTACCATAATAGGTGGAAAAAATGCAATAGATCCTGGAGTTGAAGAAGATTTAAGAAAAAAGGGTTTTAGGGTTAATCGTATAGATGGATCTAGCAGGGAAGAAACAGCTATAAAAATAGCTAGAGAGTATATAAAGAATCCTAAAAAAATAATGTTAGCCAATGGCTATGTATATGCTGATGCAGTAGTTGGAGGTTACTTAGCTGCAAGAGAAAATGCACCTATACTGCTGAGCAACAATAAGCAGTTAAAAGATATAAACAAGGAGTATATAGGCAAGAAAAAATTAGATACTATTATATTAGGTGGAAGATCATCAATAGATGATAGTATTTATAGGGATATAAAGGAAGAACTTGGAATCCTAGATGAGATTAGTTCAGAGCTTGAACTTCCAGAGGATAGGATAGAGCCTTCCCTTCCTATTAGTCCATCAATTGAAATCAATCCTCCAAGTAGCAATGTCATAAGCAACTTTAAGGATCTTAAGAGCTCTATGAAGGAAGAATTAGAAGCTTTTAAAAGTGATATATCTATCCAATACTCTGGAGATATTGAAGTTGAAGATGTAAGAGCTATTATAAGGGACATATACAGTGATGGTTCCTACATAGGAGGAGCTATAAAGACCATAACTCCTAGAATAAGAAAAAATGAGGATTTTATAGAAGTAAACTTAAGTGCTGGATACTATAATACAATAGCAGAAGAAGAGTTTATGGATAGAGAAGTAAGTAAGATTTTAAAGGCTATCATAAGGCCAGAGATGAGTGATTTTGAGAAAGTTAGGGCAGTTCATGACTATATAGTAAACAATACTAGCTACTCATCTGAAACTAAAAAAACAGCTCATTCAGCCTATGCTGTATTTACAGAATCTAAGGCTGTGTGTCAGGGATATGCCCTGGCTACCTATAGGCTCCTAGATGCCTTAGGCATAGAAAATTATTATATTATTGGAGATAGTTTAAATGGCAGCAATTGGAATCTACATGCTTGGAATTTGGTAAAGATAGATGGGGACTACTATAATCTAGATACTACTAAAAATGATCCTTTAGTAAAAGATGGAAATCATATCTTGAGCTATAGATACTTTCTAGTGTCTGATGAAAGTTTTTCCAAGACCCATCGTCCAAATAGGGATATATTTCCAAAGGCCAGAAGTAAAAAATATGAAGTTTTAAACAAGGCCTACAATCCCTCTGAATACAAGGGGAATTTATATTTTGGAAATTCTAAGGATGGAGATAAACTATATAGTATTTCTTTAAAGAATTTAGAGCTAAAAAAGCTAGCTGATATAAGGAGCCCATATTTAGTGGTAGATAAGGACAAGATCTATATCAGCAATTATTCAAATAGGGGATATATATTTTCCATGGACATGAATGGTAAAAACTTAAAACAGTTGAATAAAGTCCATTCTAAACATTTAAAGTTAAAGGACTCCTCTATTGAATTTTTTAATGAAGATAGTAAAAAATGGGATAAGATAGATATATAAGTAAAGTAAGGATATAAATCACCTATATGCACCTAGGAGTTAGATGCTAACTTTTAGGTGTATATTTTTATTTTTAAGTGATTTTTATAGACATATAGAGCTGGAGTGAAGGCAAATGAAAAATTGTGATGGATAGGCATTTATGCTATAATATCAATAGTAGAAATAAAAGTTTAGCTAGCAATTATAGAGTCTTTAGCAAGAAAAATATAAGGATGGTGTCAAAATGAATAATAGAATATTATTGTCCTCTCCACATATGGGTGGCAAGGAAGAAGAATATGTAAAGGATGCTTTTGAGACAAACTGGATAGCCCCTCTAGGACCTCATGTAGATGCTTTTGAAAAGGAAGTAGCTAGTTATGCTGGCAAGAAGTATGCTACTGCCCTTAGTTCAGGAACAGCAGCAATCCATTTGGCCCTAATAACTCTTGGTGTTACAAAAGGGGATAAGGTTTTCTGCTCTGATCTTACTTTTTCTGCATCCTGTAATCCTATAGTCTATCAAGGAGCTACTCCTATATTTATAGATAGTGATGAAGACAGTATGAATATGAGTGTTGAAGCCCTGGAATTGGCCTTTAAAGAACATAAGCCAAAGGCAGTTGTAGTAGTTCATCTCTATGGACAATCCAGTGACATGGATAGGATAAAAGAAGTTTGTGATAGAGAAGGGGTAGCTATTGTGGAAGATGCTGCAGAATCTCTTGGTGCTACATATGGAGATAAGATGAGTGGAGCTATAGGAAAGCTAGGTATCTACTCCTTTAATGGAAATAAGATAATAACCACTTCAGGTGGAGGTATGTTGGTTTCTGATGATGAGGATCTAATAAAGGAAGCCAGATTCTTAGCAACTCAGGCTCGTGAACCAGAGAGATACTATCAGCATGAAAAAATAGGATATAACTATAGAATGAGCAATATTTCCGCAGCCATAGGTAGAGGTCAGATGGAAGTTTTAGATAAGAGGGTCCAGCAAAAGAAACATATATATGACTCTTATAAGGAAGGCCTTAAGGATATAGATGAAGTAAAGATGAATACTATATTAGATTATGGTGAATCCAACTACTGGCTGTCTGTTATGATCCTAGATAAGGATTCAAAGGTAAGCCCTTTAGATATTATACTGGCTTTGGAAGAAGCTAATATAGAGAGCCGTCATGTTTGGAAGCCTATGCATATGCAGCCTGTATTTAAGGACTATCCTTTCTATAGCCACAAGGAAGGGATCTCTGTAGGAGAGGATATGTTTAATAGGGGAATCTGTCTTCCATCAGATACAAAGATGACCCAAA
>CAZBAK010000061.1:0-8183 GCA_964489715.1 uncultured Tissierella sp. | reverse complement strand
TCCTGGTGAAACTATGATTTCTCCGCCATTATATTCTGTACCTGGTACAAAACCCCTGAATTTAAAGTGCTCTAGTGTTAAAAAAACTTTATACAACACTTTATCAAATAAAGCTAACTAGTAGCATTTCCTTTAAAGATATCAAGAGAATAAATGTATATCTTTTGTTCTTGGTTTTTATTCTCTGTTTAAAAATAAAACAATTCATACTTTTAATCTATAGCATAATAGATATATTTTTAAAATAAGAGTATTGGTTGAGAGGAGTATGTAGAAGTATTCACTAAGTAAAAAAATCGCTTAGCTTTGTCTGGAGCGGCTTAGTGTTTTATTAGCCTATTTAATCTAAAGAGCGGAATTACAAAGCTATTTTTTTATGTGTGACTATACTTCTCATAGGACGCGACGGGTGTATTTCCCTAGTCCTGGAAGGGAACATCAATAATCGTTTTAAAAAATATATCTTTAACTATATAAAGCAAATAGAATGAAATATTTTAATCATTTAATTCGCCTTTGATCCCTATTGTCCATTTTTAAAATAAAAATCTACATAAAAAAAGAACACCAGTAAATACTGATGTCCTAAAATTATTAATTTCTTTGATTGTTGATCTCTCAACAAGCCTATTATCTCTTTGAGAATTGTGGGCTTTTTCTTGCTTTCTTAAAGCCATATTTCTTTCTTTCAACCATTCTAGGGTCTCTAGTTAAGTTTCCTGCTTTTTTAAGTGTTGGTCTAGTTTCCACATCAAACTCTAATAATGCTCTTGCTATACCATGCTTAATAGCTCCTGCTTGACCTGTAAATCCTCCACCTTTAACATTTACTAATACGTCAAATTTATCAGCGTTACCAGTTATTGTTAATGGTTCCTTTACAATAGTTCTTAAAGTTTCATAGTTGAAATAATCGTTTATATCTTTTTTATTTACAGTGATCTTTCCATTGCCTGGTATTAATCTTACTCTTGCAACAGAAGTCTTTCTTCTTCCTGTTCCCCAATATTGTTCTATAGCCACTTACAGTCCTCCCTTCATTATACTATTATATTTCGTATATTTCTGGCATTTGAGCTTCGTGATTGTGCTCGCTACCTGAATAGATTTTTAATTTCGTTAGCATCTGCTTACCAATTTTATTCTTTGGAAGCATTCCCTTTACAGCAAGTTCTATAATCTTCTCTGGTTTAGTTTCAATTAATCTACTGTATGGTATTTCTTTTAGTCCTCCTGGATGTCCTGTATGATAAGTATAGTTAAGTTGATTTATCTTATTTCCAGTAAGTTTTATTTTCTCAGCATTTATTATAATTACAAAATCTCCAGTATCAATGTGAGGTGTATATGTTGGTTTGTTTTTTCCCATCAATATAGTGGATATTTCTGTTGCAAGTCTTCCTAAAACTTTTCCTTCAGCATCTATAACATACCATTTTTTTTCAATTTCATTTGTTTTAGCCATATAGCTTTTCATCAATTTCCCTCCTTGTAAAAATATGAATTATTATGAGGTAGAAAAAAAGTTTCCGGTCTCTTTTTAAACACTCTAATCTATTCTAATACATCTCTTTATCCTTGTCAAGAGCATTTTAAGCATAATATACTTTTTCTAAAAACAATCCTTCTGGACCTGCTGTAAGCCCTGCAGATCTTCTATTTTTAGCTTCTATAATTTTAGGTATTTCTTCTACTTCTATTCTTCCCAGGCCTACAAATATAATAGTGCCTATCATTATTCTAATCATATGCCTTAAGAAATTATTCCCTTCTATTACAAAGTCTATAAATTCTCCATTTTCTTCTAATTTCATAGTATAAATAGTTCTAATTGTATCCTTTACTCGTGTCTTTGGCCCCATAAAACTCTTAAAATCATGGGTACCAATAAAATATGGTAGGCAGGCTCTCATTTTTTCTATATCAAGTTTTTTTATAATATGGAAAGAGAAATTTCTATATATTGGCCTAGCTATTCTATGGTTATAAATCTTATATCTATATCTCTTACCCTTAGCACTAAATCTAGCGTGAAAATCTAAACCCACCTCTTCAGATTTGCTCACCCTTATATCCTTAGGTAGAACTCTATTTATAGGCCTAATAAATCTCTCCCCTGGTATAGTTGATTTAGTAAAAAAGTTTACTACTTGGCCTAGAGCATGAACTCCTTTATCTGTTCTTCCTGATCCTATGATCTTGATATTTTCACCTGTTACTTCTTCTATAGAGTTTTCTAATACTTCTTGTATACCAAGGACATCTTCTTGAGATTGAAATCCTGAATACCTGCTTCCATCATATTCTATTATAAGTTTTATATTTCTCATTTTTAGCTCCTATATAAACCTTGTTAATATAATAAAGACAAAAAACAAGGTCATAAATATAAATATTCCAATATCTTTTTTATCAAGCTTTAAAACATTAAGTCTAGTCCTTCCATCTCCCCCTCTATAGCATCTTGCTTCCATTGCTATAGCAAGTTCATCTGCCCTTCTAAAGGCATTTACAAATAGTGGCACCAATAATGGCACTAGATTTCTAGCTCTTCTTATAATATTTCCTGATTCAAAATCTGCACCTCTAGCCATTTGAGCTTTCATAATCTTATCTGTTTCCTCTAGCAAGGTAGGAATAAATCTAAGTGCTATTGTCATCATCATAGCAAGTTCATGAGATGGAAGCCCCATCTTAGTGAAGGGCTTTAAGAGCTCTTCTATCCCATCTGTAAGACTTATGGGAGAAGTAGTCAAGGTCAATAAAGAGGTTCCTGTAACTAGAAAAATAAGCCTTAGAGCCATAAAGGTAGCTTGAGACAATCCCTCTTCTGTTATAGTTATGGGCCCTAGTGACCACAATACTACCCCTTTAGTCATAAATACATTTATTGAAAATGTTATAAAGATAATAAAGATAAGAGGCCTTAAACCTTTTAAAATAAACCTTATAGGTATTTTCGATAAAAATATTGTTCCAAAGATAAAGGCTACCACAAAAATATAAGGATAGAATCTATCTACGAAAAAAAGAGCAATAATAAACATCATAATACCAAGTAACTTTATTCGAGGGTCCAATCTATGAATTATAGTATCCCCTGGAAAATATTGTCCAATCGTTATATCTTTAAGCATTATAATTTCTCCTTAGATATCTTATAAGTTCTTCTTTTGCCTCTTCTACTGTTAATATATCTGTCTTTACATGGTGACCTTTTTTTCTATATTCTTGCATGAATTTGGTAATCTGTGGTATTCCAAGGCCTATAGCTTCTAACTCTTCCCTTCTTTTAAAGATCTCTCTGGGCAGACCATCCATAACCACTCTACCTTTATCCATAACCAGTATACGATTGACAATTTTTGCTATGTCTTCCATATTGTGGGATACCAAGATAACTGTTATTCCACCAGCTTTGTATAGATCACATATCTCACCTAATATCTCATCTCTTCCATTTGGATCAAGACCTGAGGTAGGTTCATCAAGAACCAACACTTTGGGTTTCATAGCTATAACTCCTGCTATGGCAACTCTTCTCTTTTGTCCTCCCGATAATTCAAAAGGCGATCTATCTTTAAACTCCTCATAATCCAATCCTACTGCTTCCATAGCGTCTCTTACTCGTATTTCTATTTCTTCATCCCCCAGTTCTAGATTTTTAGGACCAAAGGCTATATCTTTAAATATTGTTTCTTCAAATAATTGATATTCTGGATATTGAAATACAAGACCTACTTTTTGTCTTATTTTTTTAAGTTTTGTTTCTTTTTTTGATATATCAAACCCATCTATAAATAAACTTCCTGTCTGCACTCTTATTAATCCATTGAGATGTTCAACTAAAGTAGACTTACCTGAACCCGTATGTCCTATAAGGCCAATAAATTCCCCTGCCTCTATTTCCAAGTTTATATCTCTTAGTGCTGTCTTCTCAAATGGCGTATTCTCATTATAAATATAATTTAAGTTGTCAATTTTTATTATCATAGTATATTTAACAACTCCTCTATAGAGAGTATTTCTTCATCTATCTTTATTCCCTCTTTTCTTAATTCATGTGCAAGTTCCGTAACTTGTGGCACATCAAGGCCCAATTCTTTTACTTTTTCAACTTCTCTAAATACTTCTTTAGGAGTCCCCTCCAGTTTTATCTGTCCTTCACTCATAACAACTATTCTATCAGCTTGAACCGCTTCTTCCATATAGTGGGTTATAAGTATAATAGTTTTTCCTTGTGTTTTATTTAGCTTTTTTATAGTCTCCATAACCTCATTTCGCCCTGATGGATCTAACATAGAGGTAGGTTCATCAAATATTATACAATCTGGATTCATGGCTAAGATTCCAGCTATTGCAACCCTTTGTTTTTGTCCACCTGAAAGAAGATGTGGAGCATGTTTTTTATAGGAAGACATTTCTACTGCTTCCAGAGCATCATCTACTCTTTTTCTTATTTCATCAGAAGCTATGCCTTGATTTTCAGGACCAAAAGCAACATCTTCTTCTACTATAGTTGCTACTATTTGATTGTCAGGATTTTGAAATACCATACCAGCCTTTTGTCTTATATCCCAAATTCTTTCTTGGTCCTTAGTATTTATTCCCATTACTATTACTTCTCCTGAAGTTGGAAGATTAAGTCCATTCATCATTTTAGCCAGGGTAGATTTTCCTGAACCATTATGTCCTAAAACTACTAAGAATTCTCCCTTTTCCACACTAAGATTGACACCATTTACAGCTAGTAAGTTTTCATCTTCTCCATATGATTTATATTCAAATACGACATCTTTCATCTCTATCATTTTATCTTTCATAAATTACCTCTATTCAAGCTAATTTTAAGCTATATTTATATTTATATATCCTAATATAGGATAACATATGGGAGTAAAATATACAATTTTTATGTATGCAATTTCAGAATTTTCCATAAAACAAAAGGGACTAAGATTTAACTTAATCCCTGTCCCTTATACCAACTCTATTATAGCCATTTCTGCTCCATCACCACGACGAGGTCCAAGTTTTAAAACTCTCGTATATCCACCATTTCTTTCTGCATACTTTGGTGCTATTTCTTCAAAAATAGCTGTAGTAACATCTTCGTCATATACATAAGATAAAACCTGTCTTCTTGAGTGTAAGTCTCCTCTTTTACCTAGAGTTATCATTTTTTCAGCCATTCTTTGCGTTTCTTTAGCTCTAGATACTGTTGTTTCTATTTTTCCACTTCTCAGTAAAGAAGTAACTTGATTTCTAAGCATTGATTTTCTATGAGCTGTAGGACGACCAAGTTTTCTAAGTTTTGCCATAATTATCCCTCCTTTAAACGGATTATTCTTCGCTGTTTTTAAGACTTAATCCTAATTCGTCAAGCTTTTTTTGAATCTCTTCCAGGGATTTTCTTCCTAAATTCCTTACTTTCATCATATCTTCTTCTGTCTTATCAGTTAGCTCTTCTACTGTATTTATAGCAGCTCTTTTCAAGCAATTATAAGATCTAACAGATAAATCTAATTCTTCTACAGTCATTTCAAGAACTTTTTCTTTTATATCTTCTTCTTTTTCCACCATGATTTCAACATCATTTACGTGGTCTGTAAGTCCTATGAATAAATCAAGATGTTCTGTAAGTATTTTAGCACCTAAAGAAATTGCTTCATCAGCATCTATAGTACCGTTTGTCCATACCTCTATTTCTAATCTATCATAATCAGTAATTTGGCCTACTCTAGTATCACTTACCTCATAGTTAACTTTAGTAACAGGTGTATAAGAAGAATCTATAGCTATAGCTCCAACTGATGTCTCTTCTTTTTTATTTTTTTCAGATGTAACATATCCTCTACCTTTAGATAATTCCATTTCCATATACAGTCTGCCATCTTCATTAACAGTAGCTATATAATGATCTTCATCAATCATTTCAACATCTGGACCTGCAATTAAATCTTTAGCTGTTATTTCTTGAGGACCTTCTATATCTAGAGTCATGATTACTGGTTCATTAGTAAAAACTTTTGCAGCTATACCTTTTATATTTAATATCAATTCTGGTACATCTTCTAATACTCCAGGAATTGTAGAAAATTCATGAAGCACATCTTGAATTTTAATAGAAGATACTGCTGCTCCTGGTAATGAGGATAGTAAAACTCTTCTTAAGGAATTTCCAAGAGTAGTACCATATCCTCTCTCCAAAGGTTCCACTACAAATTTGCCATAAGTTGAATCCTCATTTAACTCTAAGATCTCTATTCTTGGCTTTTCAATTTCTAACATTAATATAAACCCTCCTTTAGAATTTGTTATTACAAGGACGAGGGTAACTAACTTCGAACTCTATTATTTAGAGTATAACTCAACGATTAAGTGTTCTTCTACTGGTATATCTATGTCGTCTCTAGTTGGCTCAGCAACAATAGTACCCTTTAAAGCTTCTAAATCTACATTTACCCATGGTACTTGAGTACCGCTATGGTTTTCTACCATCATTTTCATCTTTTCACTTGCTCTGCTTTTTTCCTTTACTTGTATTACATCGCCTTCTTTTACTTTGAATGAAGGGATATCTGTTTTATTCCCATTTACAGTAAAATGTCCATGAGTTACAAGTTGTCTAGCTTCAGCACGTGACTGAGCAAAGCCTAATCTATATACAGCATTATCTAATCTTGTTTCTAAAAGATGTAATAGATTTTCACCTGTTATACCTTGCATTTTATCTGCCCTATCGAAATATCTAGCCATTTGAGATTCATTTATACCATAGAATCTTTTTACCTTTTGTTTTTCTCTTAACTGTAATCCGTACTCTGTAACTTTTTTTCTAGATTGTCCATGCATACCTGGTGCGTAATTTCTTTTAGTTAATGCACACTTGTCGGTATAGCATTTGTCGCCTTTTAGATAAAGTTTTAAACCTTCTCTACGGCACAATCTGCATACTGGTCCTGTATATCTTGCCATTTATTTTACCTCCTTCTTAAACTCTTCTACGTTTTGGTGGTCTACATCCATTGTGGGGAATAGGTGTTACGTCTTTTATCATATTTACTTCAAGTCCTGTAGCTTGCAATGATCTTATTGCTGCTTCTCTACCTGATCCTGGTCCCTTAACGAATACTTCCACACTCTTAAGTCCGTGCTCCATAGCTTTTTTAGCTGCTGTTTCAGCTGCTTCTTGCGCAGCGAAAGGAGTAGATTTTCTTGATCCTCTAAACCCTAATTGTCCTGCACTTGCCCATGATAGTACATTTCCTTGTAAGTCAGTTAATGTAACCATTGTATTATTAAATGTAGAAGAAATATGTGCTTGACCTCTGTCAATATTTTTACGTTCTTTTCTTCTTACACGAGTTTGTTTGCCTTTTTTAACTGCCATTTATTTTCCCTCCTTCACTACTTTCTCTTAGAAACTAATTTCTTAGGTCCTTTTCTAGTTCTTGCATTTGTCTTAGTTTTTTGTCCTCTTACTGGTAATCCTCTTCTATGTCTCATACCTCTATAAGAGTTGATTTCTCTAAGTCTTTTTATATTCATAGCAACTTCTCTTCTTAGATCTCCTTCAACTGGATAAGTACCAATAAGCTCTCTAAGTTTTGCTATTTCTGTTTCTGTTAAATCTTTGATTTTAGTATTTCTATCTATATTAGCTTCATTAATTATTTCTAAAGATCTTGATTTTCCTACTCCAAAGATATATGTTAAACCTACTTCAACTCTTTTATCTCTAGGTAAGTCAACGCCCGCTATTCTAGCCATTAAAGTCTGCACCTCCTATTATTTTCCCTATATATATTAACCCTGTCTTTGTTTATGCTTTGGATTCTCACAGATTACCATTACTCTTCCACTTCTTTTGATGATCTTACATTTTTCACACATCTTCTTAACTGATGGTCTTACTTTCACTTAAATCCCTCCTATACTACTTGTTTCGCCAGGTTATTCTGCCTCTTGTCAAATCGTAGGGTGAGAGTTCAACAGTTACTTTATCTCCTGGAAGTATTCTTATATAATGCATACGAAGTTTACCTGAGATATGGGCTAAAATCTCGTGACCATTTTCAAGCTCTACTTTAAATATGGTGTTAGGTAGTGCATCTATAACTGTACCTTCAACCTCTATAACATCTTTTTTAGCCATTCGGTTTCGAACCTCCTGTTCAAAC
>CAZBAK010000060.1:0-8436 GCA_964489715.1 uncultured Tissierella sp. | reverse complement strand
ATATAACCTATTGATAATAATACAGATTATTAATAGGTTATAATTATAAAGCTTAATGTAAGGGGTTACAAAAATGGAGAAACGAAATATACTGAGGATAGTTCTTATCATTTGTCCACTACTTTTAAGTACTAGTCTCAATACTAAATTTGATTATACATGGTAAAACCTAACATCTATATTGTCAAGTATTTTAGGTGTGGTTAGTTACTATAGAAGTATAAATTTAATGGAATTAAACATAGATAAGTCAAACTTCAATCGTTATGTAAATATTTAATTAATGAGATACAGAAAGAAAATATTGATAATTGTTTATATATTAATATTTGGAAAGGAAGATTACTGAAAATGGAACAAATACTTACTGATATAGCTTCAAAGGTTACAAATATTGAAGAATTTTCAATTGAAGTATATCTTGTTCGACATGTTAGTCAAGCAGAAAAATATAAGAGCTGGCAAATTTCTTTAGGAAATTTGAATTCAAATAATAATTGAACGATTTAAACTCGTGGTTACGTAATAATATACAAGCTTTTTTAGAAAAATTACTAATTGGAGAAGAGTTAAATATAGTAGAATACAATTCGGAACTTCAACTTAACGATACAATAGCACACATAGATTTTTCTGATAATAATTATAGCTCTATAGAAGAAAAGAAAACATTATTATTAAGTTCGCTTTCTCAAACAAATACTGAAGAAATAATTTCAAAAAATAATTTCCAAATTGTTAAGTTATACAATGGTGATACTCAACTATATTTTGGGTATTATAAAGGAATTAAAAAATCTACAAAAAGAAAAAAGTTTTTAATATTAGAAGGAACACAGTTTAATGATATAAATGATGGGATTGTTGATTTAGGTGGAATGATTGATTTCATTCTCTTAAATGATTCTATTTATGTTATAAATTCTACTAACTTTGAGTATGCTTTTAAATTTAATACTCATATTATTGAGAGAAGAAATCAGGTTTTAGATAATATTGTTTCTCTTCCGTGTTTTAATAATGATAGTGTTATAGAAATTTTTCGAGAAAAAGCAAATCATCACTTTTTTTCTAGAGGTTTAGCCCAAGTGAGTGATGAGACATTGGAAAATCTTGAGAGATATTATAATGATAGATGTACTGAATTAAGTATCATTGGAAATCAAATTGAGAATGCTACTGAACAGCAACTTGAAAACTTAACAAAGGAAAATGGGATATTAATTGATTTAATAGATCTCATAGATTTTGAAAATGAGAATCAAATTATTATTGATGAAGATTCAAATGTTAAACCTCTTCTTCATTTATTTCAAGATAAGATTATGAAATCGTTTTTAACTGAAAAAATAAGAACAATATTAGCTTAAGGAGTTAACTATGAATTCAAGAAAAATAATTGAGATCATTATTTGGATAGTTAGTTACTTACCTGTATTAATAATATCTTTGTACAGAGGATGGGAATCCCAGAATCTAGAAATAGCTAATCAACAAATAAACATAATTGAAAATATAAATATAAATATATCATATATAGCTTTTATGATAATAGTTTTATTTTCATGGTTGATATACAAGGTTGCATATGTAATTTTTTTTTGGAATATTACTAAAATCAGGAGAAAAGATAGAAGTAACAAATATTTAAAGATAACTTCATTTAGAAGATTGTCTTTAAATGACTATAGTTTTTTTATATTATCACTGATGCTGCCTTTTATTTTTGAAAAAATAGAAAGTCCTTTTGATTTCTTAATTATGATTTTTTTAATTATAGTTTTAATATATATTATGGTTAAAATGAACCAGATTATGGTAAATCCAGTGTTTTTATTTTCAGGACTAAACATTTTTCAAGCAAAAATAATTAAAGGGATTGAAGGTGATAGTATTCACTGTGCTATTATTACAAAGTTATCTGTTCAAGAATTAGAAAGTACAGTTGATTTTTATTATGAAGAATATTTTCATAATGTTTATTTCATATCTTTGAGAACATAACTCGTTTAAACGCATGATTAAAGAGTTAAAATAATTCGATAGTTTATTATTTAGTAAGTGGTAAATAGTTTGCATATAGCGTTCTAATAAGACCATAAAACGCGATTTCCTGAGCCAGGTAAATCGGGTTTTATTGAAGCAGATTAGTCGAAAATCGATGAACCAGTCTTCATTCTAAAAGAATCACCAGAAATATAATAGATGGTAAGAGTTCGAGACGAGACGGTCAAGTATGGCATCATCAATTGCACCACCTCCTAATTTTTTGTACCATTCTCCTATTTCCATTTGAGAGGAAGTAATAAGGGAATGATCTCGACATCTTAGTTGTTTAATGACTGGTTTTTTTTATTTAATAACTATTTGAGTTATACTGAAGAAAACAAAGTAAAAGAGATAAAAGAATATAATAAAAAGTTAACCATAGAAAATGAAACTTTATCTCAAACTATTGAATCTTTACCACAAGATAATTTACCATTTTTATATGGAGAATTGGAATTAGATGATGTTTCAAGGATTTCAATCTATATTTTTGATGATGAACATTTTACAATGATTGGTAGATGGGCTTCACGTCTTGATTTAAGAAAACCAGGACGAAATGTATATCCTAAAGATCAAGGTTTTATCTCTAAGGCTTGGAATGATGGAACAAAAGGTTATTATCATCATAATAAATTGCCTGATTATGAAAAAAATAGTAAAGCATATATAGATGAAGTGCAGAAACACAGTAAAATATCAGAAGATATCATCAAAAGCTTATCAATGAAGAGTAGATCCTATTTTGCTAAAACAATTAAAGGAGAATATAACCGAGAAATAATTGGGGTAATTGTCATTGAAAGTTTGTCTCCTGAATTTCAATTAAAAGTTACAGAAATGAATTATAAACTAAATGGTGAACATTTAAAATTTTTGGCTAAGTTAATTAGTATAAATACTAGGAGAGTGACATGATGTTCAATAAAACGAGAGCAACCTTGCGATATATAGTTGAGAATTATCCCTATCCTAATGATTTATCTAAAACTCGGATCACAAAATTAGTGTATTTAAGCGACTGGGAAATGGCCCAAAAACAAAAGAGACAAATTACTGAAATTGATTGGTATTTTGATCATTATGGACCTTATGTTTCTGATGTTTTAGATGAAGCTGACGAAGATAAGGAAATTAAAATAGAAGAAACGTATTCTGCTTTCGGAACTAAAAAGTATGTAGTAAAGAAAAAAAGGACGGAGGATTTTTTGGATTCCCCGAATCTTTCTAGTTATGAAAAAGATATAATTAATAAGGTTATAGAAGATACCTATTTGTTATCATGGAACAATTTTATTGCTTATGTTTATGATACTTACCCGATAAGAGTAGTTGATAAATATAGGAAATTAAACTTGGCAGAACTTGCTTCGAGTATTAAACAATGATTGAGGTAAATATTCAATAACTTGACAATTTTACTAAAAAGATAAAAAATTCTAGCAATTCATAATATATATTTAACGTAAACGGTGCACTTGTCAGATATATTCGAAAGTTATATCTAAGACGTACTGCACATGCATCCAATTTTATTATCTGTGGAGCTTAAAATACTGAGGTTGATAAAAGGTATAAAATTGGTAAGATAGGGGGCTTTAAAATCGATACTTTAATTGAAAATACCGATAATTTAATTAGGAGATTAGATCAGCTACTTAAAGAAGGTAAGATTACACAATATGAATATGATGAATGTAAATTAATGGACCTTGAATATGATCGTAGTAAAAATCCCATAGATTTATTTAAAGAGTTTTATTCATTAAGACAACCAATAAAATGTAGTGTTTTATTACTCGATATTTATGAACTTCATCAAAGTGGATTCAGAAAAGCTGTTTTGTTAAACAATTGTTTTCCGGATCCTTTTAATCATAAATATAATCAAGAAACTCATGATTTTACTTTACTTGTTCTAACAAAATCAATAAAATTGGCAATAAATAAGAATAATAAAGAAGCTCTTATAGATGAATTAAAGCAATTTTATCAAGCATACTTTTTTTTCTATCAGAATATAAAATCAAATACAGAGAGACTTAATGAAAGCAAGTTTATGGATTATTCACTAAGCGAGCAAATAAGAATGTTTGGTATCTATTTTCAAGAACAAAGTAGGCTAATTGATAGTATCAACCAACAAAATCTAGATGAAAAAGGCTATTTTACTGGTATGGAAAATTCTGTTTCAAATCAGAAAGCAGATGCTGATGAAAATATGCTAGTTTCATTTAAAGATAGCTTTGAAACCCTGTTAGAAACTTATGATACATTATTACGCTACTTGTATTTTAAAAAGAGTAAAGATTTTTCAAACCCGATAGTACCTGAACATAAAGATATAACATATATAGAAAATCCTTCTTTTGAACAAATAATATATATAGCTAATCAAAGAAAAAACTTAAGAGACGTATGGGAAAAGTTTGTATACTCACAGTGGGACATAGAAATTGCTGAAGAAAAATTTACGTTTAGCCCAAAGTTCAAAGAAGAATATAAAGAAAGATTGGTAGCGGGTTACAGAAGACAAAATTCTTTAATGCAAAGTTTAATGGAAACTACATACAACGCTACAACGTTTTCAATTAAACCCGAAAAACTAGACTTTCTTATCGAATTTAATAAGAGTGATATAAGCAAAATATTTTCAATCAGTAAAGAAAAATACTTCCATCTCGTTCAATTATACGAACCAGTAATTGCCTCATATAAATTAAATATGCCCCCACGTTATTTAGAATTAACATTAAATGATTTAAAAATGAAAGATATTTTCAAAGTTTTTGAATTACTTTTTGTTTTGGCAAATCACTATAAGGAAAATATATATAAAGATTTTAACCCTGAAGAAGACACTTGGTATAAGTACTTATCACCAATTGTACCAATAGAAATTTTTATACAAAAACTAACTAATTATTATGAATTTACAAGAGATTATTCTATGAAGTTAATTGAATTATTTACTTTCGGGCCATCTACTAAAGGAGAAAGTGATGTTTTCTCTAGACCATTAATATTGATAAATTCAGATCATGCTCTGTTCTCTCCAGTGTTAATTGAGCAGATGAATATAAGCAGGACTATTGAGGTTTTGATTAGTAATTATAGTGTAGATATTAGCCAAATAGGAATCGACTTTGAAGAAAAAATTAGAACATATTTATTATTTTTAAGTGGAATAGAAGTCAATACAAGTAAGATTGAATTTCTGGCTTCAGATGATCGAGATGTTGAGTTTGATTTTATAGGAACATTTGATGGGTACTTACTACTATGGGAATTTAAAGCAATGACTACACCTTATAGTGACAAAAAATATTTAGACTGTAAACAAACCATTAAAGCTGGTGTAGAGCAAGTGAATAGAAGAAGTCGATTACTTAATTCCGATTGGAATAAGATAAAAAAACTGGCAAATATTGAATTACCTGATGAACCATTTACAGAGAATAAAATAATAAAGTTAGTAGTGACTAATATTTTTGATTTTAATACAATGATCTATGATGGTGATGTTAGGATTGTAGATGAATCTACGATATTAAAATTCTTTGTTAATCCCAAAATTGAAATAAAGAGTAGTGGAAATAGAAAGACTTTGTGGTCAAAGAAGTTATGGAAAAGTACTGAGCCTACTATAATAGAATTTAAGGAATACCTAAAAAATCCAATAACTAGTCTACCATACAAAGAATGTTTAAGAGATTATAATAAAGAATTCGCATCATATTCAGGAGATATACCATATCAAATTAGTGATCAAATATTAATTGAAGACCCTGTTGAATATATGAAAAACACCCATGTTGTTGACAAAAAAATTCTTAGGAATAAAAAGAAGAAGTTAAAAGGAAAAAAGAAGTACAACAAGAATAAATTTAATAAAAGAAAAAGAAAACGTAAGCGGTGAATAGGTAAGCACTAGAAATTACAAAATAGATGAGTACATTCTTATTCATAATGAGAAAAATCGACCTGTTTAGTATAAATGTACCTAATATATCCAGAAATTGATAGAGTTGGCCAGTACGAATGATAGTAAAGAAAAATATGATGATTATTATATATGCCTAAGACTGTTTAATTTGAACATTTAAGATTGACCAAATGATGATTTCTTCATCAGTAAATGTAATTACTCTTGAGCCTATGTTCTTAAGTATTTTCACCAAGGAGCTATAAAATTAGATTATTATATACATTATTAGAGGATGTCAGTAGGAGGAAGATATGAGAATAAAGAGATTTATAATAGAACATAATGATAAAAAGCTATATGATTTAAACTTTGATGATATACATGATAGTGATACAGAAGTAAATAATGGAAAAACAAATTGTTTCACCAGCATCATTATTGGAGAAAATGGTGCTGGAAAATCTTATCTATTATCACAGATGTCTTACTTTCTACTCGAATACTACAATAAGATGATTAAGAAAGAGACTAGGAAGAAATCTGATCAATTAAAATATGATAAATATATTCTTGTTTATGAATTAAATTTGAATGAATATAAAATAGTCAGAGAACATGGAGAGTACCATTCCAAACCTTATGATAATGTATCTTTTCTTGAAAAAATAATAGTAATTTCTCAAACTTTAGATGATAAGTTCTACTTTAATAAATCTGAATATGCCGATGAGAATGATTGGTATTTTTATGGAGGAGATAGAAGTAGCGCAAATGCAATATTTCTTGGAACTAAAGAAAAAAACATTATAAATATTATTTCAAGAAATACCAATAATAAAATGATTGTGAATACACTGATAGACATTCTAAATTTATTTAATTTTGATAGAACGGTTACTATAAAGTACACACCACTTTTCTCTCAAAAAGATATAAAATCTTTAAAAAGTCGTATTACTGATGAAGTAAACAAAATAAGAAAAAGAAAACATAACAGAAATTATGATGTTGAGAATATCTTGGATAAATATAGCTTAGATTTCATTCAAAATCAATTTATAGAGTTGTTCCATACTAATAAAGAATTGCAAATTGATTTCAACTTGATTAAGAACAAAGAGATGGAAGTGGATTCTCAGTTACTAAGTATATTAAGATTTTTCACAAATATAAAATTAATCAAGCCGACACTAATTTTTTCAATTAATAAAGAAAGTTTTGAATATATAAAATTAAGTTCAGGAGAAAAAAGAATATTGAGTGCGTTCATTAAAATTTCTTCTTCTATAAAAGATAATTCTATTATACTAATCGATGAGCCTGAAACGAGTTTACACCCTAGATGGCAACAAAAATTTATTCCTTTGATTTATTCTTTTTATTCAACAATTAATTCGCATTTTATTATAGCTACACATTCCCATTTTATGGTTTCGGATCTATATCCTACGAGTTCATCATTAATTCATATTTATTTGGATGTCACAAGAGAGAGAAAATGTGAAACAATTGATTTCAGTACTTACGGGTGGTCCGCTGAAAATATACTATTCACTGTTTTTAATTTAAGAACGAGTAGAAATAGATATTTTATTTCAGAGGTTGAGAAATTAATAAAGTTAATTGAAACAGATTCTGATAAGCTTTCCGTAATACAGAACTATGTAGATAAATTTGAAATTTTTACTTTAGATGAAAAAGATCCTCTTAATGATATCTTAGGCATAGCAAGAAATCATATTAAAAATCACAAGGAGAATGAATAAATGAATTCCTCTATTTATGAAATGAATGCTATAAACAATAATATAACCTCTTGGAATTATGATACCACTATTCAAAGGAGAATAAACTCTATTCCAAATGATGAGTTAGGTAAATGGAACAAGCAAGATATTAAAGACTTCATTAGGGATAAATTACAAATTCATCAAAAAAATTCTTTTGACCAAAAGTTAAGATGCTCATTGTGCAGCTCTAGATTAGGAGTAACTTCAGATGGTGATATTGAGCATTTTGTTCCAAAAGGAAAGTTTCCACACTTTACATATGAAATTAAAAATCTTTCTTTAGCCTGTACAAAATGCAATCAAATTGAAAAAAGAATGTACGTATCTATTGATGAACCTTATAATACTCAATATGAGAATAATATCTTTAATCTCATACATCCAATTTTTGATAAAAATTCAGATCATTTAATTAGGGTTATCAATCAAAGTAACAGAGTAGTTCTAATAAAACAGAAGAATGGGAGTATCAAAGGAAATAAGACTATAGAGCTATTAAATTTAAATGCTGAAGCACGACAGGACGATCGATTTATAGAATATATAGCAGCGAGTCAAAATAAGAGTTGTTTATATAAGAAGTTATATGACTTAATTTGTTATAAAAAAGATTTATAAAAGAGAAAACTGGTTCGTAACTCAAAGGATTCAATGCTTAACATTCTTTGG
>CAZBAK010000059.1:0-9245 GCA_964489715.1 uncultured Tissierella sp. | reverse complement strand
AAGGCAGCTACAGGTGAACCTGAAAGTGTAACTGTGCTCTTAGGTCAAATTCCAATTACTACATTCTCTAATGCATCTGGTCTTACAAAAGATGGAAGTAATAATTATCTTAGCTCAAACAACTCTGGTGAGCCTTCTGTAGGTTTAGTAGAACAAGGTGGAAAAGGATTTGTTCGTCAGGGTGTACTTGAGATGTCTAATGTTGACCTTGCTAACGAGTTTACTGAGATGATAGTTACCTCTCGTGCTTACCAGGCTAACTCTAGATCTATAACAACTTCAGATGAAATGATACAGGAACTACTTAACTTAAAGAGATAAGAGTTAGGATGTAAAAGAAAAAATAAAAGATAAGATTCCTCCTTTGTCTTATGTAGGAATCTTATCTTTAAATAATAAATTGAAAAGAGGTAAAAACAATGATATCACTTACTTCTATAAAAGGACAAGAATTTTGTCTAAACAGTGATTTGATCTACAAGATCACAGAGGCTCCTGATACTATAATAACCTTGACTGATGGAAAGGTTTTAAGAGTTGAAGAGCGTTGTGAAGATATTAAAAAAAGCATAATTGAATTTAAAAGACAAATTTATAATGGACCATTGGAGGGATAAAAGATGAAGAAGAATATGTTACCATTAATAGGGATAGTACTTGGTGCTGCTCTTTTAGTGTGGGCTATTATGATAGCAGGAAGCATTCAAAACTTCATGGATCCAACGTCTATTATAATAACAGTATTTGGAAGTTTCTCAGCACTTATGATAAGTTTCCCAATGAAGACTCTTTTAAATATACCTAAGGTTATGAAGGTCTTATTGACATCTCCTGAAGGACAAAGAGTTGATCTGGTAAGAAGATTTACTGATCTTTCTAAAAAAGCTAGAAAGGATGGACTCTTAGCTCTAGAAGATGATGTAGCTGAAATTGAAAATGAATACATGGTAGATGGACTCAAGATGGTAATAGATGGAGTTGAGCCTGACACCATAAGGGAAATAATGGAATTGAAACTCGATACCATGGAGCAAAGACATAGAACAGGTCAAGATGTTTTCTCCAAGTGGGGAGAACTAGCACCAGCCTTTGGTATGCTTGGTACCCTTATAGGACTTGTAATAATGCTTTCAGGACTGGATGATCCAGAGGCAATAGGGCCAGGTATGGCTACAGCACTACTTACTACATTTTATGGAAGCCTTATAGCCAACTTAATCCTAATACCTATGGCATCAAATCTTTCCTTTCAAACAGATGAAGAGGTTTTTACAGGAGAGTTAGTAATAGAGGGAATACTTCAAATACAATCTGGAGCAAATCCAAGGCTTTTAGAAGAAAAGCTTAAGACCTATCTTTCAACAGAAGAAATAAAGCAATTGGAAGAGGAAGAAGAGTCAGCTCTAGGGGATGCTAGCTATGAGTAGGAGAAAGAGAAATAAAAAAGATGAAGGTGGAGGTTCTCCAGGTTGGATAACTACCTTTTCAGATCTTATGAGCTTGCTCTTAACATTTTTTATACTTCTTTATTCCATGAGTAATATAGATGCTCAGAAATTCGAAAGTATGACCAAGTCACTTCAAGGCGTCTTATCAGGTCTAGGCTATACAGAGGTTTTGGAAGGACAAAATGAAGATGTGGAAGTGCCTCTAGAGGAAGATATACCTTCAGAGGATGAACTTGAAGAAAGTGGAATCATGGAAGAGATTCAAGAAGTTTATGAAAAGGTACTAAGCTATGTGGAAACTCAAGGGCTAGATGCAGATGTAAGTGTTACCTTTAACAAGAGGGGAATCTTTGTAGATATAAAGGAGGCCATCTTGTTTGACCTAGGTAGTGCCAGCATAAAGGATAGTGGTCTGGAGGTCTTGGACAAGATTGAAGGCATATTAAAAGAGTTTGACAATGAGATCTTAATAGAGGGACACACAGACAATGTGCCTATAGAGGGTGCCCTATACCCTAGTAACTGGGAACTTTCAACGGCTAGAAGCGTATCAGTAGTAAGATATTTAAGTGAGATAGGAAATATCCCACCATCAAGGCTTGCAGCTACTGGATACGGTGAACATAAGCCTATAGCTCCAAATACAAATGAAGAAAATAGAGCTATAAATAGAAGGGTAAATATACTCATTGTATTTGATGAGGAAAGTGACAAGGAGTAGAGTGAAAATATGGAGAAAGAAAACAAGGTTGAAAAAAAAGGCAAGACAAAGCTTATAATAATAATTTTACTTGTAGTTATAGTAGCAGTAGTAGCCATAGCAGCGTTTTTCATTGTAACAGACAAGTCCCTGGGGGATCTTAAGACCATGTTCCAATCTGATGAAGAGTTTACCATCTTATTGGATGAGTTTGTAACAAATCTTCAATCACCAGAAAGTGGAAAAAGATATTTAAAGATACAGGTTGCACTTATGTATAAGGAAAAGAAAAATACTCCTAAGATCGAATCAAATACTAGCAAGCTAAGGGATATAATAGTAAATGATTTAAGGGAAAGAACAGCTGAAGAAATTTTAGAAGTGGAAAAAACTGGTGAGTTAAAGGAAAACATATTGACAAAGGTAAATGCTTCCTTAGGTGAGGATATAATAAGGGAAGTTTACTTTACAAATCTTATAGTACAGTAGAGACAAAGAGGAAGTGAAACAATGGGAGGATTTTTATCTGTTCTACAGACTTTTCTAGTATTAGTTCTGGTTATATTTCTGGCTCATATAAGTCTTAGGCTATTAAACAGATATATGATAAAGCAAAACAATATTATAAAGGTATGGGAAAAAACCAGTGTAAGTACAAACTCCTCCCTGGGTATAGTGGAGGTTTCAGGCAAATATTATCTTATGAGCTTTACTCAAAAGGATAATAAGATCCTAAAGGAATTGGACCCTGAAGAGATAGAGGAACTTTTAAGTGAAAAGGAAATCAGTATGGATATAAGGGAAAATGGCATATATAAGAAGATAAATAATGAGATAGAAAAGAGGAAGAGGTCTTGAAGATAAATAAGAAAACAATAATTATAATAGCTATAATAATCCTTCTCTTTTCTAGTGTGTCAAGTGCAGCAGGTCTTGGAGATCTAGGCATTATCCTAGATGAAGACGGTGACAGAGAGACTACGGTAGACACCATAAGGCTCTTTATAGTCATTACAATACTGACATTGGCCCCTTCTTTTTTGATCCTTACAACCAGCTTTACAAGAATAATAGTTGTCCTATCCTTCTTGAGAAATGCCATGGGAACACAGCAGTCGCCACCAAACCAACTGCTTATAGGATTGGCCCTATTTCTAACTTTTTTCCTAATGAGGCCAGTATATACGGACATAATGAATGATGCAGTGACACCCTTTTTAGAAGAGGAGATAAGCAGGGAAGAGGCAATAGAAAATGGAACTGCACCTTTAAAGGCCTTTATGCTTAAGGAAACCAGGGAAAAGGACATAGCCTTGTTTTTAAGGGCTTCTGATTCTCCAAATGTGGAAGAGCCAATGGATCTAGCTATTACAACGGTTATACCAGCCTTTGCCATAAGTGAGCTTAGGACTGCATTTTCCATGGGCTTTTTGCTATTTATTCCCTTTTTGGTAATAGATATGGTAGTGGCCAGCATACTTATGAGTATGGGTATGATGATGCTGCCACCGGTTATGATATCCCTACCCTTTAAAGTACTCTTATTTGTCTTGGTAGATGGATGGCATATAGTTGTAAAGTCTTTGATCGAAAGTTTTATATAAAGGGATGATTTTATGAGTCAGGTTATAGTATTAGATGTAATGAGAAATGGATTTTTAACTGTAATAAAGGTTTCGGCACCTATTCTAATAGTAGCCCTAACTGTAGGACTCCTAGTAAGTGTGCTTCAGGCTACAACCCAGGTTCAAGAGCAGACACTTTCTTTTGTTCCCAAGCTAATGGCAATAATGCTAGCCCTGATAATCTTTGGCAACTATATGCTGAATACGCTTTTAAGCTTTACCAGTGGCATATTTGATATATTGTCAACTATAAATTAGGTGAAAAGATGACTATACAATTTGATAAATTAATCTTGATAATGCTTAGAATTACAGCTTTTATAGTAGTCTGTCCTGGATTTTCCTTTAAGGGACTTCCCAATATATTTAAAATAGGCATATCCTTTAGTGTTTCACTTATAGTATATAATACTGTGCCAGACTTTAGTCTGGGGGGAGACTTTTATCTCCTAATACCAATGGCCATAAAGGAGACTCTATTTGGCCTAAGTATGGGCTATATAACAAAGTTGGTCTTTGGAGCTGTAGAGGTTGCAGGTCATTTTATGGATTTCCAGGTAGGATTTTCCATGGGGCAGGTCTATGATCCTAGTATGGGAGCCCGTAGTTCAAACTATGGTAGGCTATTGAACTGGCTAGCCCTATCAGTTTTCTTTATGTTGAATATGCACCACTATATGATAGAAGCACTCTTAAAGAGTTTTCAATACATACCCCTAGATAGTTTAGAATTAAATAATCTAGGCGTCTCTAGTATACTCAGCCTTTTTTCGCATATATTTGAATTGGGCTTTAATCTAGCAGTACCTATTATAATAGTGGTTTTAATAACAGATATAGTTCTAGGTGTAATTTCCAGAACCATACCCAGTATAAATGTACTTATACTTGGTATGCCTATGAAGATAATGATAAGTTTTGTGGTATTTCTATTTATTTCCTCCTGGATGCTAAATAGAATAGGAGATATAGTAAGTCTTATGCCACAGTTTATAGATGGTTTTATAAATGCACTGTAAATTTGTAAGGAGTTTTAGATATGGAAGATAAGGCAAGTAAAACTGAAGACGCTACCCCCAAGAAACTTCAAGATGCTAAAAAGAAGGGCCAGGTAGCAAAAAGTGGTGACTTAAACGGGGCAGCCGGTTTTTTTGTATTCACCCTCTTATTTATAAGTCTTGCAAACTTTTTACTGCAAAATGCCCATAGATATATGGAGCTTTCTCTGGCTAGAACACCTTCACCAGAACTTACAGAGAGTTTTTTAAAAAACATACTCTTAGAGGATCTAATAAGCGCCCTAGTAATATTGCTGCCATTTTTCGCCATAGCCATGATAGTGGGAGTCCTGGCCAATGTTATTCAAACAGGCCTTATATTTACAGCAGAGCCCTTAAAGCCAAACTTTAAGAAGCTTAATCCCATAGAGGGCTTTAAAAATATGTTTTCTAAAAAGACCTTTTTAAATCTGATAAAAAACCTATTGAAGCTGGTCCTGGTTTTTTACCTGACCTACAAGACCCTGGCTACAGAATTTGTAAAGATATTAAATGCTGGTAGCATAGGGACGGAGAGACTCTTTCCCTTCTTTGTGGACTTTGTAAGAACAGTCAGTATAGATATAGCCATAGTAATGTTTCTACTTGGCATTATGGACTTTGTACTGGAAAGGCAGGAGTGGAAGAAAAATCTTAGGATGTCCAAGCAGGATATAAAGGATGAATACAAGCAAATGGAGGGTGACCCTCATATAAAGAGCAAGAGACAGCAGCGTCAAAGGGAGATCTCCATGGGTAGGATGATGGAAGATATGGAAGATTCCACAGTTGTTATAACAAACCCAACCCACCTAGCAGTAGTCTTAAGATATGATAGTGAAATAGATAAGGCTCCAGTGGTAACTGCCAAGGGTGGAGACCACCTGGCCAAGAGAATCAGAGAAAGGGCTGGAGAACTAAAAATACCAATTATAGAAAACAAGGAATTGGCTAGAAGTATGTACAAGCGAGTTGATATAGGGGACACAGTTCCTATGGAACTATATCAGGCAATTGCAGAAGTTTTAGCCTTGGTTTATGAAATGGAAAGAAAAAATAAGGGCAAGATTTAAAGAGGATGAGAGAGTATGACAGAAACATTTAAAAGTTTTATAGATTTTACCAACAAATACATAGAGATAATAGTAGCTTTTTTGATCATAGCTATTATAGGAATAATAATAGTACCTATGTCAAGTTTTGTATTAGACATCTTGCTTGTTCTAAACATTACCATGGGAATTATTATACTTCTACTTACTCTTTTTACCAGAACAGTTTTGGAATTCTCCACATTTCCAACTCTCTTGCTGGTTACAACTATGTTTAGATTGTCTCTAAACATATCCTCTACCCGTCTAATACTTAGTGATGGAAATGCAGGTAAGGTTATAGATGCCTTTGCAAACTTTGTTACTGGGAACAACTATATAGTAGGTAGTGTTATATTTATAATTATAGTTATAGTACAGATGGTTGTAGTTACCAGTGGTGCTTCAAGAGTATCTGAAGTTTCAGCTCGTTTTACACTTGATGCTATGCCTGGTAAACAGATGGCCATAGATGCAGATTTAAACAGTGGAATTATAGATGAAGAGCAGGCTAAAAAGAGAAGGCGGGATCTGGAAAGAGAAGCAGACTTTTATGGTTCCATGGATGGTGCCAGTAAATTTGTCAAGGGAGATGCCATAGCAGGTATACTTATAACCATTATAAATCTTATAGGTGGTATACTTATATTTTCCCTCCAATATGATATGAGCGCCCTAGAGGCCCTGGATAAATTTGGCAAGCTTACCATAGGAGATGGACTTGTAAGCCAGATGCCAGCACTTTTAATTTCTATTGCTTCTGGTATTCTAGTGACTCGTTCAGAAGATGAAAAGGGTTTTGGTGACTCAGTTACAGGTGAATTGTTTGGATTTTCCAAGGTAATACTCTTAGCTGCTACGGTTATATTTTTAATCTCCCTAGTACCAGCCTTTCCAACCCTGCCATTTTTAATAGTGGCCCTAATCCTGGGAAGTGTAGGCTATATTCTTTTAGAGGCTGAAAATCTAGAAGAAATTCAAATAGCTGAAGATGGAGCAGCCCTTGTCCATCAAAATGAAATGATGGAAAGGGATAAGGAAAAAGAAGAGGGCATTTTAAACTTCCAAGTGGAAGCTATAGCCCTTGAAATAGGCTATGGACTTATATCTCTTGTAGATGAAAGCAATACAGACAATCTTATAGAGCATATATCAGCCATAAGAAAGCAATGTGCCATGGAATTGGGAATCATTGTAAATCCTATAAGAATTAGGGATAATCTTAACCTAGAACCCAATGAGTATGTCCTAAAGATCAAGGGCAATGAGGTGGCCAAGGGTAATATTCAGCCAAACAAGGCCCTGGTAATAGATCCAGGTGGTGGTATTGAAGGAGTAGATGGAGAGGAAACCAGGGAACCTGCCTTTGGACTTCCTGCTCTTTGGATAGATGAAGGAAATAGGGAATTAGCAGATTTAAAGGGCTATACAGTTATAGACCCTGTAATAGTTTTAGTAACCCATTTAAAGGAGATCATAAAAGAAAACAGCCATGAATTAATGGGTAGGCAGGAAGTAAAGCAATTGCTAGAAGGCATAAAGGAAAAATACAATGTGGTAGTAGATGAACTTATACCTGAGATAATGAGCCTAGGAGAAGTTCAAAAGGTATTGCAAAACCTACTGAAGGAAGAAGTGCCTATAAATGATATGGTAACCATACTGGAAGTCTTAGCAGATCAGGGAACTATTACCAAGGATACGGAGCTTTTAACAGAACATGTTCGCCATGGACTGCAAAGAACCATAGTAAATAGATATCTAAATGAAGATGGTGTATTGAATGTTATTACCATTCACCCAGGACTTGAGGAAATCATAGGAAGAAATATACAAAAGACCATTTCAGGCAGCATACCTATATTGGAACCTGCCACCATAACTAAGATATTTGATGGTGTAAAGGAAATAGAAGAAAGCCTACTGGCAACAGGTACCCAGGCTGTAATACTTACATCACCTAATATAAGAGTAGCCTTTAAGAATTTAATATCCTTTAATTTTCCAAATTTAAAGGTACTTTCCTTAAATGATGTGCCAAATGATGTAGAAATAGAAGCTCTAGGGATGGTTGATAATATATGATTATAAAGACCTATACAGTAGAAAATATGAAGGAAGCCATAGTTAGGGCAAGCTATGAGCTGGGGAAAAATGCTGTAATTATAAGCCAGCAGGAAATAAAGGTGGGCAAGTGGTTTAATCCCTTTAAAAAGAAGATGATCCAGGTTACCTTTGCCCTGGAAGAAGAAGGAGACCCAAAGATCTCTAGAGAGCCAGTTAGTCCTCCAGTAGAGGCTAGAGAAGAAGCTGGTGGAGAAAGCTTAGAAGAAGATAGGCAAGTGGAATTAGAAGTTGAAGAAAACAATGCTCCTAAAGCCTATGGAGAGACAGAAGAAAATGGAAAAGATGAAGTAGAGGAAGAAATAGAAGAAGATGAAGAAGTTGAAGAAGAAAAACACTCTGTGGAAGAACTTATAGAGAGAAATCCCATGCTTAAAAATACAAGTGACAGAATAAAGGACCAACTACTGGGCTATTTAAAGCTAAATATGAAGGATGAAAACAATCTTTCTTCAGAAGAGATAGTAGATTTTATGGAAATAGCCTTTAAGGACAACTGCTTTCAAAGAAAGTTAAGGGTTAGAAAGACAAATGTCTTCTTAGGACCTACAGGAGCAGGCAAGACTACTACTATAGCAAAGATTGCAGCCCAGGAGTCACTAGTAAACAAGAAGAAGGTGGGACTCTTAACCATAGATACCTATAAGATAGGTGCAGTGGAACAGTTGAAAACCTATTCTGAAATATTGAAGCTTCCCTTTGAAGTTGTTCACCATCCAGATCAGATGCAGGACAAGCTATACAAGCTAAGAGATTGTGATGTATTGCTAGTAGATACTCTGGGAACCAGCCAGAGAAATAGGGAAAAACTAGATGATATAAAGCTATATTTAGACAATATAAAGAACAAGACCAATAGATTTTTAGTCTTAAGTGTTTCCACTGATGTGGAAACTACAAATTCAATATTTGAAAAGTACAAGCATTTAGACTATAACGGACTTATTTTAACTAAATTTGATGAGGTAACAAACTTTAAAAATCTTTGGAATATAATTGAGCATAACGAATATCCAGTACAATATTTTTGTCATGGTCAAGATGTTCCAGACGATATAAATGCTGCAACTTTAGAAAATTTAATAGCTTATAGCGAGGAGATTTATCATGATGAATGATCAGGCTAATAGGCTTAGACAAATGACAAAAGCTAGCTTAGGTCAAAACTCTAAGGCTATTGGAGAAAACGAAAATAGGGGATCAAGCAGCAAGCTTGAAGA
>CAZBAK010000058.1:0-9490 GCA_964489715.1 uncultured Tissierella sp. | reverse complement strand
TTTTATGTTATAATTTTTTAAGGCTTAAATTATCCGCGGCAAATAATTTAGGAGATGAATAATATATGGCAAAAATGATGGGACCTAGATTTAAACAATCTAGGAGATTGGGATTAAATGTTTGCGGACATCCAAAGGCTATGAATAGAGCCACAAAGTTTACTTCAAGAGCAGACAGAAAGTTAACAGAGTATGGTAAACAATTATTAGAAAAACAAAGACTTAGATCTTATTATGGTGTTATGGAAGGACAATTCATTAAGTATGTGGAAGATGCCATGAAATCTTCAGAACTTACAGGTAGTGCTTTAGTTAAAGGTCTAGAAACTAGACTTGATAATTTAACTTATAGGATGGGTTTTGCCTCTTCTATTAGGCAAGCTAGACAGATGGTAGTTCATGGGCACATTTTATTAGATGGTAAAAAGGTTAATATACCATCTCACAAAGTAAATCCTACTAGCAGTCTTACACTAAAGGAAAAATCAAGAAATATAGACTTGTTTAAGGAGAATTTCCAAAACAACTTTTTAAATTCTTATCCCTATATAGAAAAAGATGAAGAAAACTTTTCAGCTAGTCTTACTCGTATTCCAGAAAGACATGAAGTTCCTATAGAAATTGATGATCAATTAATAGTAGAATTTTACTCTAAGCTTATGTAAAGCTTATATAGACAAGAGACCAATTGGTCTCTTGTTTTTTTTCGTTTTTTGTTATAACATATAGTTATATAAGTTTATAAATATCAATATTTATATAATAAAGGGAGTGTTTGAATGAGGAAGATTATTAGCTTGTTTTTAATAACAATTATGGTTTTTTCACTGGCAGCTTGTGCTTCGCCTACAAGTGTAGATGAAGAAACCCCTGAAACACCAGAAGTTGTAGAACCAGAAGATTTTAGTGATATGGATGAAAAAGAAGGAGCCACGACTCCTGAAGATGAAGAATTAGAAGCAGAAGAGGATATGAAGGAAGAAGAAAAAAAAGAAAAAGAAGTAAATTTATATTATGCTGTAACTGAATATATAGTTACTGGTAATGAAGATTTGACAAAGATAAAAGCTGAAAAAAGAACAGTTGATTATGAGGATACTATTTTAGAAGAAGCAGTTGTAAAAGAACTTTTAACAGAAGCCAAAAGTGAAGGTTTAGAAAATGCTATCCCATCTAGTGTAAAGCTAATAGATGTCAAAGTTGAAGATGATATAGCTTATGTAAACTTTTCTAAAGAAGGCATGAATGGTGGTTCTTTAACAGAGTCTTTAACTATCAATCAAATTGTAGCTAGCTTATTAGATCTTGGAACTGTAAACAAAGTACAATTTCTCTTAGACGGAGAAGTTAGCGAGTCCCTTATGGGACATGCAACTATTACAGATCCTATTGGAAGTGTAGATCAATAAAACAAAAAGTATGGAATTAGAATATTCCATACTTTTTTTATTTTTATTTAATTTTAAAATATAGAAAAATATAATAAGACTATAATTCCTAAAACTATTCTATAATATCCAAATACTTTAAAGTCATTTTTCTTAATATAAGTCATTAAAAACTTAATAGTAATTATAGAGACTATAAAAGAAATTATTGTTCCCAAAGAAAGTATATAGACCTCAAGACCTGTATAGGAAAAACCAAATTTTAACATCTTAAGAAAGCTAGCACCAAACATTACAGGTATGGCCAAGAAAAATGTAAATTCTGCAGCTATATATCTTGAAGTTCCAAGTAACATAGCTCCAATTATTGTAGCACCAGATCTTGAAGTACCTGGAATAAGAGCTAAAACCTGAAATATACCTATTAAAAAAGCCGTCTTATAAGTAATTTCTTTCAATGTATTAATTTTAGGCTCTTGACCTTTGTTTTTATTTTCTACTATTATAAAAATTATTCCGTAAACTATTAACATTATGGCAACTGTCTTGTAATTATAAAACCTTTCATTTATCCAGTCATCATACAGTACTCCTATTAAACCAGCTGGTATTATGGCTACTATGACTTTAAACCAGAGGATCCAAGTGTTTCTTTTTTCTAATTTAGTTTTCTTAAGAGCAAAAGGATTAAGCTTATTAAAGAATAAGAGTACAACTGCCATTATTGCCCCCAATTGAATTACTACAAAAAACATCTCTTTAAATTGTGGTGTTATGTTTAGTTTTATAAATTCATCTAAAAGTATCATATGACCCGTACTGCTTACTGGCAACCATTCAGTAACACCTTCTACTATTCCCAGTAAAATAATTTTTATAGTTTCTAAAAGTATCATAATTATCTCCCTTGTTATGTATATTATTACTTATTATAGCTTCTAGAATTTATCCTAGAAGCTATAGTAACTACCCAAAGTATTGTATCATAAAAAAGGATATTTCACTAGGATTTGTCAGCTTTTATATTTTAACTTTCATTGAAGACTGCTATCACTAAAGGTATCTCCCCCTGATAGATTCCCAAGTTTATATCCCTTATAAAACCATTCCATCCTCTGTTTAGATGTTCCATGGGTAAAACTATCTGGGACTACCCTACCAGTTGCTTGTTTTTGTAGCCTATCATCTCCTACAGCACTTGCAGCAGTAAGAGCTTCCTCTATATCACCTTCGTCTAATAATCCCTCATTTTCTACATGATATGCCCACACTCCAGCTAAATAATCTGCTTGAAGTTCTAACATTATAGAGTATTTATTATATTCTTTCTCAGTTAATTTAGGCCTAAGTGATTGAACTTGTTCTGTTATACCTAGCATATTTTGTACGTGATGACCAACTTCATGGGCCACTACATAGGCCATGGCAAAATCTCCTGATGCACCATACTTTTTATTTAAATCCTCATAAAAACTTAAATCTATATATATTTTTTCATCTGGCGGACAATAAAAAGGACCCATTGAGGCTCCTGCTACTCCACAGGCAGATCTTACACTTCCATTAAAAATTACTAATTTAGCTTCTCTATATTCTAAATTGTTTTCTGTAAAAACTTCTTTCCATACCCTCTCTGTATCACTTAAAACAACAGATACAAACTCTACAAGTTCTCTATCCTGCTGACTTTCTTCATAGGCAACTGTTGGTGAAATATCTCCTCCACCAGCTATATTGCCTAATATATCACCAAAATCTCCACCACTAAGCAAGGTTATTACTATTAAGATTACAAGTCCAATTCCTCCACCACCAAAGGCCAATCCCTTCCCACTACTACTTCTTCTTCTATCTTCTACATTGGAACTTGTCTTTCTTCCTTTCCATTTCATAGTTTTTCCTCCTGAAATATATTGTACAAATAATTATAACCCTCTCTATAATACTTCTTTATATTTATACCTTATATTTGTGAAAATAAACCTTTAAGCAGGGCAAAACTCATAAAGATAGTCCAAGGATCTTATTATCTCCTTGGACTATCTTTATATTTATATTACTCTATAGTTTTAATATCTAAATATAGCTGCTACACCTGTTGTACTTGGCATTCTTTCTTGAGGAAGAACTACTACTTCTGCTTGAGATTTTAAAGCCAATTCCCCTATATCATCTATTACGTCACCTAATTCAGGGTTCTCTATTTCTCCTCTTTCAATCTCTCCACTTTCTCTGTTTATTCTTCCTGGTTCTATCTTTCCATCTTCTATCATTAATGTATCTATTTTTCCTTCTAAGGCTGCTCTTGCTATTTCTGCTATATCATCTGTACCTAAAAACTTAGATCTTTGAAGGCCATATCTTTCAACTAAATCCTTAGTCTTTTGTATATATACAGGTTCCATTTCTTCCCAGGATAATTTTCTTATCTCTTCTTTAGGAAGTGCTTCTGGGTCCTTACTGACTTTTTTGTCTAATAGATAATTATTCTTACTCAGACTCCTAAACTCTCCTTGGTGCTCATCAAGAGCTACTAGAATAAGAGGAAGTCTCATTTCAGAAGAAAAATTATCTATTATAAATTTATCAATATATCTAAAATATCTTTCTGTATCTACCTCTATTTCATCTTTTCTTCCACCATGTCCATGAAATGCTGGTGAACCAGTAGCTCCACCACTATATCTTCCTGCTTCAAGGTGAGGCTCTGTATATTCATCTCCCAATACTTCTTTCAATGTCTTTGGTGTATCTTCGTCTAATTCTATCATCTCAATACCATATCTATTTCCTTCATAAATATTAAAATCATTTCTTGTAATTCCCAGTATGTGATAATTGTCTGCTGATTGGAAATTTCTTATAAGTGGTTTTATATGGAAATTATTTGCTACTATTGCAAGTTCTTCTACTTCTCTATTTAATTTATAAACTACGCAATTATCTTTATTTGCTAAAATAGCCAGTCCTTCTGTTGTATTATTCCAAAAAATTCTATCTTCGGCTATATCATTAAATACTTTCATGATATTTTCTACTTCTTCTCGTGAATAATCTTTCTCTAGAGAGCTTTTAATTTCTTGTATTAAGTTTTTAAATCTTATCTGATCTTGTAAATTTTCCGGACTTGATTTATGTGTTGTTTGATATAGACTAACACAAGCTCCTTTTGGGTCAAATATTATTTCATTTGGAAATTCCTTTACTATTTCATACATATATTTATCTCCTCCGTTTGAATCTAAATTTGTCTCTATACTTCTTATACCCAATATATATATATTTAATAATTTAAATCTCTTTTCATATGCTTGTGTCAAAAGGAACTTCTAGGGTAGTATAGTAAATATATTTAAATAAATAATATGGAGGCATTTATGGAACTTATAAGTGGTAAAACATATTGGGATAAAACTTTACAAGATGTAATAAAATTTAACTCTTTAATAGAAGATAAGGTCACAGAAGTTCTTATAGTAGGTGGTGGTATGTCTGGTAATCTAGCTGCTTATGTTCTAGCTAAAAACAATCATAAGATTACACTTGTTGAAAAAAACACAATAGCTAGTGGTAGTAGTTCAGCTAATACTGGTCTTCTTCAATATTCCAGTGATATTATGCTTTGGGAACTTGCAGAAAATATAGGAGAAGATAAGGCAGTGCTATTTTATGAAATGTGTTTAAAAGCCATGGAAAGTCTTACTAGTTTAAATAATGAGCTAGACTCAGAAACTGATTATATATTAAGAAATAGTATATATTATGCTTCTAATGAGGATGACAAAGAAAAACTAATTAAAGAATACAGTTTTTTAAAAAAACAAAATTTTCCAGTAAAATTTATAGATAATCCTGCTCTAAAGATAAATTATGGTATAGATAAACCTTGTGCTCTTAAAACTTGGAAAGACGCAGAAGTAAATCCATATAAATTCATTAGGGCCTTGGTCAAGGAAAATATTAAACTAGGTGTAGACTATTTTGAAAACACCTCTATTGATCTAAATAATATAACTAATAATAGAGTTTTTACAAGTACTGGTAAAACAATAGAATATGAGAATATTATACTGGCTACAGGTTATACTAAGCTTTATGAAGTGATAAAGGATAAGGCTAGAATAGATAGGACCTATGCATTTTCTGCTACTAGCTCCCAAACTCTACCCTGGAAAGATAAGGCCATGTTTTGGGAAACTAAGATGCCTTATCTTTACTTTAGAACTGCTAAAGACAATAGAATAATAGCAGGCGGCCTTGATGAAAAAATTTCTATAGTTCAAACAGATAAAGTTATTATATATAATAAAACTGAAGCTATAAAAAAAGAAATAGAAGATTTTTTCCCTCAACTTGAATTAAAAATAGATTATAGATGGAATGCACTCTTTGGAAGCTCTAAAGATGGTCTTCCTTTTATTGGTAGAGACCCCTTGCAATCTAATGTTTACTATCTTTTAGGCTACGAGGGTAATGGAACTTGCTATTCTATGGCTGGGGCAGAAATTTTGCTTGATTTACTAGAGAAAAGAGAAAACCCATATACAGATATTTTAAAGGTCTATAGATAAAATATATACTTAACATTTTTCATACGATAAGAGCTAGTATTCTACTAGCTCTTATCTCTATACTTCTTATTCCATTTCTTTTAATTTTTCTACTATATATTCTTCAAGTGGTTTTCCACTTATCTTTACTATGCTTTCATCCATCATGTCTACCATGATTCTAAAAAAGTTTATTACAAGCTTATTTTCATCTATATAATATTCTTCTATGTGGCCAGGAATAAACACCACTTTTAGCTCCTCATATTTACTTTCCAATTCATCTTTCAAATAATCCAAGTTTAATAGCTTAAGTGGCCTTACCATATTGTTCATATTACTTAGATCTTCAAGCATCCACATGTTATTATTCCAAAATCTTCCCTCTTCTTTGCTGGGATGATTTAACTTTTCTCTATTAGAAATAGCTGATAATACCTTTCTTACAGAATCTTTATTGAAGTTTTCATTATAAAGATATTCCATATCTTCTTTTTCTGAAACTTCTATTATAAATGATTCAACTATCTTTTCTCTTTCCTTTACAGACTCCCAATAAAAAAGCATCATTTCCACTATATCTAAATTTGTAGTTATAGTTTTTATCAAATTTCCCATCTCCTTAGTATTGTAATAAATTATCATATATTTATTATATACCTTTTTTCTTAATTTTCTAGCTATAATTCTAAATAATAAAAAAGAGTTTCAAAATAATTTGATTTTGAAACTCTTTTTTACTATCTATCTTTTAAATAGATCTTACCTGCTCTTTTATTGTTTTTAATTCTTTCCTCAACCATTCTATTTGCAGCCCTATAGCTGGCTATATCTTCTTCTTTAGATATTTCGATTATTTTCTTTATACTATCATATATCTCTGATGCCTTATTCATAGCCTTATCCTTGTCATAACCTTCCAACTCTTGATAGACATTTATTACACCACCACTATTTATTACATAGTCTGGTAGATATAGTATATCTTTTTCCCTTAACATATCTCCATATCTCTCTTGGGCTAGCTGATTGTTTGCAGACCCCCCTATTATTTTACACTTCAATCTATTTATAGTTAAATCATTTAAAATTGCTCCCTTGGCACAGGGAGAAAATATATCACATTCTACATCATATATATCATCTTTATCTACTCCTGTGGCTCCAAACTCTTTTATCCCAGCTTCTATACTTGCAGGCTTATTATCAGTTATAATCAATTGGGCTCCAGCTTCATATAGATACCTACATAGCTTATAACCTACAGCTCCTAGGCCTTGAACTGCAACCTTTCTACCAGTCAAATTTTCATCTCCATAGACTTCAGCTAAGCCTGCTAAAATGCCTCTATATATTCCAAAGGCTGTAATAGGAGATGGATCTCCACTTCTACCTTCTAGACCTACTACATAGTCTGTTTCTTCCTTTACAAAGGCCATATCACTAGTTGTTACATTCATATCCTCAGCAGTTATGTATCTTCCATTTAGACTTTCTATATATCTACCTAAACTTTTAAAAAGTTCTTTGTTTTTAATTTTCTTAGGATCTCCAAGTATTACAGTTTTGCCTCCTCCTAGGTTTAATCCTGCTGCGGCATTCTTATAAGTCATTCCACGAGATAATCTAAGAGCATCTATAATTGCCTCTTCTTCAGAATTATAGTCTAATATTCTAGTTCCACCTAAAGCTGGCCCAAGAGTTGTATCATGTATTGCTATTATTGCTTTTAAACCACTGTCTTTATCCTGACAAAATATAAGTTGTTCATAATCATATTCCTTTAAACTTTTGAATATATCCATTAAAATCCTCCCTTAGTAAGTATATATGGAAGCAAGGCTCTGCCCCTACAATTATTATTCCTAATAATAACTTATTTATAAAAAAGAATCAATAGATATTCTTTATATCTATTGATTCTTTTTACTATTATAGTATCTTAAATTCCTTTTCATCACTTATAACTTGCTTATCTTCAACTATTATTTTCTTTACATTTGCATAGGGTGGTCCCAATTTAGACCATTCTATAAATTTGTCAATATTCTCTTCTTCACCCTGTATCTCTATCTCAACACTTCCATCCCTTAGATTCTCTACAGTTCCTACCAATTTTAATTCTTCTGCCTTTTGAAGTGTACTATATCTAAATCCAACCATTTGAACCTTTCCAAATAGATTTATCAATACTCTCTTCATTTAATTCACCTCTGTTTATATATACCCACTTTTTCTATCCGTAAAAGATTATTGATCTTGATATTTTAAAATAATCTTTTATTTTTAATACTTTTAATTATCATAAAGACCAACAAGATAAGGCCTATATATCCGTTTATTACATATACGCTATTTACTAACTCTCCAAAGGGTATTAATATTCCTATTACTATTCCAACAGAGGCCAATAGGATAGTAAGCAGTGTGAATTTATTAGTTTTTTCTTCTGCAAATCTATCAATTACTTGCCAAAGAAGAGGTACTGCTGTTGTAAATATTCCAGCTACTACTATAGCTGAAAATAAAATTGCTAAAATAGGATGGACCATTTCTGCCAAGGCTAAGTTTGGAACTTCTGATCCTGCTAGTTCTTTTATATTTGCCAATATTCCTAGAGCTACAATAGCCAGTGCTATTCCAAAGCCTATAGCTCCTATGGATATGCCAACTACTGATTCTTTCTTACTCTTACTGGATCGGCCTAAGGAAGCTAAGAAACCAGCCAACCATATCATGGAAAAACCTACATAGGATAGGGCAGCAAAAAACCAATTGCTGCTTGCTCTTAAAACTGGAGTTTCTAAAAGTATAGTCTCCGCATTTTTCAAGCCATCTGGATTTCTTATAATAGATATTATACCTAGTCCCAATGTTAGGAGAATAATAATAGGTCCTACCTTGCTTATAATGTCAACCACACCATCTAGTCCCAGTACAACTGTAAAAGCTGCCAGGGCACCAAGCCCTACTCCACCTACAGCTATAGGTAGACCAAACTGCTGCTCTAAAGCAGCTCCCGCTCCACTGACCATAACTATAAAGGACATGTAGATAAATACTATTGAATAATAATCAAAGATTCTCCCTAGTTTTTCTCCAAAATAATATTTATATATATCTCATTTCCATTTTTATATTTATATCTTTGACCTGCAGTCATAAAACTACTTCCTACATATAGAAATAGTATAGAAACTACAGCTACCCCCAAGAGCCCTTTAAAACCATAGGAGCTAAAATATTGAGATATTTCTTGTCCTGTGGCAAATCCTGACCCTATTAAGAAGGCAATAAATGCTCCTGAATAACTCAATACTCTTTTAAAATCTAGCTTTTCTTTTATCATAAATTCTCCTTTTTTATCAAAAACAAAGCCCTAGTATGCCCTTGAAGGCCACTAAGGCTTTGATGTTTATCATATAATTAAGTTTTAGTATCTGATTTTATCTATAGCCTTTTAGAAAAACACGCCATTTATAAATATGAATAACAAGGCAGCTGGTATAAGATACATTACTAAAGGTTTCCACCATGAAAACACCCTAAAAC
>CAZBAK010000057.1:0-9758 GCA_964489715.1 uncultured Tissierella sp. | reverse complement strand
CTAAATGCACATAAAAAATTTTAAGCAGGAGAAAGCTTTAAAACAAGCATGAATTTTTAAGATTTGATATAATAAGATTGGAGGAAAGATATGAATAAAAACATAAGTATATCAGTTAGAAATTTAATAGAATTTGTTATGAGAAGTGGAGATATAGATAATAGTTTTAAATCCATGGATAGGGCCCTAGAGGGCACCAGAGCTCATCAAAAAGTACAGAAAGAGTACGGAGAAGGCTATAGAGCTGAGGTCAGCTTAAAGCATAGCTTTGACTTTGGGGAATACTCTTTTCACATAGAGGGCAGGGCAGATGGAATATATCATCTAGAAGATCTGGCCATAATAGATGAAATAAAAAGTACTAGCCGTGATATAGATCTTATAGAAAAAGATTATAATCCACTTCACTGGGCACAGGCCAAAGTCTATGGATTTATTTACTGTGTTCAAAATAATTTAAAGAAGATAGATATACAAGTTACATACTTCCATATTGAAAGTGAAGAAGTAAAGAAATTTAAAGAAGAATTCTCTATAGAGAGTTTATATGACTTTTTAGAAGATATAGTAAATAGATATGTGGATTGGGCTCAAACCAGTTTTGACTGGGAAGAAAAGAGAGACGCTTCCATAGAAAAATTAAAGTTTCCCTTTAAAGAATATAGAAGTGGGCAAAGAGAATTGGCAGTGTCAGTATATAAGACTATTAAGGAGAAAAAGAGACTTTATAGCAAAGCCCCTACTGGTATAGGCAAGACCATGTCAACTCTTTTTCCCTCTATTAAGGCCATGGGAGAGGGAGGGGCCAAAAGAATATTTTATTTAACAGCCAAGACAATAACCAGGCAAGCACCAGTAAAATCTGTAGAATTATTGATGAAAGATGGCCTAAAGATCAAGACTATTGTTATTACAGCTAAGGACAAAATCTGCTTAAATAATGAGGTCAAATGCAATCCTATAGATTGTAAATTTGCCAAGGGACATTTTGACAGGGTAAATGATGGCATAATGGATATATTTGAAAATGAAAATTTAATAGATAGGGAAAAGATACTAGATTATTCCTTGAAACACAGGGTGTGCCCCTTTGAATTTTCTTTAGATATAAGTCTTTGGATGGATATAATAGTTTGTGATTATAATTATGTATTTGACCCTCAAGTATATTTGAGGAGATTTTTTGATGATCTAAGCTATAACTATGTCTTTTTAATAGATGAAGCTCATAATCTGATAGATAGATCTAGAGAAATGTTTTCTGCTAGCTTGAATAAGGAGAAATTTACAAGCATAATAGATGTCTTTAAGAAGGGTTATAGTTCTATAGTTAATAAGCTTAAGAAGATTGAGAGATTATTTATAGAAATAGAGGAGGAAAATAAAGTAAGTTTTAAATCAAAGGAAGAATTTGTAGATTTTCATTTTCCCTTAAAGTCCCTAATAACAGCTCTAGAGCCCTGGCTCATAGAAGAAAAAAAGCATGAAAGATATGAAGAAGTAATAGGCTTATATTTTGATATAGTAAAGTATTTAAAAATATCAGAGTTTTTTGATGAAAACTATGTAATGCGAGTAGAGATCTTGGAAGAGGATATAAGTGTAAAGATGTTTTGCATAAATCCATCAACATTCCTAAGAGAGGCTCTTAGGAGAGGAGTCTCTAGTATCTTTTTTTCAGCTACTCTTACTCCCATAGACTACTATAAAAAATTGTTGGGAGGAAGAGAAAAAGATTACCACATGAGATTGGACTCTCCTTTTCCAAAGGATAATCTATCCCTAGTCATAAGAGATGATATATCTACAAGATATAAGGATAGGGAAAAAAGCTATATAGATGTAGTAGAAACTATAAGAAGCTTTATCTCATCAGCAGAGGGTAATTATTTTATATTCTTTCCATCCTACTTATATATGAAGACAATATATGAAATGATCCAATATGATGGTCTAAATATTTTAATGCAGGATGAAAATATGGACGAAGAAAGTCGAGAAGCTTTTTTAGATAGCTTTAATAGGGAAAATAACTTAGTAGCCTTTGCGGTTCTTGGAGGTATATTCTCTGAAGGTATAGATTTAGTTGGAGATAAGCTTATAGGAGCTGCAATAGTAGGTGTAGGCCTACCAGGCATAGGATTTGAAAGGGATCTTATAAAAGAATACTTTAATGAAAGCTCAAGAAAGGGCTTTGACTATGCCTATACCTATCCTGGAATAAATAAGGTTCTCCAAGCTGGAGGAAGGGTTATAAGAACTGAAAAAGATAGGGGGGTCATTCTTCTTATAGATGATAGATTTACTACAAGAAAATATAAGAATCTGTTTCCAACTGAATGGAATAAAAATATAGTAGCTAGGAGCAATAGAGAGATGAAGAGACACTTGGATAAATTTTGGAAGGGAGAAAAAGCTTCAGTTGCTGAGTAAATTACCTGGGAGCCAGGTAATTTTTATTTGAAAAAATACTTAGACGGCTAATAATATAGATTGACTTGGAATAAAAAATAGTATAATATATTAATAGTTAGACGGCTAAGTAAATAAGGTTAGGAAGTGAAAATATGATAGATAAGGATTCTTTGTACTTTACATTTTTAGATACTTCTAGAAGGCATTATCTTAGAACTTATAGCCTCCTAGGTGAGATAGGAGTTTATCATGGTCAGCCCCCTCTACTTTGTGCTTTAGAAGAAAATGATGGTTTAAGTCAAAGAGAGTTAGCTGATATTTTAAATATAGCACCATCTACTATAACTGTAATGTTAAAGAGGATGGAAAAGGCAGGCTTAATATTTAGAAAGCAAGATTCTAAAGATCAAAGAGTTTCTAGAGTATACTTAACAGAGGAAGGTAAAATAAAATGTATAAAAGCAAAAGAAGCTATTAATGACTTATCCAAGGAGTGCTTTAAGGACTTTTCTTTAGAGGAAAAGGAAAGATTAAAGCAACTTTTAGAAAAAATGGGTAAGAATCTAAAAGAGCAACTAGAATAAGATCGAGGTGGAAGAATGTTAAAATTATTTAAGGAATTTAAACCCTTTACTATCTTGGTAGTTTTAATCATAGCTCTATTATTTGGACAAGCTATGGCAGAACTAGCCCTACCAGACTATATGTCAAGGATAGTAGATGTGGGTATACAACAAAATGGTATAGAAGATGCAGTTCCCCAAGTTATAAGGGAAGCTGAGATGGAAAAGGTAAAATTGTTTCTAAATGAAGGGGAAGTTGAAAGAATAGAAACTAGTTATAGGCTTATAAGTAGGGAAAATTTAAGCCAGGAGGAATATGAGAAATTTCAGAAGAAATATGAAGTTTTAAAAGATGAAGCTCTTTATATATTACAGGAAAAAGATAAGGAGAAAATAAAAGAGATGGATAAGTCTCTATCTAGGGCTATGCTGGCAGTAAATGCCATAAATAGTGGTCAGGTTCCTTTAGATGCTTTGCCAGAGGGAGTGGACCCCTTTCTAGCCTTATCAGAAATGCCTAAGGAGCAACTAGATAGTATAAAGGAAAGAGTGGAGGAAAGTTTTCAAGAACTTCCAGCTGAGATTATAAATCAATCTGCCATGGTCTATATTAAAGATGAATATAAGGAAATAGGAATAGATATTCAAAAGACCCAATCAAATTATATTATTAGAATAGGTTCCTTTATGATTCTTTTAGCTTTTGGAGCAATGATAGCGGCCATATTTGTAGGATTCCTATCATCACGAGTTGCTGCAGGGCTTGCTAGAAATCTAAGAGACAAGGTATTTAGCAAGGTTTCTAAATTTTCCAATAGTGAATTTGATAAATTTTCAACTGCATCCTTAATAACTCGGAGCAGTAATGATATACAGCAAATACAACAATTTACTGTTATGATGCTTAGAATGGTCTTCTTTGCACCTATACTGGGAATTGGAGGAGTTGTAAGAGCCTTGAGGACCAATGCTTCCATGGCCTGGATAGTTGCTATAGGAATAGTTGGCATCTTGATACTCTTGTTAGGTATTTTTAGTATTGCAATCCCAAGATTTAAAATAATACAAAAACTCATAGATAGGGTAAATCTTGTTACAAGAGAATCATTAACAGGTATGCTTGTTATAAGGGCATTTAATACTAAGGATTATGAAGAAGAGAAATTTGAAGAAGCAAATAAAAACCTTACAGAGACAAATCTCTTTGTCTCTAGAGTAATGGTGACCCTAATGCCAGCTATGACTATAATAATGAACGGTGTAATTCTTTTAATAGTGTGGATAGGGGCAAAAGAAATTGAAAACGCAAGTATGCAGGTTGGAGATATGATGGCCTTTATGCAATATGCTATGCAGATTATTATGTCCTTCTTAATGTTATCTATGGTATCGGTTATACTACCTAGAGCTTCAGTTTCAGCTGGTAGGGTTATGGAAATTTTAAATACAGATGTTTCCATAGAAAACCCAGAAGATCCTAAGGCTATGCCAGAGGATATAAAAGGGCGTGTAGAATTTAAAGATGTAAGCTTTAGATTTCCTGGAGCCGAATCCTGTGTTTTAAGGGATATTTCTTTTGTTGCAAAAGAAGGTGAAACAGTTGCCTTTATAGGAAGTACTGGAAGCGGAAAGTCAACTCTTATAAATCTAATACCAAGATTTTATGATGTAACTGAAGGTAAGATCCTAGTTAATAATGTAGATATAAGAGATTTAGATCTTAAGGAACTTAGAAGTAGGATAGGCTATACACCACAAAAGAGTACGCTTTTTTCAGGTACTATAGAAAGCAATATAAGATATGGAAAGAATAAAGATATAGATAGAGATGATCTCTTAGAAGCTATAGATACATCTAAATCCAAAGAATTTATAGATCAAAAGGGGGATGGAGTAGATTCACCAATATCTCAGGGTGGTAGCAATGTTTCTGGTGGACAAAAACAAAGGCTATCAATAGCTAGAACCATAGCTAAAAAGCCTGAAATAATGATATTTGATGATACATTTTCAGCTCTTGATTTTAAAACAGAGGCAAGCTTAAGAGAGGCCCTAGAAGAAAGACTAAAGGGCAGTACCCTTTTAATAGTGGCCCAGAGAATAAATACCATTAAAAATGCTGATAAGATTATAGTGCTAGATGAAGGAAAGATAGCTGGCATGGGAACTCATAGTGAGCTGTTAGAAAGCTCAGAGATATATAAGCAAATTGCTCTATCTCAATTGTCAGAGGAGGAGTTAGCCAAATGAAAGAAAATGGAGTAAAAGATAAAAAAGAGCAAAAGGGAGTAGGTATAGGAAGACCTGGAAGAGGAGGACCTGTTGGAGCTCCTGCTGAAAAGGCAAAAGACTTTAAAGGCACAAGCAAAAAACTTTTAGCCTATTTAAAACCCTATAGACTAAAGCTCCTATTTGTATTTATATTTGCCATAGCAAGTACTATTTTTGCTATACTAGGGCCAAGAGTGCTTGCCTTAGCTGTAAATGAGATATTTGAAGGAGTCATAGAAAGAGTAACAGGAGTGGTAGGAGGAGGAATAGATTTTAATGCCGTTAAAAATATAATCTTTATTCTTCTTGGGCTCTATGCTGCATCAGCTTTATTTGCCTATATTCAGGGATTTATAGTAACAGGTGTAGCACAAAGAGTTTCCTACAATTTAAGGGATGGAATATCTAAGAAAATAAATAAACTTCCCCTAAGTTATTTTGATAAGGTTTCTCATGGTGATGTTTTATCCAGAGTGACCAATGATGTAGATAGAATAAGTGAGAGTTTAAATCAAAGTTTAAGCCAAGTAATAACTTCATTTACAACACTTATAGGTGTTTTAATAATGATGTTTAGTATCTCTTGGCAGATGACCCTAATAGCTATATTGATCTTGCCGCTTTCTTTAGTCTTTGTAGTTGCTATAATAAAGAAGTCGCAGAAATACTTTAGCCAGCAGCAAGAATCTCTAGGAGAGGTAAATGGTCATATAGAAGAGGTCTATAGTGGTCATGAAATTATGAAAGCCTTTAATGCAGAAGAAGAATCTGTAGGAGAATTTAGGGAGATAAATGGAGAACTTTATAATTCAGCTTGGAAATCTCAATTTCTTTCAGGACTTATGATGCCTATTATGTCTTTTATAGGTAACCTAGGTTATGTTGCAGTTTCAATTTTAGGTGGATGGTTTGCTGTTAGAGGAATTATTCAGGTTGGAGATATACTAGCATTTATTCAGTATATAAGAAATTTTATGCAGCCTATAAGGCAAGTAGCACAGATATCAAATGTCTTGCAAACAACTATTGCTGCATCAGAGAGAGTATTTGAATTTTTAGAAGAAGAGGAAGAGATCCTAGAAACTAAAAATCCCATAGAGCTTGAAAGCGTAAAGGGAAGGGTAGACTTTGAACATGTTAGATTTGGATATGATCGGGATAATATAATAATAGATGACTTTACAGCTCATGTAGAGCCAGGTCAAAAGATCGCCATAGTAGGACCTACAGGCTCTGGAAAGACAACCATGGTAAAGCTTCTTATGAGATTCTATGAATTAAATGGAGGTAGAATCTCCATAGATGGAGTAGATATAAAAGATTTCTCAAGGGAAGGTTTAAGAGAACATTTTGGTATGGTACTTCAGGATACTTGGTTGTTTAAGGGGACCATAATGGAAAATATAAGATATGGAAGACTAGATGCCAGTGATGAAGAAGTAAAAGAAGCAGCAAAGGCAGCCCATGCCCATAGATTTATCCATACCTTACCAGATGGCTATGATATGGTTATAAACGAAGAAGCTAACAATATATCTCAAGGTCAAAAACAGTTGCTTACAATAGCGAGAGCAATATTGAGCGATCCTAAACTGCTTATATTAGATGAAGCGACATCTTCAGTAGATACAAGAACTGAGATACTAATACAAAAAGCTTTGGAAAATCTAATGGCTGACAGAACTAGCTTTATAATAGCACATAGACTTTCTACCATAAGAAATACAGATTTAATACTTGTTATGGATGATGGAGATATAGTAGAACAGGGCAATCACGAGGAACTCTTAGAAAGAGATGGATTTTATGCAACATTATATAATAGTCAATTTGAAGGTAAAGCATCATAAAGAAAAAACAAGAAATCAATTTGATTTCTTGTTTTTTTATATAATCTATTATTTAATTAGGCACAAAGAAAAGGCAAGTAATTTTACTTGCCTTAATTTTATATAGTTTATATATTAAAATACTCTTCTTCCATATGAGAATTTACCACTGTAGTAGCTTGAATTTATACTATCAGTTCTAACACCTTTGCTAGGGTTTGCTGCATGAACAAATTGTCCATTTCCTATATATACTCCTGCATGGCTTGGTCCAGGTCTATATGTGTTACTAAATATTAGTAAGTCTCCAGGCTCTAATTGTGACTTGCTTAGTCTTGAACCAGCACCAGCTTGTCCCGTAGTAGTACGAGGAAGGCTTATACCTGATTGCCTATATACATAGCTTGTAAAACCAGAACAGTCAAATCCAGATGGACTAGTTCCACCGTAAACATATCTGCTACCTAGGTATTGTTTAGCCCTATTAACTATGTTGATAGCAGTACTTCTACCAGATTCATTTCTGCTTGGTGCAGCTGTTGGCTTACCAGCTTTAACTTTACCAGTTATTACATTGTTTAATGTTCTTATTGTGCCAGGTCCTGCGATACCATCTACAGCAATTCCCTGTGCTCTTTGGAAACTCATTACTGCTGATCTAGCTCCATTACCATATATGTTATCAACCTTAATCTTGTAGTGTCCTAATTTAGCAAGAGCTTGTTGAAGAGCTCTAACATCATTTCCTCTTGAACCATTTTTTAAAGTTCTTGTATATGTTAAAGTTCCAGCTGATGCTGAAGGTCTAGGTGCAGGTGCTGATGATTGTGGTGTAGTGTTAAGCTTTTGCTTTAATACTTTTGAAGTATTAGGTCCAAATGCACCATCTACAGCTAATCCATTAGCTTTTTGAAAGTTTTTTAAAGCTTGTTTGGTAATATTACCAAAATATGTAGTGTTTGTTCCATGCTTAAAGAAATTTAATTGTCTTAATCCTTGTTGAAGTTCTTTTACATCGTTGTGTCTTACTCCTTGATAAAGTACTCTGTCTCCAAGTGCTGCTTCTGAAGCAGTACCTCCTAGAGTTATAATACCAGCTATTGAACAAGCTAGAATTGTATTCTTTAATTTATTTTTATGCATTTTGTTAACTCCTCCTTTGAAACTTTTGTATTTAGTATGTATTTTTTGGCTGTTTTTTTATCTTCTTCACATAGTATATTACAAAAAGGTTAAAAAGGAAAGGGTTTTTTGTAACTTTTTTGTAATTATTTGAAAGTAATTTTATAGAAAGCTTAATTAAGCCTTATTTTTACACACTTAAAGTGATATAATAATTTAGAATAGGAGTGAAAAAAATGTCTAGAAAAAGTAAATTAATAGAAATAAAGATAGAAAACACTATATTTCCAAACAAATCTGTTGGAAATTATGAAGGGCAAAAGGTAATTTTTAAGGGTGGAATAAAAGGACAAACTGTAAAGGTAAAACTTAAAAAGAGGAAAAGTGATTATGTGGAAGCAAAACTTATAGAAGTAATAGAAAACTCACCTTTGGAAAAGAATCTTGGAAAATATGAAGAATATGATCTAGGGCCTTGTCCCTATGGAACGCTTCTTTATAAGGATGAACTAAAATACAAAGAAGAACAAATATTAAACTTATTCCAAAGCAAAGGGATAGAAGGGTTTGAATACTTAGGTATAGAAGAGAGCCCAGATGAATTTGCCTATAGAAACAAGATGGAATATACCTTTGGTGATGAATATAAGGGAGGACCTATAGTTCTAGGGCTTCATAAAAAAGGGAGATTTTATGAAATTGTAGATACAGATGGTTGTGATCTAGTAGATAGTGATTTTACAAATATTAGAAGAGCAGTTATGAATTATTTTAGAAAGATAGATTCTTCCTTCTATAATAAGAGAAAGCATGAAGGTTTTTTAAGGCATTGTGTAATTAGAAAAGCTCTCTCAACAGGAGAAATCCTAATAAATCTAGTAACCAGTAGTCAAGATAGTTTAGATGAGAAGAATTTTTTGGATGAATTATTAAATATAAAAGACTTAAAGGGAAATATAACAGGAATTCTCCATACTATAAATGATGGTTTAGGAGATGTTGTAAAGGCTGATAAAGTATCACTCTTATATGGAAGAGATTATATAGTAGAGGAAATCCTAGGTCTTAAATTTAATATATCGCCATTTTCATTTTTCCAGACAAATACTTTTGGTGCTGAAAAACTATATACCATAGTAAGGGAATTTATAGGAAATGAAAAAAAGGACATAGTTTTTGATCTTTATTCTGGAACTGGAACTATAGCACAAATAGTATCTCCCCTAGCAAAAGAAGTAGTAGCTATAGAAATAGTGGAAGAAGCTGTGAAAAAGGCTAAAGAGAATATGAAGTTAAATAACTTAAATAATATAGAATTTATAGCAGGAGATGTACTAAAGGCAGTGGAAGATATAGAAAAGAAGCCAGATCTAATAATAATAGATCCACCAAGAGACGGTATACATCCTAAAGCTATAGACAAGATAATAGACTTTGATCCAAGCAGATTTGTCTATGTTTCCTGCAACCCAGTAACTCTTACAAGAGATATAATGGTTTTTCAAGAAAGAGGATATAAGTTAGAAAAACTAAAGGTAATGGATATGTTTCCAAGAAC
>CAZBAK010000056.1:8266-9939 GCA_964489715.1 uncultured Tissierella sp. | reverse complement strand
TATACAGTTCAAGCCATGATAATAGCCCAAACATTCCTGGTTATGCCTCTTAGCTTTGGCCTAAGCTTTGGACTGGCCAAAAGCAGGGGCAAGGAAATAGAAAAAATAGCTAAGACCCTGGGAGCCAATAGATCTCAAACTATAATTTTAATAATAAAGGAATTAAAGGTGGATATACTCGTAAATGTAGCTACAGCCTTTTCTAGAGCAATCTCAGAAGTTGGAGCAGTTATGATAGTTGGAGGAAATATAAAATATCATACTAGAGTTATTACAACAACTATTTCCATGATGAATTCCATGGGAGACTATCCAATGGCCATGGCTCTTGGAATTATTTTATTGCTTATATCATTTATAGTTCACAGTGTAATCTATTCATATAGCAGGGAGGACTAAGATGGAAATTCAAGTTAGGAATGTAGAAAAAAGCTATGGAGATAAAAAAGTTTTAGATGTAGAGAGCTTGACCCTGGAAGAGGAAAAGATCACTGGCATAATAGGAGCCAATGGTTCAGGAAAATCTACTCTCTTAAATATAATTGCAGGACTTGATGATGAATATAGTGGAAGAGTCTTATACAATGGAAAAGAAATAGATAGGCATATCAGAGATAGGATGACCTTGGTTTTTCAAAAGGCATATCTCTTTAAAAGAAGTGTATATAAAAATATAGCCTATCCCTTAAAAATAAGAAAGAAAGATAAAGAAGATATAGAAAAAAGAGTTTTAGAGATGCTAGAATTGTTAGAGATAAAGGATTTAAAGGGGAAGACGGGAAATAAACTCTCTGGTGGTGAATCTCAAAAGGTGGCACTGGCAAGGGCCTTAGTATTCCAGCCTGACTTGCTACTATTAGATGAGCCAACTTCAAATATAGATCCAGAATATATCCTACATATGGAAAGAGCAATAAGAAAATTTAATCAAGAAACTAAGGGTACTATTGTAATAGTAACTCATAATATAGATCAGGCTGAAAGATTATGCCAAAGGATAATAAAGTTAGAAAGAGGAAAGGTGGTAGAATAATGGACTTCTTTGATGTGGTAACAGTAGAAAAAGCTAAGGAAATAATAGGGGAAAACTTCAAGGACTATAAATTTGACTTAGAGGAAGTTGATATAGTGGAATCCCTCCATAGAATTATAGGTGAAGATATTTATTCTAAAGTAGATCTGCCTAATTTCAATAGGTCAATTGTAGATGGATTTGCAATTCAGGCAAGTGATAGTCATGGGGCCAGCGACTCTATACCAAGCGTTTTAAAGATAGTTGGGGAAGTCCTTATGGGAAAGCCTGTTGAAGCCCAACTTTCCCCAGGGGAGGCAATCTATGTGCCTACAGGAGGCATGATACCAGAGGGAGCAGATGGAGTAATAATGATTGAGAATACTGAAAAGTTAGATAGGGAGACCCTGCTTTTAAATAAGCCCATATCAAGTGGAGAAAATATAATATTAAAGGGCGATGATATAAGGAAGGATAGCCTGGTTTTAGAAAAGGGAAGAAAGATAAATCCCGAGATCATGGGCCTACTGGCAGCCATAGGCAAGAAAAGGATAGGGGTATATAAAAAGCCTAAATTTTATATAATATCTACAGGTGATGAGATAATAGACATAGAGGAAGACTTAAAATTTGGAAAGATAAGAGATATAAATTCCTATGC
>CAZBAK010000056.1:0-8166 GCA_964489715.1 uncultured Tissierella sp. | reverse complement strand
GTAGGAGAGGGAAATGGAAAGATCATATTTGGACTTCCAGGCCATCCCCTATCTTCTATAATAATCTTTAAAGCTCTTGTAGAAGAATTTGTAAAGATGAAGCAGGAAAGACGAGAGATCAAGCCGCAAGTAAGGGCTACTATGGATAGTAACTTTCCATCCTCCTCTGGAAAACTTACCTATCAACTGGTGAGTTTAAGAGAAGAAGATGGCAAGTATATAGCCAAGCCAAACTTTGGAAAGAGTTCTATGATCAGCTTGTTAAAAGATTCAGATGGTTATATACTTTTGGAAAAACATGAAGAAGGAATATATAAGGGAGAAGAGAGAGAGGTTTTTCTTCTATAATATAGGAGGTCAAAATATGAGAAGAGATGTATATATAGAAAATATGGATATAGATCTGGCCAAGGAGAAATATTTTAAAGAGTTAGATATAAGGCCAAGCTCTGAATATGTAGATGTAAATGAAAGTTTAGACAGAATAAGTTTTCATATGGTAGAAGCACTTATGTCTTCTCCCAACTATAATGCAGCTGCCATGGACGGAATAGCAGTTGATTCAAAGAAGACCCTAAAGGCAAGTGAAGTAAATCCAGTAAGGTTAAAAGAAGATGGGGACTTTAAATATGTAAATACTGGAAATCAAATAGAGAAAGATTTTGATTCGGTTATTATGATTGAGGATTGCATAGATCTGGGAGATGGGGAAGTAGAAATCCTAAAGGCTTCCTATCCTTGGCAGCATATAAGGCAAATCGGAGAAGATATCATAAGAAGCGAAATGATAATTCCATCTAAACACAAGATAAGACCCATAGATATAGGAGCTCTCCTATCTGGTGGAATAGAAAAGATAGAGGTATATAAAAAACCTAGGGTAGCCATACTTCCCACAGGAAGTGAGATAGTTGAAAAAGTAAAGGATCTAAAGTTGGGAAATATAATAGATTCTAATTCTAGAGTCTTTCAAGCGGAGGTCTCCAAGCTAGGTGGACAAGCTTTTAGACATGCTCCCCTAGAGGATGACTATGAGCTTCTAAAGAAAAATATATTGGATATGGTAAGGGACAATGACATGCTACTTATAAATGCAGGTTCTTCTGCAGGAACCAAGGATTATACAGTAAATCTAATAGAAGAACTAGGAGAGGTAGTGGTCCATGGTGTAGCCATGAAGCCAGGAAAGCCAACCATACTTGGAATAATAGAGGGCAAGCCTGTAATAGGAATACCAGGCTATCCAGTATCTTCCTATCTTGTATTTGAAGAATTTGTAAAACCACTTATTTTAAAATATCTAGGTCTAGAAGAAAAAGAGCACTATACTATAGAGGCAAGCATAACCAAGAGAATAGTATCCTCCCTAAAGAATAGGGAGCTTGTAAGGGTAAATCTAGGTCAAGTAAATGATAAGATCATAGCCACACCACTTTCCAGTGGAGCAGGAGTCACCATGAGTCTAGTAAAGGCAGATGGTATAGGGATAGTTCCTCAAAATATAGAGGGTCTAGAAGCTGGTGAAAGTATAGATGTTAAACTATTAAAACCCTTGGAAGAGATAAAAGAGACAATAGTCTCAATTGGCAGTCACGATCTTATCATGGACATCCTAGGAGACATGACAAGGCTCTCATCTGGACATGTGGGAAGCATGGGGGGGATTATGGCTATGAGAAGGGGAGAGTGTCATATAGCTCCAATACACCTCTTAGATGAGAATACAGGTCAATACAATATTTCCTATATAAAGAAGTATTTTCAAGGCAAGGATATGTCCTTGATAAAGGGAGTAAAGAGACTGCAGGGTTTTATGCTTAGGAAAGAAGATAAGAATTTGGTAAAGGATTTTAAGGATCTATTAAAAGAAGATGTAAGCTTTATAAATCGTCAAAGAGGAGCAGGTACCAGAGTACTCTTAGACTATCACTTAAAATTAGAGGGAATAGATCCAGAAAGAATAAGGGGCTATAAGAGAGAGCTAAATACACATATGGCTGTAGCAGCAGCTGTTAAAAATGGGAAAAATACAGTAGGACTGGGTATAGCTTCTGCAGCTAAGGCCATGGACCTAGAATTTATAGAAGTAACCTACGAAGACTATGATTTTCTAGTAGAAACGCAGAGCTTAGAAGATGAAAAAGTCCAAAGCTTTTTAAAGGAACTAAGATCAGAAGAGTTCAAAGAAAGAGTCCTATCCCTAGGAGGCTATAAGCTAGAAGATACAGGTGAAATAATAAATATAGAATAAATGGCTGGGGCTATGGCGGGCCATCAAACCGTAGGGGAGGTCTTTGACCTCCTGCTATACAACAAAGAGGTGGTAAAAATCAAAGTTGTAGCTTTAAAATTAAAAGATAACCAGAGAAGGATAAAGTTTTTAGATAGGGCTAGTTTTCACAAGGACTATGGAATGCTGGCTGAAGGGATCTTAAGAGAAGAAAATAGGCAGATTTCCATATTGAGTAGAAGGGTTAGAGAACAAATAGACAGAGAGGCCAAGGATGGGCTATGTTTATTAAAATTTTATGAAAACATTACAATTGAAGGCTTAGATGCTTCCACTATGCATGTGGGTCAAAAACTTAAAATAGGAGAGACTATTCAAGAGATCACATCTATTGGTAAGAGATGCTTTGATGAATGTAAATTATTTCAAACCGGTCAGATATGTAAATTGCATTACAATGTAATTTTTAGCAAGATCCTAGAAAATGGAAGTATAGAGATTGGAGATAAAGTAACCCCGCTTGGTTAACTAGGCGGGGTATTTTAGTCTTTTAATCTATACTTGTCTTCTTTTTTCAAAAGCAATAGCTTGTCGGGAGGTAGGCTTATAAGAGCTCTTGATTTATCTTTTAAACTATTGAACTCTTCCTCTGAAATATAGATATAGATCTGGGAAGAGGCCTCCTTTGCTTCTTTTTTATTATTTGAAACTATAATAGCATAGGAAAACATATTCTTTATTCTATCGATTATTTCTACTTCATAAGTGTTAATAAGGCTGGTATCCTTAGCTAGTTTTAGATCATGGGCACGGATTCCCACATATTCTATACTAGGATCTACAGGCTCCAGGCTAGTTAGTTCAAGATTCCAATCCTTGGAAAAGATCTTCCTATCTCCTCTTCTTTCAACTTTACTGGTGTTTTTACAGCCTGTTAGTATGGCAGTGTTAAGAGTTTGGGGAGAGCTAAATAAGTTCTCCTTTGTATTAAATTCTTCAACTTTCCCGTCCTTTAAAACAGCTATGGTATCACAAACCCTATAGACCTCATCCCTATTGTGGGAAACATAAATAGCTGGGCCCTTGTGCTTTTCTAAAATAAGTAGAAGCTCTTTTTCCATGATCCATCTTAAGTGTGAATCCAGGGCTGAAAAGGGCTCATCAAACATAAGAATTTCAGGTTCATTTAATAACATTCTAGCTATGGCAACTCTTTGTTGTTGGCCACCTGAAAGTTGATGGGGGTAGTTGTTTTCTAAACCTTCTAGGGAAAAGGCCTTTATCTTTTCATCTACTGCTTTTTCATTCTCGATCTTATCTTTTCTTGTCTTTGGAATTCCAATGGCTATATTTTCCTTTAAAGTCATATTTGGAAAGAGGGCATAGTTTTGAAAAAGTATTCCTACCTTCCTATCCCTAGGCAATAGATTTATATTTTTTTCCTTATCAAAGAGAACCCTATTATTTAATACAATTCTACCTTCATCAGGTGTCTCTATTCCAGCTATACATCTAAGGGTCATGCTCTTTCCACAGCCAGAAGATCCTAGAAGGGCCAAGGTTTCATCTCCTACTTGAAATTCTACATCCAATAAAAAGTCTCCAAGTTGTTTTTTTATTTTAGCGTAAAGTATATCTAAACACCACCTTTTCTAACTTTAGTAAAGTTTACAGACTCATACTTGTTCATTAAAAGCATGGTTGTAAAGGATAATATTACCATTATTATAACCCACTTATAGGCCAGCTCTCTGTTACCAGCTTGAACTGCACTATATACAGCTACTGCCATGGTCTGTGTTTTGCCTGGTATATTTCCAGCCAGCATAATAGTTGCTCCAAATTCTCCAAGTGCTCTGGCAAAAGCTAGAATAGTACCAGCTACTAGGCTAGATAGGGTATTTGGTATCATGATCTTTAAAAATATTTCATGTTCACTTAAGCCTAAGGTTCTAGCTGCATGGATCATATTCTTATCTAGCCCTTCAAAGGCCCCTCTGGCAGTTCTGTACATAAGTGGAAAGGCAACAATAGCTGAAGCTATGGTTGTTGCTGTAGGTGTAAATACTATTGAGATATGGTAGTTTGATAAAAACTGCCCTATAATACTATTTTTCCCCAAGATTACCAAGAGAAAAAATCCCACAACTGTTGGAGGTAAAACTAGTGGAAGAGTAAAGATACCATCCACTAGCCCCTTAAATGATTTTAACTTGGTGGTTAAAAATGCAGCATAAATTCCCAAGATAAAGGTTAAAATAGTTGCTAAAAAGGCAGCCTTTAAAGATATCCATAGGGGAGAAAAACTCATATTTGCCTCCAATCATTTTATTTTATAGTAAATCCATATTTCTCAAATAATTCCTTAGCCTTGTCACTGGATAGGAAATCCAAGAAATCCTGTGCTGCTTCCTTGTTTTCACTTGCCTTTACACTGGCAACTGGATAGGAAACTTCCTTATGACTTCCTTGAGGAGCTTCGGTTATTATCTCTACCTTATCACTTGTCAAAGCGTCAGTTTCATATACCAGGCCTAGATCAACTTCTCCAGTTTCCACCCAAGTTAGTACTGTTCTAACATCATTTCCTAAGACCAATTTTTCATCTTTATCTAGTTTATCTTTTAAATTTAAGTTTTCAAATATCTCTTGACTGTATTGACCAACTGGTACATTTGATGGATCTCCTACTCCGATCTTATCAACTTCATCCTTTGTTATATCTTCAAAAGATTCTATGTCTAGTTCACTATCTTCAGGTGCTATAAGTACAACTTTATTTATCAATAAGGTCTTTCTTGTATCTTCTTCTATAAGTCCAGCTTCTTCTAAAGCATCCATCTGCTTTTGGGCTGCTGACATAAATACATCAACTGGGGCACCTTCTTCTATTTGTGCTTGAAGAGCTCCTGAACTGCCTAGGGTAAATGTAAGACTAGTTTCTGGTGAAAGCTCACTATATGCTTCTTTAATTTCTTCTAAAACATCAGTTAAGCTTGCTGCTGCTGAAACAAGTAGTTCCACATCTTCTTTAGAATCTACTTCCAGCTCTTCATTCTCTACTTGATCTACCTCTGTTTCCCCGCTTTCATCAGAACTGCATCCCATAAGACTTCCTACTCCTAAAACTGCTACTAATAAAAATACTAAAAATCTTTTCATTTTCATTAATTATTCCTCCTCGTATATATTATCCAAGATAAGTTTATCTCAGGACAATTACTAGTTAAGGCTAAACTCTCAAATGAGAGTAACCAATATATTTTTTAACGCCCCTAGGGGCGATTATAAAAATAATTCTTATTAATCAGGAAAGTGTTTTTTAAATATTCTTTGGCTTTCTTCATTCATTTCATCAACAAAGGCATTATACCTATTTAAAAATTCTTCACCTTCTGGAGAAAGTTTTGAATTTCCACCATCTTTACCACCTATAGCTGTGACAAGAAGTGGAAAACCAAGATCTTCCTCAGCTCTTTTCATGATCTTCCAACCCTTGCTTGAAGATAGGCCCATTATTTTATAGGCCTCTGATAATTTGTTTGTTTCTTTAACAAGCTGCATTATCATGGCAGGACCTCTACCAAAGGTAGGGTTATCACGAAATACTGTTATTCTATTTTGAAATTTAAAGTCTTTAAAGCTATCTTTATCCATTATATCACTCCCAATACTATTTACAAATAAGAGCTCAAGACTAGAGATGGCTTAATGTTTACCAAAGTGACAATTAGGGAAGGTACAAACCTCACAAGATATACACTGTCCTCCGTAACCCATTCTAGAAATATCCCTTCTAACTAATTTCTCCCCTACAAGAACTCTAGGCAAAATCAAATCAAAGGAAGTAATCTTTGAAAATATAACTCCACCAGGTAGGCCAAATATAGGTATACCATCTAAGTAGGCTAAAAGCAACATAGCACCAGGAAGTACTGGGGTACCATAGGTAACTATTTCAGCTCCAGTAGACTTTATAGCTCCAGGAGTCTTATCATCTGGATCTACACTCATACCACCTGTAACTATTATCATATCAGCTCCTGAATTCTTAGCATTTTCTATAGCTTCTCTTATATCATCTGTACTATCGTCTACTATTACCTTATCTACCAGTTCAGAACCATAGAGTTCAACCTTTTTCTTTATAATAGGACCAAATTTATCTTGAATTCTTCCCTTGTAGACTTCAGATCCTGTAACTACTAAAGATACCTTATGAGGAATAAATTCTTTTATTTGAAATAGAGGCTCTTTTCCCTTGGTCATTTCCTCTATTCTGTCTATTACTTCTTTTTCTATAGTCAAAGGTATAATTCTACAACCTCCAAGCAGATCATCTTTTTCCACACGAATATTTTCCTGTATTGTAGCAATACACATTTCATCTATATCGTTTATACTATCTAAAAGTTCACGATTGATCTTTAAAAGTCCTGTGTGTTTTGGCCTTAAACTTATCTTTCCTTCACGAGGTTCATTAAAAGAAATGCCAGGACCTGCAAACATATTTCCCATTCTTATGGCAGCTTCATTTTCATGAATTTCACCTTCTTTAAGCTTGAAAACATAAATATTTTCCTTGCCTATTCTTAAAAGTCTTTCAATATCTTCTTCTTGTATAATATGTCCCTTTTTAAAGGCTATGCCCTTAAATTCACCGGGAACTATTTCAGTCATATCATGTCCAAGCACCATGCCTACTGCATCTTCTGTTCTAACTGTTTCCACTTTTATCACTCCAATTCTTATTTTTAACTTGTTTTTATATAAGTTTTTTTCTATTTAATACAATTATATAGAATGATTTAACTTAATTCAATAGATAAAGACAAATCGTTCCTCTCAAATGAGAATTTTGATTACCATTTTTTCTCAAAAGGGTGTATAATATAATTAAGAAAAGGAAAAGGGTGATTTTAAATGCATGATTCTTATGGAAGAAAAATAAATTATCTGAGAATTTCTCTTACTGATAGATGTAATTTAAGATGCAAATACTGTATGCCTGAATGTGGCATAGATAAATTTTCTCATGATGATATTTTGTCTTTAGAAGAGATATATGAAATAACAAAGGCCTTTGTAGAAATTGGCATAGATAAGGTAAGATTGACAGGGGGAGAGCCTTTAGCAAGATTAGGGGTAGTAGATCTTATATCTAGAGTTTCAAAACTAGATGGTATAAAGGATATAGCTATGACTACAAATGCTATACTCCTAGAAAGATATGCAGAAGACCTAAAGAAAGCAGGCCTTAATAGGGTAAATGTAAGTCTAGATACCTTAGATAGGGAAAAATATAAGGAAATAACAAGAGGCGGAGATATTGATAAATTCTTTGCTGGTATAGAGGCAGCTAAAAGAGTAGGACTTACGCCAATAAAAATAAACACAGTACTAATTGGTGGTTTCAATGATATGGAAATAGTAGATCTGGTAAATTTAACTCGTGAGGAAGATATAGATGTAAGATTTATTGAATTGATGCCCATAGGTGAAGCAGCTTCCTGGGCTGAGGAAAAGTTTGTCTCAAATGATCTAGTTTTAGAAAGAGTTAAGGAATTGGTTACAGTGGAGAGAAAGGATCCATCTTCTCCAGCAACCTACTTTAAACTTCCAGGAGCCAAGGGAAGGGTTGGAATAATAAATCCAATTTCCTGTAAGTTTTGCTCAAACTGTAATAGAGTAAGACTTACCTCCCAGGGTATGTTAAAGTTATGTCTTCATTCAAACAAGGAAATAGATATGAAGAAGGCCCTAAGAGATGGGGAAGATTTAAAAGAGTTGATATCAAAGGCGATTTTAAAGAAGGAAGAATCCCACCATCTAGAAGATGGTCAATATATAGATAGAAATATGAATCAAATAGGAGGATAAAAATTGGAATTTACTCATTTTAATGATGAAGGTAGAGCATATATGGTAGAGGTAGG
>CAZBAK010000055.1:0-10196 GCA_964489715.1 uncultured Tissierella sp. | reverse complement strand
CTCCAGAAGAAAGGAAGGCCTGGGAAAAAAGAAGGGAACTCTTCATAAGCTTTGACAAGACCTGCCCCCACAATTCAGTAAGGGGTATACTCTGGAGGCTAAAGAGATTGGAAAATGAAGGTATATTTTCCAAGGATATAAGGGAAATAGAAGATGGCCTCCAGAATGGCAAGCTTATGGTGCTCCAGGGCAATACTAGAATACTTCAGGTCTTTAGCACCTATCTTTTAAACAATCTCTACCACAAGAGGCGTGAATACAAGGACGCCCTCTATAAGAAGACAGCAGCAGAATACTTTCCACCCTTTATAATAGTCACAGACGAGGCCCACAATTTTGCACCTAAGGGCTATGAAACACCTTCCAAGTCAATTCTAAAGGAAATATCCCAGGAAGGTAGAAAGTATGGTGTCTTTTTGATCCTGGCAACTCAAAGACCTACCCTCTTAGATGAAACAGTAACAGCCCAGCTAAATACAAAATTTATATTTAGAACAGTTAGGGCATCGGATATTAAAACCATAGGAGAGGAAACAGACTTAACCCATGAGGAGACAAAGAGGCTACCCTATCTTAGAACTGGAGATGTGTTTATATCTTCAGCTACCCTGGGAAGAACAGTATATGCTAGGATCAGAGCTGCTCTTACAACCAGTCCCCATACTTTAAATCCCTTTGACGAACTAAGGATAAAGAAAAAAGAAAAAGATGAGGATCTCTATGAGGACATAAAGGAGCTACTTCCAATCATGGGGGAAGACCTATTATCTACCTGTATGGAGCTGGAAAAAGAAAGCGGCAAGACCTATACAGTAGATTCTCTAGAGGAGAAATTAAAACAAATGGTGGAAAAAGGTTATATAGAGAAAGAAAACACTATATTTGGGTATATGTACAAGAACAAGTAAATAAATATAGATAGAATATATTTCTTTCTACTATTTACAAGGGGGGATTTTATGGAAAAGAACTATTTTTATATAGATGAAGGCCAATTTGACGCTCATCTTTTTCATGAAGGAACATACTATAAATCACATGAGTTTCTGGGAGCCCACAAGCTAAAGAAAGATGGCAGAGAATTTGTGAGATTTATAGTGTGGGCAGCAAATGCAAGGGAAGTATTTTTAATGGGAGACTTTAACAAGTGGCATATTAGCAGCCTACCCTTGCAGAGAATACCCAAGAGTGGACTATGGAGCATATGTTTAGAAGGAGTGGAGAAATTCGACTCCTACAAGTATAGAATAATATCTGCTGAGGGAGAAGAACTTATAAAAGCCGATCCCTATGCCTTTCATGCAGAGGAAAGGCCTAAGTCAGCATCCAAATATTATCCTATAGAAGGCTACAAGTGGTCTGATAAGAAATGGATGAAGGAAAGAAAGAAAAACAATGATCTAGATGGACCTATTTCCATATATGAGGTAAATCTACTTTCCTGGAAAAAGAAGGAGGGCAACATCCAATATTCCTATGAGGAACTGGCGGATGAACTGGTTAGATATGTAAGAAAGATGAGATACACCCATATAGAACTTATGCCAGTTATGGAACATCCCTATGATGGCTCCTGGGGCTATCAGATAACAGGTTATTTTGCACCTACATCTAGATTTGGAACTCCCAAGGACTTTATGAACTTTGTAGATAAAATGCATAGGGCAGGCATAGGAGTGATCTTAGATTGGGTACCAGCACATTTTGCCAAGGATGGCCATGGACTTCAAAGATTTGACGGATCCTACTTATTTGAATCACTAGATAGGAGAAAGGCAGAAAATCATATTTGGGGAAGCTATAACTTTGACTTTAGCAAACCTGAAGTTCTAAGCTTTCTTATATCAAACATAATGTACTGGATAGAATACTACCACATAGATGGAATAAGAATAGACGCAGTATCCTATATGCTCTACTACAAGATGCTAGGCCAGGGGGTAAAAAATATATATGGGGGAGATGAAAATCTAGAGGCCTTGGAATTCTTTAAAAGACTCAACAGTGTCCTTACTAAAAACCATCCAGATGTACTGATGATAGCAGAAGAATCCACTTCCTATGAAGGCTTGACAAAACCCTTAAAAGACGGAGGATTGGGATTTGACTTAAAGTGGAATATGGGCTGGATGAACGATACCTTGGAATATATAGAACAAGATCCTCTCTATAGAAAGGGAGCTCAAGGACTCTTGACCTTTGGAATAATGTATGCCTTTAGTGAAAGATTTATTCTTCCCCTAAGCCATGATGAGGTAGTCCATATGAAAAAATCCCTCTTAGATAAGATGCCAGGATCCTATGAAGAGAAATTTTCAAATCTTAGACTCCTATATCTCTATATGTATGCCTATCCAGGGAAAAAACTTCTCTTTATGGGAGGAGAGATAGCCCAATTTAAGGAGTGGGATGAATGGGGACAGCTAGATTGGAATCTCTTAGACTATGAAAGCCACTTAAAGATACAGGGCTTTGTCAGAGATCTAAATGTAATCTACAGGGAAGAAAAGGCCCTATATGAGTTAGACAGCTCCTATGAAGGATTTTCCTGGATAGAACATGAAAACCACCAGGAAAGTATACTGGCCTTTGAAAGAATATCAAAGGATGGAGAAAGACTAGTATGTGTCTTTAACTTTACTCCAGTAGAGAGAAGGAACTATCCTCTAGGAGTAAGTGAAGAAGGAAACTATAGAACCATAGTAACCAGTGACCACAGAAGATATGGAGGAGAAACACCTAGAATCAAGAGATATAAGTCCAAAGAAGAAGCTATTCATGACAGAGCTTGGAGAATAGAAGTGGACTTACCAGCACTTGGAGGACTAATTTTAAAAAAGATAATTTAGGAGGGTGAGATTATGAAAAAGAAAAAGATAGTTGCCATGCTTTTGGCAGGTGGACAAGGCTCTAGACTTAAGACAATGACAAAGGATATTGCCAAGCCTGCTGTTGCCTATGGAGGCAAGTATAGAATAATTGATTTCCCACTAAGTAATGCTACAAATTCAGGAATTCCAAATATAGGTGTCTTAACCCAATACAAGCCTGCACTCTTAAATACTCACATAGGTATAGGTTCAGTTTGGGACTATGATAGAAATATAGGTGGCCTTAGAATACTTCAACCCTTTATGTCTGAAGATGGAGGAAGATGGTATACAGGTACTGCCAATGCCATATATGAAAATATAGACTATTTAGAAGAAATAGATCCTGACTATGTCCTAGTACTTTCAGGAGACCATATATACAAGATGAACTACAATGACCTCCTAGATGAACATAGGTCAAAAGAAGCAGATGTAACCCTGTCTGTTATAGAAGTTCCCTGGGAAGAAGCTCCAAGATTTGGCATAATAAATGTGGACGAAAACATGAAGATAGTAGAATTTGATGAAAAGCCAGAAAATCCCAAAAACAATATGGCATCCATGGGCATATATATATTCAACTGGGAAACCCTAAGACAATATTTGATAGAAGATGCAGCTAACAAAGACTCAAGCCATGACTTTGGAAATGACATACTTCCTAAGATGCTGGAAGACGGTAACAAGATGTATGCTTGGAACTTTAAGGGCTATTGGAAGGATGTAGGAACTGTAAAGAGCTTCTGGCAATCAAATATGGATCTCCTAGATGAAAACAACACCTTAAATCTCTATGACAAGGGATGGAGAATCTATACAAGATCTAGAAATCTTCCAGCCCAGTATATAGGAGAGACTGCCACTATAAACAACTCACTTGTAAATGAAGGTTGCTCTATTAAGGGAGAACTAAACAATAGTATTATCTTTAGTGAGGTAAGGGTAGAAGAAGGTGCAGTTGTAAACAACTCAGTTATTATGTCAGGATGTATTATAGAAAAGGGTGCACTTGTAAACAATGCTGTTATACTTGAAAACATAATAGTAGGAGAAAATGAAGAATTAGGAAAGGCAGATAGTGAGAACATATACCTTGTGTCAGATGAGGGCATACTAGTAGAATAGGGGGAGAAAAATGGATAGATGCATAGGCATAATAAATAGCAAGGAAAAGGAAAACAACTTTGGAGGACTTTGTAACCATAGGCCAGTTTACATGCTGCCCTTTGGAGGGAGATATAGACTTATAGACTTTACCATCTCCAACATGGTAAACAATGGTATCCAGTCTGTAGCCATATATACAGGCAAGAAGATGAGATCTACCATGGACCATATAGGAAATGGTAATCCTTGGGACTTAAATAGAAAGTTTAACGGTTTATTTATGTTTCCGCCTATATTTGACAATGATTATGGACTATATACAGGAGACATACACCAATATCATAGCACAGAACCATTTTTCCAACATGCTAGAGAAAAGTATATATTTGTCTGCAATCCAGATATCTTAAACAAGGTAGACCTAGGCAAGGCCTTTGAACTTTTCCTAGAGACAGATTCTGACTTTACACTTATATATAAAAAGCAAAAGGATGAGCATGGAAACTTTATTCACAAGGACAAGATAATAATAAATGGTGAAGGAAAGCTGGAAAGCATTGGCTTAAATCTTGGAACAGAAACTGAATTCGACCTATTCCTAGAGATGGGCTTTATAAAGAAGGAGGTATTTCTAGATCTTGTAAGACGATCCATTGAAAGGGGAAATATCAACTATCTAAAGGATGCCATGCTTACCTGGAGAGATGAATATAAGATAACTACCTATGAGCACAAGGGACATGTGGAAAACATATCTGATCTAAAGAACTACTATGATGCAAATATGCATATTCTAAATGATAAAATTGCCAATGAACTATTTTATGAAAATGGCCTAATATTTACCAAATCCAAGGACGAACCTTCTACCTGGTATGGGAGGGATTCTAAGGTGAGAAATTCCACCATAGCAAATGGCTGTATTATCCAGGGTGAAGTAGAAAACTCCATAATATTTAGAGGAGTAAAGATTGGCAAAGGAGCCATAATTAAAAATTCTATAGTAATGCAAAAATCTGAAGTAGAAGAAGATGCAGTAGTTGTAAACTCTATCCTAGATAAGTATACCTGCATAGAAAGAGGAGCTCAAATAATTGGAAACACATCTAGCCCCTATGTAGTAGAGAAAAACAAGAGAATAAGAAGGGATGATTAAGTCGTGAAAATACTTTTTGTAACATCTGAATCTGTTCCTTTTTTAAAAACAGGAGGACTTGCTGACGTAGCCGGTAGTCTTCCTCCATCACTTAAGGAGATGGGTCAAGATATCCGGGTTGTAATGCCCCTATACTCTCAAATCTCAGAAGAATATAAAAAAGCTATGAAATTTCTAGGCTACTTTTATGTGGACCTAGGATATAGGCACCAATATGCAGGTGTATTTACTTATAAATATAAGGATGTAGACTATTACTTTATAGATAGCGAATACTATTTTAAAAGAGATAGGATCTATGGAGAATTAGATGATGGAGAAAGATTTATATTCTTTTCCAAGGCAGCAAGCATGCTTCCAAAGTTTATAGACTTTAAGCCAGATATACTTCACAGCAATGACTGGCATTCAGGATTTGTTCCCCTATACAGAGAGGACTTTGCAAAGGGAGATAGCTTTTATGGAGATATTAAAAGTGTTCACACCATGCACAATTTAAAATACCAGGGAGTATTTCCAGAGGATATCCTAGAAGATGTAGCTGGCCTTTCTAAAAGTTACTACTTTCATGAAGATGGATTAAAATACTTTGACATGATAAACATGATGAAGGCAGGCATAGTCTATAGCAATATATTGACCACGGTTTCTAAGAGCTATGCTGAAGAAATAAAAACTTCATTTTTTGGAGAAGGTTTAGAAGAAATAATAAGGCAACATTCAGGAAAACTAAGGGGCATAGTAAATGGTATAGACTATGAAGAATACAATCCTAAAAAAGATAAGAGAATAGCTAAAAACTATGATATAAAATCCCTAGAGGATAAAAAGAAAAACAAGAAGGATCTTCAAAAGCTATATGGTCTTCCAGTAGATGAAGATATTCCTATGCTATCCATGGTAAGTAGATTGGTTGCCATGAAGGGATTGGATCTAGTAGCCCATATCCTAGAAGAGCTGCTACAAGAAGACATACAATTTGTAATGCTGGGAACAGGAGATAGGCAGTATGAGGAAATGTTCCTATACTTCCAAAACAAATACCCAGACAAGATGGCTGCAAGGGTCTATTTCAACGAAGATGAAGCCCATAAGATATATGCAGGCAGCGATATATTTCTCATGCCATCTATGAGCGAGCCCTGTGGAATCTCTCAGTTGATTTCCCTGAGATATGGAACTATTCCTATAGTAAGAGAAGTTGGTGGCTTAAAAGACACTGTAAGAGCTTACAATAGATTCACAGGAGAAGGCAATGGCTTTAGCTTTAAAAACTTTAATGCCCATGAACTATTATTTACCACAAAGGATGCCCTAAACTTATATGGGGATAAAAAGAAATGGAAAAAACTTATGAAGAGTGCTATGGAATCTAAAAATGATTGGGAAGAGTCATCTAAGGAATATATAGAACTTTATAAAAATTTGATTTAGTAATTTAGGAGGAATTATGGAAGTGATGAGTAAAACTGACAAAAAACTTGGGATGATCTATGAGGAAGATAAAACTATATTCAGAGTATGGTCTCCAGTAAAAGATAAGATAGAATTGATCCTGTATAGGGATAGAGAATTAAAAGAAAAAGAAATTTACAAGATGGAAAAGTTAAAAGATGGAGTCCACCAATTAGAACTTCCTGGAGATCACAAGGGAAAGTTTTATAACTATCTGATAGATGAAATAGATGAAGTAACAGATCCTTACTCAATTTCCTCAGCTATAAATTCCAAGGCATCAGCTATAATAGATTTAGAAGATACTAACCCAGAGGGCTTTAAAGAGCATAAGATTATAGGAGATAGGACCCTTTCCACTCCTATAATCTATGAAGCCCACATAAAAGATTTTACAGGCAGGAAAAACTCTGGAGTAAAGAATAGGGGAAAGTACCTAGGCTTTATAGAAGAAGATAGATATTACATAGAAAATGAAACATGCTATGAAGAGATCAAGACAGGACTTGACCACCTAAAGGAACTGGGAGTAAGTCATATTCACCTGATGCCAGTCTATGACTTTATAACAGTAGATGAAGAACCCCAGGAATTCTTAAAAGATGAAAACTATAATTGGGGCTATGACCCAGAGTTATACAATGTTCCAGAAGGATCCTATTCTAGTGACCCCTATGATCCAGTAAATAGAATAAAAGAGCTGAAGACACTTATAATGAAGCTCCATGAAAATGGCTTTAAGGTTGTTCTAGATGTGGTCTACAATCACACCTACAAGTCCTTAGATAGCAATTTAAATATTATAATGCCTGGCTACTATCATAGGATGACCCTTGAAAATGAATTTTCAAATGGAACAGGAACAGGCAATGAAATAGATAGTCAAATGCCCATGGCAAGAAAACTAATAATAGATTCCCTGGTCTATTGGCTAGAGGAATACAAGCTAGATGGCTTTAGATTTGATCTTTTAGGGCTTATAGATATAGAGACCACAAAAATAATAGTGGAGACCTTAAAGGCCAAAAAACCAGATATTCTTATCTATGGTGAGCCCTGGCCAGCAGGTAGATCCACCCTATCCTTTGAAGATATGAGCCTAAAGGGAAGCCAGAGATCCCTAGGCTTTGCCTACTTTAATGATGACTTTAGAAATGCCCTTAAGGGAGATAGCAATGGAAACTATCCTGGATTTGCCCAGGGCAATATCAAATATAAATGGGATGTGGAATTGGGTATAGTAGGCTCCATAGACTATAATGGTTCCCACAAGGGCTTTACAGATTCGCCCTGGGAAAGCATAAACTACTTGAACTCCCACGACGATTTGATCTTTTTTGACAAGATAGAAAGAGTTTTTCCAAATATAAATAAGTATGACAGTGAAAGATTAAATAGATTTGCCTTTAGCATCCTCTTCACAGCCCAGGGGATTCCCTTTATAACAAGTGGAAATGAGTTTTTAAGGACCAAGTCAGGCATAAGTAACACTTATAGATCTCCCCTTAGCATAAACGCCATAGACTGGAAGTTGAAAAAGGAAAATATACATTTCTTTAGATACTTTAAGGATCTTATAAGGCTGAGGCAGGAAAATCCAGAGTTTAGTTTAAAAACAGGAAAAGAGATAAATGAAAAATTAAGATTTATGAATTTTGAGGAAGATAAAAATATAATAGTATATGCTATTAAAAAGGAAGAAAGCTACCTATTCATAGTTCACAATGGAAAGTACAAAGAAACCTATATGGACATTGAAGCTATTATAAATTTTTTAAAGAATTCCTATGATCATAGGGAGGATAAGCTAAGTGTAAAAAAACTCCTTGGCATAGAAGGCTTGGTAGAGGGAGACTATAGAGATGATTTAAAAGAACTCTATATTCCAGCTATGACCAGCTATGTATATGAGTTAAAATAAAGGACAAAAAAATCCGAAGTTCCTCTTGGAAACTTCGGATTTTTTTCTATTTATCTATTAATTAGTATATGGTTACCTTTACTTGTCTTCTACCAAATCTCATTGCTTCACTACGGGAATTCATAAATAAGTCTATTCTATTTCCCTTTATAGCTCCACCAGTATCACCAGCTATTGCATTACCATAGCCTTCTATATAAAGCTTGGTTCCAAGTGGTATAACATTTGGATCTACTGCAACAACCCCGTATCTTGCCTTCATACCTGAAGCTGTAATACCATAATACTTATCTCCAGGTCTCTTGCCTGTACTTTCATAGGATAGGTCATAGGCAGATGCATTCATAGTAATAGTTCTACCTGATTTGTTAGATGGTGCTTTACTTACAGTATTGTTTGAACTAGAGCTCTTAGAGCTAACATTTCTTGAAATACTAGATCTATTTGCTGATTTACTTTCAACAACTTTAGCTTTAGGCTTTGGTGCAGGCTTAGCCTTTGTACCAACTAAAACTATATGATCTTTCTTTTCAGTTAAGGTTTCTTCCTTAACAACTTCTGAACTTACCAGTTCACCATTTTCATATATATTTTTTGTATGTGTAGCCTTTACTCCTTCTACTCCCTTTTGCTTAAGCTTAGCGTCACCTTTATAGATAGTCTTATCATTTTCTCTTATCTTTTCAAAAGGGATCTTGCTTTCCTTTACTACTATATCTTCTTTAACTCTTACAATTTCTATAGTAGCATTTTCGTCAATTCTTTCTGCCTTATCAGTTTCTGTATAATCTAGTTCACCAAGAACTACTTCCTGATCTCTTAAAATTTCACCAACTGTATCGTATATGGAACGAACAATCTTGGTAGAATTTTCATCTGAGATAATGTATCTCTTTGGATTTATTATTACTATATCTAAGTCATCTTCTATTTTAGTGTCTAGAGGAAGGTTTATGTAAGCACCCTCTTGGAAATCCACATCTTCTTTCTCGATTAATTCTCCTACAGTTCTAGAGTAACAAACTGTATCTGTTTTATTGCCATCAATATCAAGAACCACTTCTTTTCCACTATAGAAATAAGCTCCTAAAGTTAATGTCAAGACCAAACTCATAAGTATAAGAAGTTTCACTTTCTTTGAATTTAGTATACTAAAACTTTTCATAAAATACCTCCTGTTTTTTTGTTACTATTGGATTTGTTACTAATTCTAAAACAATTTGTAACTAATTTGTAACTTATCTAACTACTCACACATTGTATTAGAAAAGATATTATTTGTCAAACTTTTTTTAAAAAAACTTTAATAAAATTAAAAGGCCACTAAAAAACCTAAAAAATAAAAGCTTTGTAAGCATTGATACAAGAGCTTTAGAAGAGCTAAGTTTTTCAAAGAAAAATAAAAAATATAATAAAAAAACTTTTAAAAAACTTTCCAAAAAAGAGAAAAAACCACAAAAAAGTAGCCTCCCTATATATAAAAATATAAAGAAGCTACTTTAAAATTGTTACAATTGTTACAATGGTTAAATTTATATAATCCCCCAATATAATTGCCCCTGCTCCGAATATATTTGTTCTTGTCCTTATCCTGAATATATTTACCACTATCCCCAATGTATTTGTCTCTATGGCTGTCCGGATTTGTTTACTTATCGTAGGGGATAGCTCCGCTGTCCCGAAT
>CAZBAK010000054.1:0-10606 GCA_964489715.1 uncultured Tissierella sp. | reverse complement strand
CTCAGTAAATATATACGGTGCCATTTTAGGGTTCCATCTTCTAGTTTGATGTCCAAAATGCACTCCTGATTCTAATAGGCCTTTCATTGTTATTACTGACATACGATCACCTCCAAGTTTTTTTCTTCCATTCCAATCTTCTATTGAAGCACCCAGTTAAGGGACCTGCTCCTAATATCAAGGAATGTGTATAATCACTATAGTAGTATAACATATAGTATTTATAAAATCAATAAATTAAATTTGTTTTCCTAATCATTATTTTGTAGCTTTATCTAGTTCTTCTATTAATTTATCATTAAGAATTTTTATATGGGTACCCTTCATTCCCAAGGATCTTGATTCTATTACACCTGCACTTTCAAATTTTCTCAATGCATTTACAATAACTGAACGAGTAATTCCTACTTTATCAGCTATTTTACTGGCAACCAATAATCCTTCCATACCGTCAAGCTCATTAAATATATGCTCCATAGCTTCAAGTTCAGAATAGGATAAAGTTCCTATGGCCATTTGGACCACTGATTTTTTTCTTGCTTCTTCCTCTATTTCTTCAGTTTTTGATCTTAAAATTTCCATACCAACTATAGTAGCACTATATTCAGATAATATCAAATCTTCCTCTAGAAACTCTTTGCCAAATCTTGCTAGCACTAAAGTTCCTAATCTTTTTCCACCACTTAAAATAGGTATAATCGTTGCAACTTTTTCACCATGATCACACTTTAAAGATTCTTCAAATACACAGCTTTCAAAATCAGTTATATTTTCTTCAGATTCTATTATAGTTAATAGCTTATCATTATAACTCTTAGGAAAAGATCGTGTTTTTTCTACTTGAGTTTGTATAACATCACAATCAAAACCTTCTACTAATTGATAGCCCAATACTCTGCCCTTCTTACTAGCTATATAAACATTAGCCTGTAATATTTCGCTTAATTTTTTACTTAATTCCATAAATGATACAGGATCCGAACCATAGTTCTGTAAAGCTTTATTTAATCTTCTGGTTTTTTGTAACAGTCCTTCCAAATTCTTACCCCCTTATATTTGTAATACTAATTTAACTTTCAATGTATCCACATTCTTTATCACTACATTTAATAGTAGTACCCTTTTTATTTCTTTTAATTACCATATATTTATTACATTTTGGGCATTTTTTATCTATTGGTTCATCCCATGTTATAAAATCACAATCAGGGTATTTACTACATCCATAAAAAACTCTACCTTTTTTTGACTTCTTCTTTACTACTTCTCCTTCACATTTAGGACATTTTACACCTATTGTCTCAATAATAGGCTTGGTATTTTTACATTCAGGATATCCAGGACAAGCCATAAACTTTCCATATCTACCTGTTTTAATAACTAAGTTTTTACCACACTTTTCACATATAACATCTGTAACTTCATCTTTTATTTCTATTTTTTCAATTTCCTCTTCAGCTTTTATCAATTCTTTATTAAATTCTTCGTAAAATTCACTTACTATTTGCTTCCAAGGATATTTGTTCTCTTCAACTTCATCTAATCTACCTTCTAATTCTGCAGTAAATTCTTCATTTAAAATTAGTTGGAAATATTCAGTTAGCAGATCATTTACCAAGATTCCTAATTCAGTTGGGATAAATGCTTTGTTTTCTAATACTACATAGTTTCTTGCAAGTATAGTCCCAATGGTAGGAGCATAAGTACTTGGCCTTCCAATTCCTAATTCTTCAAGTGTTTTAATTAAAGAAGCTTCAGTAAACCTAGGTGGTCCTTGAGTAAAGTGTTGATTCCCATTGATATCTTTTAATAAAAGTTTATCATCTTTTTCTAAACTTGGTATATTCATATCCTTATCTTTATCATCTATATTTGAATAAACCTTTAAGAATCCTGGGAATATCAACTTGGAACCATTACCTTTAAATAGATAATTGTTATTGATTATATTTACACTAATAGTTTCATACTTTGCAGCTGTCATTTGTGAAGCTATAAATCTATTCCAAATTAAACTATATAATTTAAATTGATCTTTAGAAAGAAGGGCTTTAATTTTATCAGGTGTCCTTAAAACTCCTGTAGGTCTTATAGCTTCATGGGCATCCTGTGAGCCTTTTTTCTTTTTCCCCTCATAAGTTTTGCCCCCATTTGAGAATTCCTTACCAAAAGTTTCTACAATATATTCTTTAGATAAATCTACTGAAGTTTGAGATATTCTTGTTGAATCTGTTCTCATATAGGTTATAAGTCCTACTATTCCTTCCTTACCTATGTCTATACCTTCATATAATTGCTGAGCTACACTCATTGTTTTTCTAGTAGTAAAGCCAAGTCTACGTGATGAATCTTGTTGTAATGTACTTGTAGTGTAAGGCGAATATGGATTCCTTCTTCTATTTCCTTTTTTTACATCACTTACTATAAAGTTATTTTTGTCTAAACTATCTAGTACTTTATCTACATCTTTTTTTTCTTTTAATTCTATTTTTTCTTCTTTTCCATCTTTTATTTCTCCAACAAATCTTGCTTCAAACTCTTCTTTTTCTTTTTCTAATATTGCTAATATACTCCAATATTCTTCAGGAATAAAATCGTCTATTTCTTCTTCTCTATCACATATTAATTTTGTAGCTATAGATTGAACCCTACCTGCACTTAAACCTTTTCGTATTTTTTTCCATAATAAGGGACTGATTTTATAACCAACAAGTCTATCTAAAGATCTTCTAGCCTGTTGTGCATCTACTAGGTTTAAGTCTAAAGTTCGAGGATTTTTTATAGCGTTTTTTACTGATTCTTTTGTAATCTCGTTAAATTCTACCCTTATTTTATCTTCAAGATCGAGTTTTAAAATATGAGCTAAGTGCCATGATATAGCTTCCCCTTCTCTATCAGGGTCAGTTGCTAAATAAACCTTATCAGCCTTTTTAGCTGCTTTTCTAAGTTCATTTATTATGGGGCCTTTTCCTCTTATATTTATATACTTTGGTTCGAAATTATCTTCAATATCTATACCTAAAGTACTTTTTGGTAGATCTCTTACATGTCCTACAGAAGCAAGAACTTTATAAGATCTTCCCAATATTTTGCCTATAGTTTTTGCCTTTGCAGGAGACTCTACAATTACTAATTTTTTTATCGTTTTTTTTGCCATGAACGCACCTCCAAGTACTAGATTAGGGCAAAAATCCTATTATCTAATTCTTTTACTAATCCTTTTAATTCTAAAATAGTCAATATACTAGTTACATTTGAAATACTTATTCCTGTACGATATGAGATTATATCACAATGAGTAGGCTTTTGTCTTATAATTTCTATTATTTTCATTTCTGTTTCACTTAAATTTGTATAATCTTTCTGATTTTTTGTAATATTATTGTTTAATTTATATTTTTTAATAATTTCTATTTCTTCAATTATTGTATCTATATCTAAGAGAGGTATAGCTCCATCATTTATCAATTTGTTAGTTCCTTGGCTATATATACTGTTTATATTTCCAGGCAAAGAAAAAACATCTTTTCCCTGTTCTAAAGCATGATATGCTGTTATGGAAGTACCTGATCTTTCTTTAGCCTCAATTACAATTAATCCTAGGGATAGACCTGTTATTATCCTGTTTCTCTGAGGAAAATTATAGGGCATAGGTGGTGTTCCAGGTGGGAATTCGGTAAGTATGGAACCATTATTCCAAATATCTTTATACAAGGATTGATTTTTTTTAGGATAATATATATCCAAGCCATTTCCAAGTATTCCAATAGTTCTTCCACCTTCTCTAATGGCTGTTTTATGTGCTACAGTGTCTATACCAAGTGCTACTCCACTTACAATAGTTACACCTAACTCTACCAGTTCTTTTGTAAATTTTTCACAGGCCCATATGCCATATGATGTTGCTTTTCGTGAACCTACTACTGCAATAGATAACTGATCTTCGTCTATTAAATCACCTTTTTGATATAAGACATAGGGCTTATCATATATATTTGTTAAACTTTCAGGATATTCTTGGTCTAATATAGTTATAACATTAATATCTGATTCTCTCAAACTAAATAAGATTCTCTCTATATAATCCTTACTTCTTGTTTTAATAATTCTGTTTATTGTTTCTTTTTTTATTCCTTTTATACTTAATAAGTAATGTGATTCTACTTCTAATATTTCCCTTATATCTTCAAAAAAATAATCTAACTTCATTATGTTTTTATTTGTTATACCTATTGTATTTAACCATATATAGATCTCTCTCTTACTAAGATCTTTCATAAATATTACCCCCAATATTTATTATTTAAAGTTCTATATCTTATTGCTTCTAATATATGATTATCTTCGATATTTGCCTTATTATCTAAATCCGCAATGGTTCTAGCCATTTTTATAATTTTATTATGAGTTCTAGCACTAAATTTATATTTTTTAAAAGCCATTTCCATAATTTCTTTAGAGCCTTTATTAAGTGCACAGTATTTTTCTATGTCTCTATTATTTATTTGAGAATTACTATATATATTATCTTCTTTAAATCTCTTAATTTGAATATTTTTTGCTTTATTTACTCTAGTTCTTATTTGTTCTGAATCCTCAGAAATATTATTATTTTGTAGTTCATCATACTTAAGAGGTTGAACTTCAAAATGAATATCTATTCTATCTAATAGAGGGAAACTAATTTTACCTAAATATCTATCTATATCTCTTTGTGAGCAAGTACATTCATGTTGAGGATCTCCGTAATATCCACAGGGACATGGATTCATACTTGCAATAAACATAAATTTTGAAGGAAAAGATAAGCTAGCATTAAGCCTTGAAATATGAACTTGTTCATCCTCCATAGGTTGCCTAAGAGCTTCTAATACATTTTTTGAGAATTCTGGTAATTCATCTAAAAACAAAACCCCTTGATGAGCTAAGGAAACCTCTCCTGGTTTTGGGGTTCTACCACCACCTATTAAGGCAATACTGGAACATGTATGATGAGGTGCTCTAAAGGGTCTTTGTTCTATTAGCTTGTGAGAAGATAGAAGTCCAGAAATACTATATATTTTTGTAACTTCTATGGATTCTTCAAAACTTAATTGGGGTAGTATGCTAGGAAGTCTTCTTGCAGCCATAGTTTTACCAGATCCAGGTGGCCCAATTATAAGCATATTATGAGAGCCAGCAGCTGCTATTTCTAAAGCTCTTTTCAATCCCTCCTGTCCTTTTATATCATTAAAATCCATATCAAATCTGTGAGAGTCTTTAGTCTCACAGATTTCATTTTTATAAGCTTCTATCTGTATTTCATTATTTAAGTACATCACTGCTTCTTTTAAGGTTTTTACCGGAATTATTTCTAAGTCTGATATTATTCCACATTCATTTCTATTGTTATATGGTATTATACATCTTTTTATATTTAAATCTCTCATTGATATTATCATAGGAAGAGCACCGTCTATTTCATTTATCTTTCCGTCTAAAGATAATTCTCCTAAAAATACAGTATCCGTAAAATCATTTAATTTTATTACATCATTAGAAAGCAATATCCCTATAGCTATAGATAAGTCTAGTTGTGAACCTTCTTTTTTAAGATTAGCTGGAGCAAGATTTATAGTTATTCTATTGAGGGGAAAATCATAGCCACTATTTTTTATTGCAGATCTGACTCTTTCCTTGGATTCTCTAATAGAAGCATCTGGCAAGCCAACAATATTAAAAACTGGCATACCTCTTGAAAGATCTATCTCTACTTCAATTATATGAGCAATTAGTCCTTGTAAAGTACAAGTATTTATCTTTGAATACATATAAGCCCTCTTTTCTGAGAATATATTTTTATTCACTTTACTTTATATAAATATTTGCTTTAATTAAAGGCCAAAAGCATCTTTGATATGATTAATATCTGTATGCTTTCCTAAATATATCTCTATAATATCATATCTTATCTGAATATTCTTTATATTTTTATGTTTTATATAAATATATGATGTATTTATAATTTTTTTCTGCTTTTTATAATTTACTGCTTCATAGGCATATCCAAAATTTATATTAGATCTAGTTTTAACTTCAATAAAAGCTAATATATCTTTATCTAAGGCTATAATATCAATTTCTCCTATTTTACTAGTGTAATTCATTTCTAGAATTTTATATCCCTTATTTAGTATGTAGTCTCTTGCTAAAGATTCACCTTGTTTTCCTTTTGAAAGATTAGTTTTCATAAGCATTACCTCTCTATTTTATAATTCTTTTTAAAAAGGACATTCTATGGATCGGTGTTGCACCTAATAATTTTATATTTTCTCTATGCTCTTTTGTTCCATAGCCCTTATGTTGCTTTATGTTATATCCTGGATACTCATCTTCCCATTTAATACAAAGCCTATCTCGATAGACTTTAGCTATTATTGAGGCGCAGGCAATCCCATGAGATTTATCATCGCCCTTTATAATTCCAGCCTGTGGTATATCCATATACACAGTTTCAGCATCTATCAAAAGATAATCTGGAACAATAGCCTTTCCAGCCTTATCTCTAATATTTTCAACTGCCATTTTCATGGCAAGCCTTGTACTTTCCTTTATATTTATTTTATCAATTGTTTTTGAGTTAACTCTTCCTATCCCATAAGCTATTGCATTTTCTATTATAATATCATAGAGAAGATCTCTTTTTTTAGGAGTTAGCTTTTTAGAATCTCTAACACCTTCTATCTCCAAACCTTTAGGAAGTATAATTGCACATGCAACTACATCTCCTAGTAGACATCCTCTTCCTACCTCATCAATACATGCAATATTATTATATCCTTTTAAGTAAATATTTTCTTCAAAATTAATCAATAGGATCACTCTTTTGTGGTGTTTCTAATGTTATATTTCCTATTATACCTTTTCTAAATTCATCTAAGACTATAGTACTTACCTTGCTATAATCTATTTCTCCACCACGAATTATACATCCTCTTTTTACACCGATTTCTTCCATTACTTCAAGAGGAGTTTTCTTTTCTATCTTTAATTTATATCTTTTCTCTAAATTATGTGGCTCTATTTCCATAAGTTTTTCAATAAGCTTTAAAGCTAAAGTTTCTATATCTAAAATTTCATCTTTAATCGATCCAATAAATGCTAAATTAAGACCTACTTTTTTATCTTCAAATTTAGGCCAAAGTATACCAGGAGTATCTAACAATTCCAAGCCAGCTTTTGTTTTTATCCACTGATTCATTTTAGTTATACCTGGCTTGTTGCCAATTTTAGCGCCCTTCCTACCTGATAATGTATTTATAAGTGTCGATTTTCCAACATTGGGAATTCCTAATATCATAGCTCTAATAGCTTTGTTTTGAACGCCTCTTTCTAGATATCTTTCTCTTTTTTCTCTCGTCTTTTCAAGTGAAAGCTTTATAAGCTCATCTATACCTTTACCAGATATAGAATTCATAAAAATTGTAGCTATACCCTTACTTTCAAAATAATCTTTCCATAGCTTATTTTGTCTACTATTAGCCAAATCTGATTTATTTAATATTGTAATCCTAGGCTTATCTTTAACAATATCATCAATTATAGGATTTTGGCTACTTATAGGAGCCCTAGCATCTATAAGTTCATATACTATATCAACCATAGAAATATTCTTTTCTAAAGATTCTTTAGTTTTTTTCATGTGTCCTGGATACCAATTAATATTCACTTTTATCACCCTTTAAATAAATATAAAAATAGGGACTATATAGTCCCATTTTAATTTAAAACATTTGCTTTTCTTTAACTTTAGAGGATTTACCTTGTCTTTCTCTTAAGTAGAATAATTTTGCTCTTCTAACTTTACCTTTTCTACTAACAACAAGTTTATCAATTCTTGGAGAATGTAAAGGGAATGTTCTCTCTACTCCTATACCATAAGAAAGTCTTCTTACAGTGAAAGCTTCACTAGCTCCTCCACCTTGTTTCTTTAATACTGTACCTTCATAGACCTGAATTCTCTCACGAGATCCTTCTACAACTCTATAATGAACTTGAACAGTGTCACCTACATTAAAGTCAGGTATATCATCTCTTAATTGTTCATCTTCAATCATTTTTATTATATCCATTATTCAAACCTCCATTCTTTCTTAAATGTTCTTGCTATAAAAGCAGAGGACCATCCGTATTCTCATCTTGAGTATTATAACATAGGGAAAATTTCAATTCAACTATTTTCATCTAGTTCTTTCTTTATCTCTAATAACAGATTTTCATCTTCTTTATCTAAAACTATACTTGAGAATAAATCTGGTCTTTTAATAAGTGTTGCTTTTAAGGACTGGACTTTTTTCCATTTTTCAATTTTACTATGATCTCCAGATAATATTACTTCTGGGACAGCAAGATCATTAAAAATTCTAGGCCTTGTATATTGCGGATGTTCCAGCAATCCATGGTAATGAGACTCTTCTTGAAAAGATTCTTCATTCTTTAAAACTCCTGGTAACAACCTTGTAACTGCATCTATGATTACCATAGCTGGGATTTCTCCTCCAGTTAATACATAATCTCCTATAGAAATTTCTTCATCAACATAGTTTTCAATAACTCTATTATCTATACCTTCGTAGTGTCCACATAGTAATACTATATGTTTTTCTTTGGACAGATCATTAACTATTTCCTGTGTTAATTTCTTTCCTTGTGGTGATAAATATATTGTTTTAGTTTTTTCTTCTCTTACACTTTCTATCGCATCATATATTGGCTGTGGAGTCATTACCATACCTGGCCCTCCTCCAAAGGGATAATCATCTACTTTTCTATGTTTATTCCTAGAGAAATCTCTTACATTTATACAATTTATATCCAAGATCTTCTCATCTATAGCTCTACCTATGATACTCCAATTTAGTATATTAGAAAAAAACTCTGGAAATAAAGTTAGAATATCTATCTTCATTCTATCATTCCTTCAATAGGATCTATCACTATCTTTTTTTTATTTATATTTATATCTTTAATAAATTCTTTAACAGCAGGAATTAAATATTCTTTGTTTTTGTCTTCTATTATATATATATCGTTACTAGAATTTTGCAATACATCTTTTATATGACCTATTGAGTTTCCTTCTAAATCAAATACTTCACAGCCTATAAGATCATCTATAAAATAATTATCCTTAAGTAATTTGACTTTATCCACTCCATCAATATAGACAAGCTTATTCTTTAAGAAAAGCACATCATTTATATTGTTGAATTCTTTTAATTTTATCAAAGCCATTTCTTTATGATATTTTACACTTTCTATTTGGACTGCTAGTTCCTCTTCACCTATATATATTCTTTTAAGCTTAGAGAATCTCTTTATATTGTCAGTATAGGGATATACTTTTAAGTCTCCTTTTATTCCATGTGTATTTACAATTTTCCCAACTAAGATACGTTCCATACTTACACCTACCATCAATTTAAGAAAAACAAATTATTGTATTATTTCAACAACAACTCTTTTGTTTTCTTTTATTGCTGCAGCTTTAACAACAGTTCTAATAGCCTTAGCAATTCTTCCTTGTTTTCCTATGATTTTTCCCATATCATCTTCAGCTACCCTTAGTTCTATAATTACAGACTTAGAACCTTCAATTTCATTTACACTTACTTCTTCCGGATTATCTACCAGTGACTTTGCAATATATTCTACTAACTCACCCATAGTTACACCTCCTAGAATTATTCTTCAGTGTTTTCTTCAGTATTCTCTTCAACTTTTGACTCATATACACCATTTGTTTTAAATAGTCTATCCACACTATCAGTTGGTTTAGCACCATTACCTAACCAATTTTGAGCTCTTTCATTATCTATTTTAACAGTTTTAGGCTCAGTTAAAGGGTTGTAGTATCCAATTTCTTCAATAAATCTACCGTCTCTTGGAGAACGAGAATCAGCAACGATTATTCTATAAAATGGAGTTTTCTTAGCACCTATTCTTTTTAATCTTATTTTTACCGCCATCTTTTTCACCTCCTTTAAAGTCTAATATCTATTAGAAAAAGGGTAAACCAAATTTCCCTTTTTTCTTCATGGTTTTTTCCATATCAGTAAATTTCTTCATCATCTTTTTAGTTTCTCTAAATTGTTTTAATAACTTATTTACTTCAGTAATAGAAGTACCACTACCATTTGCTATTCTCTTTCTTCTACTACTGTCTATGATTTCAGGAGTTTGTCTTTCTTTTTTAGTCATAGATTTAATAATAGCTTCTATTCTCCCTACCTCTTTGTCACCAACATTTAAACCTTTTAAAGCTTTAGAATTCATACCTGGAATCATGCCAAGTAGCTCATCTAATGGTCCCATGTTCTTCATCTGTTCTAGTTGATCAAGAAAATCATCAAAGGTAAATTGTGATGTTCTAATCTTTTTTTCAAGCTCCATAGCTTTTTCAGTATCTATATTTGCCTGTGCTTTTTCTATAAAGCTTAAAACATCTCCCATGCCCAATATTCTAGAGGCCATTCTATCTGGATGAAATGCTTCTAATTCATCTAACTTTTCACCCATTCCTACAAATTTTATAGGTTTATCTGTCACTGCTCTTATTGAAAGGGCA
>CAZBAK010000053.1:0-10635 GCA_964489715.1 uncultured Tissierella sp. | reverse complement strand
TTAAAGATGATTTAATTTGATTTGAATATCCTAAAATGTAGGGCCCTACAAGATAAAAGCCAGGCGACCAAAGGTGCACCTCTACAGGATAACAGCCGGGAGATCTAAGATCTCCCCTACATATAAAAATGATTATATCTTTAATTCGCTTTTGATCCCTATTATGCATCCGTTTAATAATAGAGAAAAAAGCACCCTTAGGTGCTTTAAAGTTTAATCTTGGCTATTTTTCTATATTTATAGTTTTCTTCTACTATTTCTTGTGAGTTAATTAGCTCCCACTTATTGTTTATTCCTTGATAGTTTGCAAGTTTCTCAAAATAGTACATAACTATACCAGCATCAATAAGTATAGACTGGTACCATTGATCATACATCAATAATAATTCTATCTCATCATTTTTCACTAAAAATCTCCATGGTTGCAAGTTTTTAGTAGATGGTGCAAATCTTACATAGAAAAATATATCCATTAATCCTTTATCTTCTAGCTCTTCAACACTAAAAGTATTTCCTATACTTTCATTATAGACTATTTCTTCTACACTTATCTTTGTGCTAGTAGGTCTTTTTTCAAAAGGATTTTTTCTTCTTTCCTTTCCAATAGCTAAAAGATATTCTACATTTGTAGTTTCTGTTCCAAATATGCTTTTTCTTAATTCTTTTGAAACATTATTGACTGTGATCCAACAGGTATCAAGATCTAAATTAATAATTTCAGTTAATAAACTTTGCATAGAATAACCTGCTTCGATTATTGTTTTATCTTCTAAATCCTTAAAATCTATAGCTATGTAATGAGGACTTTCTATCATAACACCAGCATATCCAGCTTTACCTTCTAAAGCTTTTGAAATTATCTTTCCATTTTCATAGATATGAAAGTTTATATGTTTTTTCTCCTCTTCACTTAGTAGCTCTTTTAAAACTCTTTTGATTTCCTTGATTTTATCTGGATTCAAAGGTCTATCTCTAAATTCTCTTACACTTCTTCTGTTATTTAAAAAATTATTTATATTCATCTTTCATCCCCCTGTTTGTTTTATTACATATTATTATATACTATATCTATACTAAGGAAAACCATTTTGCAAAATCTATTACATAATTTAATAGATAAACATGAACCACTAAGGAAGAAGTTACTCCAAGGAATATACCTACTATAACATCAGATGGGTAGTGAACAGCTAGATATATTCTAGATATTCCAACAAGCAGTGCAAAAAAATATAATACTATAGATAGTTTAGGTATATTCAATGATATTATAGCGGCCATACAAAAACTAGCCGTAGTGTGTCCAGAGGGAAAAGAAAAATCTGGTAATTCTATCTTAAAGGTATTTATATTCTGTACCATCTTGTAGGGTCTTTCTCTTCCAAAACCTTTTTTCAATATTTGAACTATGCTTTGACTTATCATAAGAGCTGCAATAGCTTCTAAACCTATAATCCTTATAGATCTATTACCAAAAATTATTAAAGATAAGGCTAAAATACTTGTAAAAATTGCCCCACCAAAATCTGTTATCCTATACATAAAAGAATCTAAAAATCTATTATTCATCCTACCATTTATAATTTTTATAAAATAATCATCAAATTTTTTTAATGTCTTTTTCATTTTTTCACCTTCACTTTTCTTATCTCTATTATATATTATACCTTAATATATAAAAGTAAAACTCTACTAATACCTCTTCTAACTTTATAATTCTCTATCTATATGGTAATATAAAGTAGTAAAAATTATAGATAAAGGCAGGTAATAAATTTGTTACTTAGTAAAGACCAAAGGAATGCAATCAAACATACAAAAAACCCTGCACTAGTTTTAGCTGTTCCTGGTGCTGGAAAGACTACTGTTTTAATCCATAGAACTTATAATCTTATACATAATTTAAATATAGATCCTTTAAATATACTATCTATAACTTTTAGCAGGGCCTCTGCTCTGGATATGAAAGATAGATTTATTAATACATTTCCAGATATAGACTCTAGAAACATTAATTTTTCAACTATACATGCATTTTGCTATAGGCTAATAAGTGAATATTCTTATCGAAATAATATAAAATATAAACTTATAGAAAATAATAAGGAGATAAATAAATTTGCTCTCTTAAAACAAATATATCTCAATATAAATAAAACTTATATTACAGAAGAAAAATTAGAGTCCCTAATAAATTCTATAGGCTATATAAAAAATATGATGCTTACTGTTGAGGAATTCTTAGAAGAATATAAATTAGATATAAATAATTTCAAAAGCATTTTTAATAGATATGAAGTTTATAAAAGAGATAATAATCTATTGGATTTTGATGATATGCTAACAATTAGCTGGGAAATACTCAATAGAGATATTTATCTACTAAATAAATATAGAGATAAATATGAATTTATACAGGTAGATGAAGGGCAAGATACTTCAAAAATACAATTTGAAATTATTAAACTTCTCTCCCTACCTAAAAACAACTTGTTTATAGTGGCCGATGACGATCAATCTATTTATGGATTTAGAGGAGCCTATCCAAAGGGTTTGCTTGATTTTAATAGGCACTATAAAGACGGAAAAATATATTTTATGGAGGAGAACTATAGATCATCTAGCAATATAGTAACCATATCTAATAATTTTATAAAATCTAACTCCCTAAGATATAATAAAAATATTTATACCCTTAATCCCTCTATAGAACCTATTAATATAGTAAAGTTAAGAACACTTGAAGACCAGTATGATTATTTAATAAAAGACTTGGAGGATAAAAATATACAAGATACTAGTATTCTCTATAGAAATAATCTATCATCTATTGGATTGATGGAAGTTTTATCTAATAAAAAGATTCCCTTTTATACACAGGATAAAACCCTTAAATTTTTTAACCATTGGATTATTAAAGATATAATTGATTTTATAAACTTTTCTAAAAATCCTGAAGATCTAGATTTATTTGAAAATTTCTATTACAAGATGAAAGGTTATATCTCTAAAAAACAGATTAATTATGCTAAAACATTAAATAAAAATCTTAATGTCTTCCAAAGAATTATAGATTTCCCTGGCTTAAAAGAATTCCAAAAGAGAAATATGAAGAATCTTAAGTTAGATTTTAAAAAACTATCTCGTTTAAATGTTGAAGATGCTATTTATTTTATAGAAAACACTTTGGACTATGGTGACTTTTTAAAAGATAATTCAACTAAATTTGGCTATGTATATGATAATCTTTCAACAATTTTATTCTATTTGAAAATGATAAGTAAAGATTGTGAAGATTTAGATTCATTTCTTAAAAAACTTAATAAACTAGAAAAACTTTGTAGGAATTCCTCTAAGGATAAGCAGGGAATAAATCTATCTACAATCCATGGAGCAAAGGGTCTTGAATATGAAAATGTATATATTGTAGATCTTACAGATGGTGATTTCCCAAGTGCAAGTAGTATAGAGGATTTTAACAAGGGCAATATAGAGAATTTAGAAGAAGAAAGAAGGCTTTTTTATGTAGGCATGACTAGGGCCAAAAAGACTTTGACTCTTTTAACAGCTAAATCTATCAATGGCAATCTAAAAGAAGCTTCAAGATTTATAAAAGAATTAGAAGGCTTATAAGACTATATAAAAGAAAGGATATCCTGCAGGATATCCTTTCTTTTATATAGTCTCCACATTGTGATCTAATTTATATATCACATTTTTACGCTCTACTATTATAATAGCTTTTTCCTGTAAGTACTTATCTTTTTTTATTGCTTCAAGTAAAGGTAGATTAGGATTAATAGCTATAGGGTTGCCCATAAGTTTGAGCATTGATAGATCTCCAGTGGTATCTCCATAAGCATAGCTGTTTTCTAAATCTACATCATATTTTTCTATAAGTTCGTTTAAAACCTTTTTCTTACTCTTTGAATCCCACATTTTAACTAATTCTCCAGTAAATTTATTTTCTTCATCTACCTTATATAGAGAACCCCTATATTCTGTTACATCATATTTTTCAGCCATTTTAGAGACTAAAAAATCTGGACTCCCAGATATAAAAAATATCTTGTGACCCATTTTTTTATGGAATTCAATTTGGTTTCTTGAATATTTATATACCATATCACCATTTACCTTTATAACATGAGCTGCTATAAACTCTATATAAGCCTTATCAATACCCTTTAATTCTTCTAGATAAACTCCTGCCAGAAGTTCAAGATATTTTTCAAAATCTCCAAATCTTCTTTCCCACTCTAAATATACCTCTTTTACCTTTGTATACCAGATAGCAGGGTCTATTACTTCAAAGTTCATAAGTTTTTGAAAATGCTCTATCATTAGTGAATTTCTAAATATTGTTCCATCAATATCAAAAAAAGCAGCTACATTTTTCATCTTTATCATCCTAACATTTAGTCTTTTATTTGTTTGATTTATTTTATATTAAAGTACTTTCTTATTAAACTTCTTTATACAGAAAACAGAATAAAATTATTTTTTAAATTTTACTCTGTCTCTAATAATTTTTATAAATTTCATTCCAATCTTCTATTAAACATTTTCCTTTAAAAAGAATACGGCCAATGTTCCTGGACCTGCATGGGCTCCTATTACTGAACCTATGGTATTTATTATAAATTTCTCCACTCCAAATCTTTCCATCATCATTTCTTTTAGCTTGTTTGCAGCTTCTAAATCATTACCATGGGTTATTATAATAGTCTGTTCCTTAAGATCTGTCTCTCCCTTTAATCTCTCTATAATATCCAGCATAGATTTCAAAACTTTGTTTTTACCTCTAACTTTTTCTAAGGGTTCAAGTCTTCCCTTATCCACCCATAAAATAGGTTTTATACTAAGTAGGCCTCCTATTATATTTTGAGCTTTAGATACCCTACCACCTCGATATAAATATTCTATATCATCAATTGTAAATATATGCTCTATACTCTCCATAAGCTTTTCTAATCTCTCTAGGACTTCATCTTTTGTGGATCCTTTTTCGATCATTTTAGCTATTTCTAATACTATAAATCCTAGTCCTCCAGAAGCAGCCTTTGAATCTATTACAACTATATCACCATTTGGATACTCTGTTTTCAAGCTTTCTTTTGCAATATAAGCATTGCTAAAGGTCCCTGATAGCTCACTGGAAAAAGATATATAGATAATAGTCTGATCTTTTTCAAGATATTCTCTAAATTTATTTAAAAAGGCTTCTAGGCTTACTTGTGCTGTCTTATATACTGTTCCCGTCTTCATATCTTCTAATACCTTTTCTGGTGATATCTCTATCCTATCTAGGTATTCCTTATCTCCATCTAATACATATAAAGGCAATACATCTATATCATACTTTTCTATTAGATCCTCTGGCAAGTCACTAGCACTATCTGTCATAAGTTTAATATTCATAAAAAGCCCCCCATCAAAATTTTAATTGTCAATATATAAACTTCTACTCTATTATACTAAATTATAGGGTGAAAAACAAAGTTTAATGGACATTATATCTCTTTTATTCCCTTTAAAGGCTATCATGATGAATTTACACTAGAATAATTTTGAATATAAAAAATCATCTCTTGTTATTTAGCCTAAGAGATGATTTTAGATTTATTGCTTATACATTTTTTAAAGAGATCCTTTAACTCTTATTTATTTTTTTGATCTATATCTTTTAGTTGAGTCTAATATTCTCTTTCTCATTCTAAAGGAAAGTGGCGTCACTTCTATAAGTTCATCTTCTTCTATAAATTCTAAGGCTTCTTCTAAACTCATTATATTTGCTGGTGATAGTCTTAGAGAGTCATCAGAACCAGATGCACGCACATTGGTCTGTTGTTTTTTTCTAACCACATTGACCTCCATATCCTGTCCATTTGGATTCTCTCCTACTATCATACCTGCATAAACCGGAACTCCTGGGCCAAGAAATAATGTTCCTCTACTTTCTGCAGCATGAAGACCGTAGGCAGTAGTTTCCCCAGTTTCAAATGCAATAATAGATCCTACTGTTCTTCTTGGAATATCTCCTTTATAGGGAGCATAATTTTCAAAAATAGTATTTATAATACCATTACCTTTTGTATCTGTCATAAATTCTTGTCTATAGCCTATAAGCCCCCTAGAAGGTATTATGAATTCTAGCCTTGCATATCCACCACTAGGCTCTGTCATGCTTACAAGTTCACCTTTTCTTTGACCAAGCTTTTCAATGACAGCTCCTACAAAATCATTGGATACATCTATTATAACTCTTTCAATTGGCTCTAACTTTTTGCCATTTTCTTCTTTAAATAACACTTCTGGCTTTGATATTTGAAACTCATAACCTTCACGTCTCATAGTTTCTATTAAGACAGATAAGTGTAGTTCCCCTCTACCTGATACTTTAAATGCGTCAGTTGCATCAGTATCTTCAACCCTTAGACCAACATCTGTTTGAAGTTCCCTATATAGTCTATTTCTAATTTGTCTAGAGGTTACAAACTTTCCTTCTTTTCCCGCAAATGGGCTATTGTTTACTGAAAAAGTCATAGCCAAAGTAGGTTCGCTTATCTTTACAAAGGAAAGTGCTTCTGGGCTATCTACTGGACAAATTGTATCTCCTATGTTTATATCTGTAATACCTGCTATAGCTATTATACTACCTGCTTGAGCGCTTTCTACTTCTACCCTATCTAAGCCTTCAAATTCATATAGTTTTCCTATTTTTATTTTTTCTTTTTTATCTGGGTCAAGTTTATTTAAAAGTAAGGCTTCTTGATTTACCCTTATGCTTCCTCTCTCTATCTTACCAACGCCTATTCTACCTACATATTCATTATAGTCTATAGTTGATATCAATACTTGAAGTGGCTCTTGTGGATTACCATCTGGAGCTGGAGTATATTCTAGTATTGTTTCAAATAAGGCCTTCATATCTTTTTCTTGTTTATTTGGATCTAAGCTTGAAGTACCTTCCTTTGCTGAAGTATAGACAAAAGGACAATCAAGCTGGTCTTCTTCTGCTCCAAGTTCTATTAAGAGATCTAATACTTCATCTATAACTTCCTCTGGTCTAGCCTCTGGCCTATCAATCTTATTTATACATACAATCACTGGATGCTTCAACTCAAGTGCTTTTTTTAATACAAATTTTGTTTGAGGCATAGGTCCTTCAAAGGCATCTACAAGAATTACTACCCCGTTTACCATATTTAATACCCTCTCCACCTCTCCTCCAAAGTCAGCATGTCCTGGTGTATCTATTATATTTATCTTTGTATCTCCATAATGAACTGCTGTGTTTTTAGAGAGAATAGTTATTCCTCTTTCTCTTTCTATATCCCCCGAATCCATTACTCGATCTTGAACATCTTGGTTTTCTCTAAATACTCCTGATTGTTTTAACAAGCTATCTACAAGTGTAGTCTTTCCATGGTCTACATGGGCTATTATTGCTATATTTCTTATATCTTCTCTTTTCATCTTTATAATTAATTCCTCTCTTTTAAATAGATAGTCTGCTATCTATTATTAATTTACTTTGAAAATTTACATAAATTTGCATTGAAAAACTGGCATGACGGATTATGCCAGTTCATTAGATATACTTTTAAATTAAATTTATGATAATTTAAACTAAGAAAGATATTTGACTGCTCTGATCTGATTTTTATCTAAAATTAATTCATCTGAAAGGCCTTCAACTAAGACCAAGCCTCTTCCTCTGCACTTCAGTTCCATAGGATTATAGGAGTCAAAGTCATAGTGTATACCCGAACCTTCATCTGCTACATCTATAACAAGTTTATCGCTTTTAAGTTCTATTCCTATATTGACTTTTTTAGCTTCTACATATTTATTCCCATGAAATATACCATTTATAATTAATTCATTTATGATCAATCTAATCTCAAATATAATATCTTTATCATCTATCATTTCATCAAGTTTATCTAATATGTTTTCTACGAAATTTTTCACCAAACTCAAGTCACTATGAATTGAGCCTCTGTAAGTATAATTCATTTTATCACATCCATTATAATTATTCTATCTATTTGTTCTATATACTTTCCTTTTACCCCATTAAATCTTATACAATCTTTTTTATTTTTAATTGTATTTTTTACTTATCTTTGTTATAATTTATATATATTATTATTTAACAATAATAAGGAGGGAATTATAATGGAAAGATGGGTATGTCAACCGTGTGGTTGGGTATATGATCCAGCAGAAGGAGATCCAGATGGAGATATTGAACCTGGTGTAGCTTTTGAAGACTTGCCAGAAGATTGGGTATGTCCTATATGTGGAGCTACTAAAGATTTATTTGAAAAAGAATAATACATAAAAGACCAACCATATGGTTGGTCTTTTAATTTTATAAATATCTATATTAAAGATTCAAACATATTCCAAGCCCTTTCAACATTTTTTTTATCTATTGCTGAATATGGAATTATTAAGTTTTTATCTTCAAGACCTAGCTTATCTATTATTATCTTTAAATTCCTATGATATTTACCCTTAGATATTTTATCCGCCTTGGTTGCAACAACTATACCTCTATAACCAAAAGATCTTATCCAATCATACATCATTACATCTTGCTCTGTTGGTTCATGCCTTATATCTACTATAAGAGCAATCTCTGCTAAATTTTTCCTGCTGGATAGATAGGTTTCTATTATATCCTTCCACTTATCCTGCTCTTTTTTTGATACCCTTGCATAGCCATATCCTGGTAAATCAACAAATCTAAACTCATCATTAATAATATAAAAATTTATAGTTCTAGTTTTACCTGGTTTTCCACTGGTTCTTGCTAAATTTTTTCTATTTATCATAGAATTAATAAATGAAGATTTACCTACATTGGATCTACCTACAAATGCTATTTCAGGAAGATCATCTTCTGGATATCCTTTTGGATCTACTGCTATGGCATGTAAATCACTACTAATTATTTTCATTGTCTTCATTTCCTTTTACTAAAGCTTCATTTAAAACTTCATCTATGTTTTTCATAAATTTAAAATCTATTTTTTTCCTAATTTTTTCTGATACTTCTTCCAAGTCTCTTTTATTTTCATAGGGAATAAGGATTTTTTCTATGCCCATTCTATGAGCTGCTAGTACTTTTTCTTTTATTCCCCCAACTGGCAATACCCTTCCTCTTAAAGTTATTTCACCTGTCATAGCTACAGTATTATATACTGGCCTATTTGAAAGCGCAGATATAACAGCAGTTGCCATAGTGACTCCTGCAGATGGTCCATCTTTAGGTATAGCACCTTCAGGCACATGTATATGGATATCTTTATTTTTATAAAAATCACTTTCTATATCAAGCTTTGTTGAATTTGCTCGAGTATAGCTTATGGCAGCCATGGCAGATTCCTTCATAACATCTCCAAGCTTACCTGTAAGTTGTATCTTTCCTGTGCCTTTTACAATATTTACCTCTATAGATAAAGTTTCTCCTCCTGCTTGTGTCCAGGCTAAACCTGTGGCTACTCCAATTTGATTTTCTTTTTCAACTAAATCATACCTATACTTTGGAGCTCCTAAGTAATTTGAAAGATTACTAGTGTTTATTCTCACAGTATTTATTTCTTCTTCTACTATTCGCTTAGCAGACTTTCTTATAAGATTGGCAATGTTTCTCTCTAAATTTCTCACTCCCGCTTCTCTAGTATAGAAATTTATAACATCTTCAACTACATTTTTAGAGATATTTACATTTTCTTTTTTTAATCCATGTTCTTTAATTTGTTTTGGTAGAAGATATTTATCTACAATTTGCATCTTTTCTTCCTCTGTATAACCGCTTATATCTATAACTTCCATTCTATCTAAAAGTGCTGCTGGAATAGATGAAGTACTATTAGCAGTAGTTACAAAAAACACCTTGGATAAATCAAAAGGTACTTCTAAGAAATGATCAGTAAAATCTTTGTTTTGTTCAGGATCCAATACTTCTAAAAGAGCACTTGCAGGATCTCCCCTATAATCATTGCTGACCTTATCTATCTCATCGAATAAGAATACAGGATTTTTTGTCTTTGCTTTTTTCATAGAAGCTATAATTCTTCCTGGCATACTTCCAATATAAGTTCTTCTGTGCCCTCTTATTTCAGCTTCATCTCTTACTCCACCAAGACTCATTCTTACAAAATCTCTATCCAGAGATCTAGCTATAGATTTAGCTATTGAAGTTTTACCAACTCCAGGTGGCCCTACCAAGCAAAGAATCGGACCTTTCATAGTACTTGTAAGCTTTTTAAGGGCTATAAATTCAAGTATTCTTTCCTTTACATCTTCTAGGCCATAGTGATCTTCATCAAGTATCTCACGGGCTCTTTTAATGTTTATCTCTGTCTCTGACTCAGCATTCCAAGGCAGTTCTATTACCCAATCTAAATAAGTTCTAAGCATACCCACTTCAGGTGAGTTAGGAGACAATTGGTTAAGCCTATCAACTTCCTTCAATAGTTTCTCTTCTATTTCTTCAGATAATTCAAAGCTTTCTATTTTCTCTTTATACTCTCCCACTTCTTCTTCTGAACCAACATCTTGTCCTAATTCTTTTTGGATAGCCTTCATCTGTTCTCTTAAATAATGTTCTTTTTGAAC